>NZ_JBFAZJ010000044.1:0-46667 GCF_040681715.1 Streptomyces sp. NPDC051582
TCGTCAAACTGCTCCTCGACGCACCCGACCAGGCAGCCGGCCTGACCGCCGTCAAGGCACTCGCCGGCGAACTCGCCGAAGGCATCCGCAGGGGCCGGGGGGACGCCCTCTAGCGCGCCATGATCAGGCTCATGGCCTCGTTGCGGGTCGCGGGGTCGCGCAGCTGGCCCCGGACCGCCGAGGTGATCGTCTTCGCGCCGGGCTTGCGGACCCCGCGCATGGTCATGCACATGTGCTCGCACTCGACGACCACGATGACCCCGCGCGGCTCCAGGATCTCCATCAGGGAATCCGCTATCTGCGTGGTCAGCCGCTCCTGCACCTGAGGGCGGCGGGCGAACACGTCCACGAGGCGGGCCAGCTTCGACAGCCCGGTGATCTTGCCGTCGATGGACGGGATGTAGCCGACGTGGGCCACGCCGTGGAAGGGCACCAGATGGTGCTCACAGTTGCTCATGACCTCGATGTCCTTCACCAGGACCATCTCGTCGTGTCCCAGGTCGAAGGTGGTCGTGAGGACCTCTTCGGGCTTCTGGTAGAGGCCGGCGAATATCTCCTTGTACGCGCGGGCCACGCGGGCCGGGGTTTCCAGGAGGCCTTCGCGGTCCGGGTCCTCGCCGACCGCGATCAGGAGCTCGCGGACCGCCGCCTGGGCGCGCTTCTCGTCGAACTCTCCGATCGTGCCCTCGTCACCGGTCAGGGTCACTGGGTCGGTCATCTCTTCCTCGTTCCTGTGTGCACTGGCGCCTCACGGGCACGCAAAAGTGCCGCGCCCCCCAGGCTAGAACCTGGGGGGCGCGGCATCCATTCCGGGACGGTCCGGCCGAGGGCTACTCGGCGCGGTCCTCCGGCGCGGGGTCCTTCTCCACGGACACGGCCGGCGTCGCCGCCGAGGTGCCGTTCGCCGAGTTCGTCAGCTGGAGCTCCTTGGGAGAGAGCACCGGCGGGCGGGTCGACGGGGTGCGGTGCGAGGAACCGGTCCACGCCGGGCGAGCCGGGCGCTTCACGATCGTCGAGAAGACCTCGGCGATCTCCTCCTTGCCCAGCGTCTCCTTCTCAAGGAGGGCCAGGACCAGGTTGTCGAGGACGTCGCGGTTCTCGACCAGGATCTCCCAGGCCTCGTTGTGCGCCGTCTCGATGAGCTTCTTGACCTCTTCGTCGACGAGCGCCGCGACCTCTTCCGAGTAGTCCCGCGGGTGCGACATCTCGCGGCCCAGGAACGGCTCGGTGTTGTCCCCGCCGAACTTGATCGCGCCGAGGCGCTCGGTCATGCCGTACTGGGTCACCATCGCGCGGGCCGTCGCCGTGGCCTTCTCGATGTCGTTCGCCGCACCGGTGGTCGGGTCGTGGAAGACCAGCTCCTCGGCCGCGCGCCCGCCCAGCATGTACGCCAGCTGGTCGAGCATCTCGTTGCGCGTGGTCGAGTACTTGTCCTCGTCGGGCAGGACCATGGTGTAACCCAGGGCCCGGCCGCGGGACAGGATCGTGATCTTGTGGACCGGGTCGGAGTTCGGGGAGGCCGCCGCGACCAGGGCGTGGCCGCCCTCGTGGTACGCGGTGATCTTCTTTTCCCGGTCCGACATGATCCGGGTCCGCTTCTGCGGGCCCGCCACGACGCGGTCGATGGCCTCGTCCAGCATGTAATTGTCGATCAGCTTGCGGTCCGAGCGGGCGGTGAGCAGCGCCGCCTCGTTCAGGACGTTGGACAGATCGGCACCGGTGAAGCCGGGGGTGCGGCGGGCGACGGCCGAGAGGTCGACGTCCGGAGCGACCGGCTTGCCCTTCTGGTGGACCTTGAGGATCTCCAGACGGCCCTGCATGTCCGGACGGTCGACCGCGATCTGCCGGTCGAAGCGGCCCGGGCGCAGCAGCGCCGGGTCGAGGATGTCCGGACGGTTCGTGGCGGCGATCAGGATGACGCCGCCCTTCACGTCGAAGCCGTCCATCTCGACGAGCAGCTGGTTCAGGGTCTGCTCGCGCTCGTCGTGGCCACCGCCCAGACCCGCACCGCGGTGCCGGCCGACGGCGTCGATCTCGTCGACGAAGACGATCGCCGGTGCGTTGGCCTTGGCCTGCTCGAACAGGTCGCGGACACGCGAGGCGCCGACACCGACGAACATCTCGACGAAGTCGGAACCGGAGATCGAGTAGAACGGGACTCCGGCCTCGCCCGCGACGGCGCGGGCCAGCAGGGTCTTGCCCGTTCCGGGCGGGCCGTACAGCAGCACGCCCTTGGGGATCTTGGCCCCGACGGCCTGGAACTTGGCCGGCTCCTGCAGGAACTCCTTGATCTCGTGGAGTTCCTCGACGGCCTCGTCCGAGCCCGCGACGTCGGCGAACGTCGTCTTCGGGGTGTCCTTGGTGATGAGCTTGGCCTTGGACTTCCCGAAGTTCATCACCCGGGAGCCGCCGCCCTGCATCTGATTCATCAGGAACAGGAAGACGACGACGATGAGGACGAAGGGCAGCAGGGAGAGCAGCACGCTGAGGAACGGGCTGGTCTTGTCCGGAGAGACGGTGTACCCGTCCGGGATCTGACCGGCTTCGAACTTGGTCTGGAGGTTCTGGGCGAGCTGGACGCCCTGGTCTCCGATGTAGTTGGCCTGGAACTTGGTGCCGTCGTTGTCGCCGAGCTTCTGGTCCTTCTTCAGCTCGATCTTGATCATCTGGCTGTCACCGGTGGTGAGCTTGGCGCTCTCCACCTGGCCACTGTTGATCGCCTTGATGACCTCGCTGGTCTCCACCGACTTGTAGCCGCCGCCGGAGCCGACGACGTTCATCAACACGACCACGGCGAGGACGGCCAGCACGATCCACATGACCGGCCCACGGAAGTATCGCTTCACGTCCATCCATACGGGGCGCCAGGCGCCCCGTCCCTCCTGCCCGTAGGTAAATGCTGCTGTGAGTAAAGACTGTTCTTCGGAATGTACCCCTGTATTGTCACCCGCGGCCTCGTGGGACGGCTGACAGAACTGCTTTCCCCTGCTCCAACGGCAGGAATCGTTCCAGGGTTCCCCTGGGCGGGCCCCGGTCCGGGGCCCGATCCCGGTCCCGGCGTCAGCCGCCGTAGACGTGCGGGGCGAGCGTGCCGACGAACGGCAGGTTGCGGTACTTCTCCGCGTAGTCGAGGCCGTAGCCGACGACGAACTCGTTCGGGATGTCGAAGCCGACCCACTTCACGTCGATCGCGACCTTGGCGGCGTCGGGCTTGCGCAGCAGCGTGACGACCTCCAGGGAGGCCGGCTGGCGGGAGCCCAGGTTCGACAGCAGCCAGGACAGGGTCAGACCCGAGTCGATGATGTCCTCGACGATCAGGACGTGCTTGTCCTTGATGTCGGTGTCCAGGTCCTTGAGGATCCGGACCACACCGGAGGACTGGGTCCCGGCGCCGTACGAGGACACCGCCATCCAGTCCATGGTGAGCGGAGTGGACAAGGCACGCGCCAGGTCCGCCATCACCATCACGGCGCCCTTGAGCACACCGACGATGAGCAGGTCCTTGCCCGCGTACTCCGCGTCGATCTTCGCGGCCAGCTCGGCCAGCTTCGCGTCGATCTCTTCCTTGGTGATGAGCACCGACTGGAGGTCGCTGCCCATGTCCTTCTCGTCCACCCGCATCACTTTCGTTTGCGGCCGGGGCTCCGGGGGTGCCCCCGGAGGACTCAGCCGTGTTTCAGCACCAATCAGCCCTGCCGGATGACAAGTCTGCCACCCTGCCGCTGGGCCTCGACCCGGCCGGGCAGGTTGATGGCGCCCTGGCCCCGCCATCCGGTGATGAGCCGGTCCACTTCCTCGATGTGGCGGGCGAAGAGCGAGCCCGCGGGGGAACCGGCCGCGACCACGGCCCTGCGCAGCACACGGCGGCGGACGGCCGGGGGCAGGGCGTACAGCTTGGCGCACTCCAGCTTGCCGTCCTCGTCCCGTACGCCCGCCTCGGCATCGGCGGCCCAGGAGTCGAGGGCGTCGGCGTCGTCGCGCGACAGCTGGGCGGTGCGGGCCAGCGCCTCGACCACTCCCTTGCCCAGCGCCTTTTCGAGGGCGGGCAGTCCCTCGTGGCGGAGCCGGGAGCGCGTGTAGGCCGGGTCGATGTTGTGCGGGTCGTCCCAGACCGGCAGGGACTGGACCATGCAGGCCTTGCGGGCGGTCTGCCGGTCGATCTGGAGGAAGGGGCGGCGGTAGCGGTGGCTGCGGCCCGGTCCGCCCGACACCTCGGCCATGCCGGACAGCGAGCGGATGCCGGAGCCGCGGGCGAGGCCCAGCAGGACGGTTTCGGCTTGATCGTCCCGGGTGTGGCCCAGCAGCACGGCGGCGGCGCCCAGGCGGTCGGCGGCCTCGTCGAGGGCGGCGTAGCGGGCGTCGCGCGCCGCGGCCTCGGGTCCGCCGTCGCGGCCGACGCGCACGGCGACGGACTCCACCGGGTCGAGGCGGAGCGCGGTCATGCGGGTGACGACCTCGGCGGCTCGCAGGTCGGAGCCGGCCTGGAGGCCGTGGTCGACGGTGATGCCCCCGGCCCGGATGCCCAGCTTGGGCGCCTCGAAGGCCAGGGCCGAGGCGAGGGCCATGGAGTCGGCGCCACCGGAGCAGGCGACGAGTACGAGTGGCAGGGTGGCGGCCGCCGCGACGGGTGTCCCCCCGGACGGGGTAGGGGAGTGGCCGGCGGGACGGTCGGTGAGGTCGGTGAGGACGTCGTGGAGTACGCGGCGGACCGCCAGGCGTATCGCCGCGACCGCAGGATGGGGACCCATGTCCGGTGCCCTTCGGTGGAGTTCGGATGCCTCGAAGGCTGGGGTGTGATGCTGGAACGGCTGCTGTTCGGTGCTGTTCGACGCTGCCCGGTGCCCCGGCCCCCCGTGAGGAGCCCCCCGCCGGGAGCCCCCGCGGAACGCGGGTTGTCACTCAGAGTGCGTCGATGGTGACAGAACCGAGCCGTTCCCTGAGCATCGCACGCCCTTCCACGCCTCACGGTCCCTCGGACGGGTGACGCTTCTTCCCCCAGTGGGACATGTTTACGCCCCCTGAGTCACTCCCCTTCGCTTCTATTCGCCCTTGCGGTGCACCCGCGCGACCCAGTCCGCGGGCTTGGCGATCTCCGCCTTCGTCGGCAGTGTGTTCGGTGAGGTCCAGACCCGGTTGAAGCCGTCCATGCCGACCTGGCCGACGACGGCCCGTACGAAGCGCTCGCCGTCGCGGTACTGGCGCAGCTTCGCGTCGAGCCCCAGCAGCTTGCGCAGCGCCGCGTCGAGGCGGCCCGCGCCGCTGGCCCGGCGCTGCTGGAACTTCTCGCGGATCTCGGCGACCGAGGGCACCACGGCGGGGCCGACGCCGTCCATGACGTAGTCGGCGTGGCCCTCCAGCAGGGACATGACGGCGGTCAGGCGGCCGAGCACCTCGCGCTGCTCGGGAGTCTGGACGAGCTCGACCAGGGAGCGGCCCTCGTCGCCCTGCTCGGAGTCGGGGCGGGCGCCGGCGAAGGACTGGGCGGCCTCGCGCACCCGCTCCAGGATGGTCGCCGGGTCCACCTCGGTGGCGCCGAGGAAGGTCTGGATCTCGCCCTCCAGGTGGTCGCGCAGCCACGGGACGGCCGTGAACTGCGTACGGTGCGTCTCCTCGTGCAGGCAGACCCAGAGCCGGAAGTCGTGCGGGCGCACGTCCAGCTCGCGCTCGACGTGGACGATGTTCGGGGCGACGAGCAGCAGCCGGCCGCCGCCCGGGGCCGAGCCCGGCAGATCGCGTCCGGCCGGGGCGAAGGTCTCGTACTGGCCGAGCACGCGCGAGGCCAGGAAGCTGAGCAGCATCCCCAGCTCCACGCCGGTGACCTTGCCGCCGACCGCACCGAGGACGGCGCCGCCGGGGGCGCCGGCGCGGCGGTCCTGCATCTTGCCGAGCAGCGGGGCGAGGAGCTCGCGGAAGCCGGCCACGTTGGCCCGGACCCAGCCGGACCGGTCGACGACGAGGACGGGGGTGTCGGGGACGGTGATCCCCTCGGGGATCATCCGGGTGAACTCGCGGACGTGGCGTTCGGAGGTCTTCGCATGCCCGCGCAGCTCCGCCACCACGGCGCGGGCCTCGTCGCGGCTGACCTCGGGACCCGGCCGCACCAGCCGGGTCGCGGTCGCCACCGCGAGATTCCAGTCGACCATCTCGGCACCACCGATGCTCGTCATGCGTCAACGGTACGTGGACCGGCGCCGCGGCGGAGCCCCTCGGATGCGCCCGGAGGCGGCCGGGAGGGCGCTAGGAGGCGCGGGCGACGGCCGCCGCGAGCTTGTCCAGGCCCTTCTCCGCGGCCCCGGGCTCGGGGGCGTTCGCGGTCAGGAACGCGAAGGCGAGCAGTCGCCCGGAGGAGTCGACGACCGTCCCGGCGAGGGAGTTCACGCCGGTCAGGGTGCCCGTCTTGGCGCGTACGAGCCCGGCCGCCGGGGAGGTGCCGGCGTTGCGGCCGCGCAGGGTTCCGGTGAACCCGGCGACGGGCAGTCCGGTGAGTACGGGCCGCAGCTCCGGGCGCTGCGGGTCGGCGGCCTTGGCCAGGAGTCCGGCGAGCAGCCCCGTGCTGAGCTTGTCGGCCCGGTTGAGACCGCTGCCGTCGGCGAAGCGGGAGCCGGCGGTGTCGACGCCGAGGGCGGCGAGCCGGGCGGTGACGGCCTTCTCGGCCCCCTCGAAGCCGGCCGGCTGGCCGGAGGCGAGGGCGGTCTGGCGGGCGAGGACCTCGGCGATGTCGTTGTCGCTGTTGGTCAGCATCCGCTCGACGAGTCCGGCGAGCGGGGTGGAGAGGGTGGTGGCGAGCGGCTGGGCCCCGGCGGGCGCCTTGGCCTTGGCCGGGTCGGCGGTGACCTTGATGCCGCGGTCCCCCAGCATGGCCGCGAAGGAACGGGCGGTCTCCCTGGCGGGGTCGTCGACCCGGTCGGCGGGCCCGGAGGTGGACTCGTCGGGGCGGCCCTCGTCGGCCGCGAGGGCGGTGACCGGAGCGATGTTGGGGTTCTCGCCGATCGGGTGGCGGGCCGGCCCGGTGAAGAGGGTGTCGTCGTAGCCGAGGCGCACGGAGTCGGTGCCGGCGGCCTTGAGGGCCTGGGCCGTGTCGGCGGCGAGGGCGAGCAGGCTGCCGCCGGAGCCGGCGGGACTCTTCTTCCTGGCGGTGAGGGAGGGGTCCCCGCCGCCGACCAGGACGATCTCCCCGGGGCCCGCTCCGGGGGTCACGGTGGTCCGGATGCGGTGCTCGGGGCCGAGCGCGGAGAGGGCCGCCACCGCCGTGGCGATCTTGGTGGTGGAGGCGGGGGTCATGGCTTCGCGCGCTCCGGACTCGAAGAGGACCCGGCCGGTGGCGGTGTCGATCACCGCGGCCGTACGGACGGTCCCGAGCGCGGGGTCGGCCAGCAGCGGCCGCAGCGCCTCGGCCAGCTGCCCGGAATCGGCGGCCGCGATCCCGCTGCCGGTCGTGCGCGGGGAGCCCGGGCCGATCCCGGAGAGCACCCCGGGGGCGCTGGGCGCGGCCTGGGGCAGTAGCCCGGCGGCGCGGCCGGCACCGTGATCTGCGCCACCCGCAAGGCCCCGGGAGGCGGCCCTGTCGCGCTCGGCCTTACGCTGGCCGGAGTCCCAAGGACCGGCCGCGGCCACCGCGGCCACCGACAGGGCGAGGCCGGCGACGGCCGACACCGCGATGAGCTGCCACGTCTTGACGTATGGCACCTCGGACCAGCCCCTTTCGCGATCACACATATGCGTGAGGGACACTTAACCACTGCGTCTTGCCGCGAGCATGGCACCCACCCCGCGGGGCTGGGCACGGCCCGCGTGCAGATGGACCAATTGCAGTCTCGAAGCAATGAAGCTGATCATGGAGGAGCAGGACGTGGAGTTCGACGTCACCATCGAGATCCCCAAGGGTTCGCGGAACAAGTACGAGGTGGACCACGAGACCGGCCGGATCCGTCTGGACCGTCGCCTCTTCACCTCCACCAGCTACCCGGCGGACTACGGCTTCGTCGAGAACACCCTCGGCGAGGACGGCGACCCGCTGGACGCGCTGGTCATCCTTGACGAGCCGACCTTCCCGGGCTGCCTGATCAAGTGCCGCGCGATCGGCATGTTCCGCATGACCGACGAGGCGGGCGGCGACGACAAGCTGCTCTGCGTGCCGGCCTCGGACCCGCGCGTGGAGCACCTGCGCGACATCCACCACGTGTCGGAGTTCGACCGCCTGGAGATCCAGCACTTCTTCGAGGTCTACAAGGACCTGGAGCCGGGCAAGTCGGTCGAGGGCGCCAACTGGGTCGGCCGCACCGAGGCCGAGGCCGAGATCGAGGCCTCGTACAAGCGCCTGGAGGCCCAGGGCGGCCACCACTGAGTCCTCCCGCCCCGCTGAGTGCGCTCGGCAGGTGACAGGCTCGAACGCGACGGGCGGTACCCCTTCACCGAGGGGGTGCCGCCCGTTCGTCGTCTGGTTTCGCCGAGGACGAAACGGTTCCGCATACTGATACCCGGGCTGGTCGGGGACTGGAGGACGTGTGGCGGAGGGCGAGGGATCCGGGGGCGCGGAGGACCGGAAGCCGAAATCCGACGAGGCGCGCAGCGCCTTCGCACCGCCCGCCGGCATCGATCCGGAACCGGTCGACGAGGACCAGCCGACCTCGGAGTTCGCCGTACCGGAAGGGGTTCCGGAGCCGAGCGCCGAGCCCGGGCCGGAGGGCTCCGCCTTCGCGCCCCCGGCCACGTACAGCGCCCAGCACTCGCCGCCCGCCTACACCCCCGGCGCGGGGTTCCCCGTCTCCCTGATGAAGGAATCCCCCTGGCAGGACCGCATGCGCACCATGCTGCGCATGCCGGTCGACGTCCGGCCCGTCCCGGAGGCCGTGCACAAGCACGCCGAGCACGGACCCGCCGTCGGGCGCGTACTCGACCTCACCCTGCGCATCGGCGAGCTGCTGCTCGCGGGCGGCGAGGGCGCCGAGGACGTGGAGGCGGCGATGTTCGCGGTGGCCCGCTCGTACGGGCTGGACCGCTGCGAGCCCACGGTGACCTTCACCCTGCTGTCGATCACCCACCAGCCCTCGCTCATCGACGATCCGATCTCGGCGAACCGGACCGTACGCCGCCGCGGCACCGACTACACCCGGCTGGCCGCCGTCTACCAGCTGGTGGACGACATCAGCGCGCACGAGTTCGAGCTCTCGCTGGAGGAGGCCTACCGGCGCCTCGCCGAGATCCGCCGCAACCGGCACCCGTACCCCTCCTGGGTCCTGACGGCCGCCGCCGGGCTGCTCGCCGGGGCCGCCTCCACCCTGGTCGGCGGTGGCGTGGTCGTGTTCTTCGCGGCTGCGATCGGGGCGATGCTCGGCGACCGGTTCGCCTGGCTGTGCGCCGGGCGCGGGCTGCCGGAGTTCTACCAGTTCGTGGTCGCCGCGATGCCGCCGGCCGCCATAGGCGTGGCCCTGAAGCTGACCGAGATCGACGTGCGCGCCTCCGCGGTGATCACCGGTGGGCTCTTCGCGCTGCTTCCCGGGCGGGCCCTGGTAGCGGCCGTGCAGGACGGTCTGACCGGCTTCTACATCACCGCCTCCGCCCGGCTGCTGGAGGTCATGTACCTCTTCATCGGCATCATCATGGGCGTGCTGGTCGTGCTGTACCTCGGGCTCCAGCTGGGCCCCTCGCCGAAGCCGGAGGAGGTCCTGCAGATCACCCAGCGGCCGCCGATCCAGATCGCGGCCTCGATGGTTCTGGTGTTCACGTTCGCGATCCTGCTCCAGCAGGAACGGTCCACCGTGTGGATCGTGACGCTGAACGGCGGGGTCGCCTGGGTGACCTTCGGGGCCCTGCACTACGCGGGCGGCATCCCTCCCGTGCCCTCCACGGCCATCGCCGCCGGACTGGTCGGACTCTTCGGCCAGCTCTTCTCGCGCTACCGCTTCGCCTCGGCCCTGCCGTACACGACGGCGGCCATCGGCCCGCTGCTGCCGGGCTCGGCGACGTACTACGGGCTGCTGCTGATCGCCGAGAACCGGCTGAACGAAGGCCTCGGCTCGCTCGTGAACGCCGCCGCCATCGCGCTGGCCATCGCGATCGGGGTCAACCTGGGGTCGGAGACCTCGCGGCTGTTCATGCGGATCCCGGGCGCCGCGAGCGCCGCCAAACGGCGCGCGGCGAAGCGAACCCGCGGGTTCTAGGCGGGCACCCCGCTGGCGCCCGTCTGCCCGCACCACGCGAAAGCCCCGGCCGGACCCTCTCGGGTCGCCGGGGCTTTCGGACGGGCCGTGGCGGGCCTGGAGGCCCTGGCGCGCCTGGAGGCCGGTACGGGCTCAGCGCTTGGCGTGGCGGCCGCTGCGCCGGCCCGGGGCCTGCGCGTCCTCGTCGCTCGCGGACTGCCCGCCGGAGGCGGCCAGCGCCTTCTTCTCCTTGCGGGACTTCAGCACCTCGAAGATCACCGGGATGACGGAGATCAGGACGATGACGATGAAGATCGGCTCGACGTTCTTCTTGATGACCTCGAACTGGCCGAGCTGGTAGCCCAGGATCGTGACGCCCGCGCCCCACAGGATGCCGCCGATGACGTTGAACGTCAGGAAGGTGCGGTACTTCATCGCCGTCGCGCCCGCGACCATCGGCGCGAAGGTGCGGATGATCGGCACGAAGCGCGCGAGCACGATGGCCTTGGGGCCGTGCTTCTCCATGAAGTCGTGCGCCGAGTCGAGGTTCTCCCGCTTGAAGAGCTTGGAGTTCGGCCGGTTGAAGATCTTCGGACCGAAAACCTTGCCGATCATGTAGCCGACCTGGTCACCGAGGATGGCGGAGGCCGAGATCAGGGTGCAGACCAGCCACAGCGGCTCCTTGATCGTGCCGCTCGCGGTGAACAGGCCCGCCGTGAACAGCAGCGAGTCCCCGGGCAGGAACGCGAAGAGGCCCGACTCCGCGAAAACGATGACCAGGATGCCGATCAGACCGAATTGCCCGATCAGATACTCCGGGGACAGCCACTCTGGGCCGAGCGCAAGCGTGTACACGAGTTCCGGGCTCTCCTGGATCGGGGTATCGCGAGTATCGCGGCGGGGCGTCCGAGGGGGGCTTCGGACAGGACTGCGGTTTCAATTATCAACGCACAAGACCCCCTCCCGGTTCCAGGTACCGGGAGGGGGCCGTGCGGGGAACATCCGGCGATCTAGACGCTGCGGACGGCGTTCGCGAGGATCGCGTCCCGTACGAACACCGCCAGGCCGGTCCGGATCCCGTCGTAGTAGGCGGTGAAGCGCTCGTCCGCGACGTACATCTCACCCAGGCACGTGTGCATCTCGTGCGAGCAGGTGTAGCAGTTGCGGTCGATCCACCCGCGGTGCTCCTCGGCCACGTCCATGGCCTCCTCGGACTCCGCGGCGACGCCGGATCCCAGCAGCGCGGCGAACCGCCGGTTGATCTCGTCCGCCTCGTCCTGGAAGCGCTTCCAGTCCTCCTTGGTGAAGGCGGCCGACCGACGGCCGGACTCCTTGTACGCGTCCGTGTCGCCCCAGCGCCGGTGCGCCTCGTCCGCGTACTGGTCGGGGTCGAAGTCCCCGAAGACCTCGAACTTCTCCTCGGGCGTGAGGTTGATGCCCATTCTCTCTGCCTCCATGGCGTGCTCCACGGCCTCGGCCATCTGCTGGAGCCGGGCGATCCGGTCGGACAGGAGGGCGTGCTGCCGGCGCAGGTGCTCCCTCGGGTTCGACTCCGGATCGTCCAGCAGGACCGCGACCTCTTCGAGCGGGAAGCCGAGCTCCCGGTAGAACAGGATCCGCTGCAGCCGGTCGAGGTCGGCGTCGTCGTAACGCCGGTGACCCGCGCCGCTGCGGGTGCTCGGGGAGAGCAGGCCGATCTCGTCGTAGTGGTGCAGCGTGCGCACCGTCACTCCGGCGAATCCGGCGACCTGTCCCACGGAGTAGCCCATCTTTCCCGCTCCTCTGGTCGGTACGCCCTTCACTGTGGGTCCTCACGCCACGTGAGGTGCAAGTCCGCCACGGAGGTGTCCGGCAGGGGGCGCGGCTAGCCCATGGCCTTGGTGCCGTCCAGGGACTCCCGGATCACGTCCGCGTGGCCCGCGTGCCGGGCGAACTCCTCCACCAGGTGCAGCAGCATCCATCGCATCGAGACCTTGGTGTTCTCGGGGAACCAGGGAGCCGGCGGCAGCGGGAAGGTCTCGTCCAGGCTGGGCAGCTCCCGTACGAAGGCCGCCAGCTCGGCCGTGACCTGGTCCCAGAAGGCCTGGACCGACTCGATGGTCTCGTCACCGGTGAGGCGGAAGGCATCGGCCCACGACTCGGGGCTCTGCTCCGTCTCGGCCGCCCGCCCCTGCGCCATGCGCAGCCAGCTCAGCTCGACCCCGGCGACGTGCTTGACCAGTCCGGACAGCGACAGCTCACTGGCGCTGGGCCGGCTCGCCGCCTGCTCCCCGGTCAGCCCGGCCAGCGATTCGCGGATCGCCGTGCGCTGGGATTCGACGAAGAGCAGGAGCGTGCCGCGCTCGTCGCCCAGGACCTCTTCGGAGATGTGAGCCATGACCAACCGCCTTTTCGTGGTTCTCGCTGCTGACAAGGAACACGTTATGAAGGGTTGCGGTCAGGTTCTGTCCTCGATGCGGTCCGGGTGTGGCGAAGACCCGGCCTTTAGTTGCCGGCGCCCTCGGGGCGGATCGCCGGGAGCTCCGTCTGCGGCTTGGGGAGCAGGGCCTTGGTCAGGTCCTGGCTGCCCTTCTCGTCGAGCCCGTACATCGCCTCGTAGATCTTGCGGACCGCCGGCCCGGAAGCCCCGGAGCCCGTACCGCCTTGGGAGATCGTCATGACGATCGCGTAGTCGTCGGTGTACGAGGCGAACCAGGAGGTGGTCTGCTTGCCCTGGACCTCCGCCGTACCGGTCTTCGCGTGCATCGGGATCTGCTTCTGCGGCCAGCCGCCGAACCGCCAGGCCGCGCTGCCCGTGGTGGCCACCGACGCGAGCGCGCCGTCGATGTCGTCGCGCAGCTCCTCGTCCATCGGCAGCCGGCCCTGCTCCTTCGGAGCGATCTCCTTGACCGAGGTGCCGTCGGCGCTGACGACCGCCTTGCCGATGCTCGGCTGGTGCATCATGCCCCCGTTGGCGATGCCCGCGTAGATCGACGCCATCTGGATCGGGGTGACGAGGGTGTCGCCCTGGCCGATCGAGTAGTTGATCGCGTCGCCCTCGCGCAGCTGGCTGCCCTGGCGGCAGTTCTCGTACGCGATCTTCTCGGCGTACGAGCCGTCCTTCTTGCCGTCCCGGCACCAGGCGGCCTTGTTCGCCTCGGAGAAGTCCTTCTTCCACTGGCGGTCGGGGACCCGGCCGTTCACCTCGTTCGGCAGGTCGACGCCGGTCGCCTTGCCCAGCCCGAACTCGTGCGCCGTCTTGTAGAACCAGTCGCTCGGGTCCTTCTTGGGGTTGATCCCGCCGTCCTTCTTCCACTCCTTGTCCGCGATGCCGTAGTAGACGGTGTCACAGGAGACTTCCAGGGCCCGGCCGATGGTGATGTCGCCGTAGCCCTGCGACTCGAAGTTGGTGAACGTCTGGCTGCCGACCGAGTACGAGCTGGGGCAGCCGTACCGCCCGTTGAAGGGGTACCCGGCGTTCACCGCGGCGGTCGAGGAGACCACCTTGAAGATCGAGCCGGGGGCCGCCTGCCCCTGGATCGCCCGGTTGAGCAGCGGGTAGTTGGATTCCTTGTCGGTGAGGGACGCGTAGTCCTTCGCGGAGATGCCGCCGACCCACGCGTTCGGGTCGTACGTCGGGTTGGAGGCCATCGCGACGATGCGGCCGGTCTTGGCCTCCATCACGACGACCGCGCCCGAGTCCGCCTCGTAGTTCTTGTGCGTGATCTTGTCGTAGGTCTTGCGGGCTTCGACCATCGCGTTGTTCAGCTCGCGCTCCGCGACCGCCTGCACGCGCGAGTCGATCGAGGTGACGACGTTGGAGCCGGGCGTCGGCTTGTCGGCCTGCGCCTGCCCGATGACGCGCCCGAGGTTGTCCACCTCGTAGCGGGTGACGCCCGCCTTGCCGCGCAGCTCCTTGTCGTACGTGCGCTCCAGGCCCGAGCGGCCGACCTGGTCGGAGCGCAGGTACGGGGAGTCGGTCTTCCTGGCCTTGGTGATCTCCGCGTCGGTGACGGGCGAGAGGTAGCCGAGCACCTGCGAGGTGTTGGCCCCGTCGGGTCCGGCGTAGCGGCGCAGGGCGGTCGGCTCGGCGGTGATGCCGGGGAACTGCTCGGCGTGCTCCCTTATCTCCAGCACCTGGTCCGTCGTCGCCTCGTCGGTGACGGGGATCGGCTGGTACGGGGAGCCGTTCCAGCACGGCTTGGGCGTCTTCGCGTCGCACAGCCGGACGCTGTTGACCACGTCGTCGGGGTTGAGCCCCAGGACACCGGCGAGCCGGGTCAGGACGTCCTTGCCCCGGTCCTTCATCTTGGTGAGGTCGGTACGGCTGGCGGAGACGACCATCCGCGTCTCGTTGTCGGCGAGCGGCACCCCTCGGGAGTCCAGGATCGAGCCGCGCACGGCGGGCTGGACGACCTGCTGGGTGTGGTTGTTCTTCGCCTCGTCGGTGTACTCCTGGCCATTGCGCACCTGGAGGTACCAGAGGCGCCCGCCCAGCGTGAGCAGCAAGGAGAAGACGACCACCTGGATCACGACCAGGCGGTTCTGGACCCGGGGTGTGCGCCCCGTCTCCGGAATGTTGCTCAACTCAGGTCTCCCCCGGAACGCTGCCCGCTGCCCGCCTCTGACTCGCCCGAGTCTAGAGCGACCCCGGATGGAGAACCGAGGCCGGAAGGAGAAACGAGATCAGAACGGGAAAGTCGTGCGCCCGTGCTGGACCGAGATCCACTTCTGGGTGGTGAACGCCTCGATCGTGGCGTCGCCGTTCAGCCGGCCCAGTCCCGAGGCCTTCTCCCCGCCGAACGCGGCGAGCGGCTCGTCCCCGATCGTCGAGTCGTTGACGTGGATCATCCCCGTCTCGATCCGCTGGGCGAAGCGCACGCCGCGCTCCACGTCCCGGGTGTGGACGGCGCCGCTGAGCCCGTACGGGGTCGCGTTGGTCAGGCGCACGGCCTCGTCCTCGCCGTCGAAGACCACCAGCAGGGCCACCGGACCGAAGATCTCCTGGCCGAGCAGCGGGGAGTCCTCGGGGAGGCCGGCCAGCACGGTCGGCTCGACCAGGTTGCCGCGCGTAGACCCGCGGACGAGGGCCTGCGCGCCGGAAGCGACGGCCTGGTCGACGAGCGCGGTCAGGGCATCCGCCTGGAAGGAGTTGATCAGCGGGCCGATGTGGGTGTCGGCCTCGTGGGGGTCGCCGGTCTTCAGACCCCGCACGCGGGTGGTGAACTTCTCGGTGAACTCCTCGGCGATCGAGGCGTCCACGAGGATGCGGTTGGCGGCCATGCAGACCTGGCCCTGGTAGACGAAGCGGCTGAAGACGGCCGCGTCCACCGCGTAGTCGAGGTCGGCGTCGTCGAGGACGACGAGCGCGCTGTTGCCGCTGAGCTCCAGCACGGTCCGCTTGAAGTGGCGGGCGGCCACCGAGCCCACGTGCCGGCCGACCCGGTCGGAGCCGGCGAAGGAGATGACCTTCGGGACGGGGTGGGTCAGGAGCGCGTCGCCTATCTCGGCGATGTCGGTGACCAGCACGTTGAGGAGCCCGGCCGGCAGGCCCGCGTCCTCGAAGACCTTGGCGATGAGCCCGCCGCCGACCACGGGTGCGTTCTGGTTCGGCTTGATCACCACCGCGTTGCCCAGGGCCAGGGCCGGGGCGACCGACTTCATGGTGACCAGGAACGGGAAGTTGAAGGGGCTGATCACGGTGACGACGCCGACCGGGAGGCGCTGGACCCGGTTCTCCTTGCCCTCGACCGGGGAGGCGAGGATGCGGCCCTCGGGGCGGATGGCCAGCTGGATCGACTCGCGGATGAACTCCTTGGCGAGGTGGACCTCGTACTCGGCCTTGGGACGGGTCCCGCCGAGCTCGTCGATCATCGCCTCGACGATTTCCTTCTCGCGCTCCTCGGTGATGCGCAGGGCGCGTTCCAGGACGGCGCGTCTGGCGTACGGGCTGGTGGCGGCCCACTCTCTCTGGGCGCGCTCGGCGCCGCGGTAGGCCAGGTCCACCTGCTCGACGGTGGCCACGGTGATGGCCGCGAGCTTCTCCCCGTTGTACGGGTTGACGTCGATGATGTCCCACGAACCGGTGCCGGCCAGCCATTCGCCGTCGATGTACTGGTGAGCCAGGTCGTCGAATATGGACATGCCATCCCTTACTGCGAGCGCGCACCCGTGCGCTGCACCGGAGACCGATCGGTCATCATGCACTGATCAGACGTCATACTACGTGCAAATCAAGACAGTTGGAGCAGGCCGCGGAGAAGATCCCGCGTCCGGTCGGGGTCGGGGCAGTCGGCCTGGAGTCGCTCCATCGCCCTTTCGTACTGCGCCACTTCCTCGTCTTTGTCCAGGTAGAGGGCGCTGGTGAGCTGTTCCAGATAGACGATGTCCTGGAGGTCGGACTCCGGGAAGCGCAGCAGGGTGAAGGCTCCGCTCTCGCCCGCGTGACCGCCGAAGGAGAAGGGCATCACCTGGAGCTGCACGTTGGGCCGCTGGGAGACCTCGATGAGGTGCTCCAGCTGGCCGCGCATGACGTCGCGGTCGCCGTACGGGCGGCGCAGCGCGGCCTCGTCGAGGACGGCGTGGAAGACGGGGGCGCTCTCGGAGACGAGCACCTTCTGGCGCTCCAGTCGCAGCGCGACGCGGCGGTCGATCTCGGCCTTGGTGGCGCCGGGCATGCCGCGGCTGACGACGGCCTGGGCGTACGCCTCGGTCTGCAACAGGCCGTGGACGAACTGGACTTCGTAGATACGGATGAGCGAGGCGGCGCCCTCCAGGCCGATGTACGTCTGGAACCACCCGGGCAGCACGTCGCCGTAGCTGTGCCACCAGCCGGCCGCGTTCGCCTCGCGGACGAGCCCCAGCAGGGACTCCCGCTCCGCGCCGTCCGTGACTCCGTAGAGCGTGAGGAGGTCCTCCACGTCCCTTGCCTTGAAGCTCACCCTTCCCAACTCCAAGCGGCTGATCTTCGATTCGGATGCGCGGATCGAGTAGCCGGCCGCCTCACGGGTGATGCCGCGGGATTCTCGGAGTCGCCTGAGCTGAGAGCCCAGGAGTATGCGGCGCACCACAGAACCGCTTGCTTCTGCGGTCACTAGTCCAGCCCTCCCCATCGCCATGTGTACGCGTGGTCTGCGCGTGATGTGCGTCGCCGGAGCCCCCGAACCCCAGGCCCCGCAGTCTGCCACCAAAACGCATCGGTCCGTACTCGTTCTGTAACGGAATCCCACCTGCCGTAAAAGAAGTCCGTAAGTATGCGTAGGAAGAAATGAGCAAGAACCATCACGGGAGTGGACAGGTCCGGCGCGTGCACGTGCATCTGCCCTTGCATCCAGCTTCTGCATTCGGAACGATGGTGCCGCGCACCTGCGTGCTCTTTCGCGCCGGCGCCGGACCCACCCCGCAGTTCTTTCTGGCCGGAGCGCGCCGCTCCGCCCGCGAATCCCGGGAGTGCCTCGCATGGGGACGAATGGATCGACCATGCTCGAGCCGTTACGGCAGGGGCTGCCCCCGGTCGACCCCACGGCTGTCTCCGGGTCCGCCTCCTGCGCTCTGCCCGCCCGCTTCGAGGCGGTGCGGGGCGCCCGTTCGTTCACCCGGTCGACCTTGTCGCAGTGGGGCCTCGACGAGCGCTTCGACGACGTGGCCCTGGTGGTCTCCGAGCTCGTCACGAACGCGCTGCGCCATGCCCTGCCGGGGGACGCGGGGGCGGGTGCCGGCGCGGGGGCCGGGGCGGGATCGGGTTCGGGTTCGGGTTCGGGTTCGGGTGAGCCTGAACCGACGGTCCGGCTGCACCTGATGCGGTGGAGCACCCGGCTGGTGTGCGCGGTACGGGATCCCAGCGAGGACCGGCCCGGCGGATCGTTCGCGCCGGAGCGCACCCAGGAGAACTGCGACCTGGAGTCGGGGCGCGGGCTGTTCCTCGTGGACGCCTACAGCGACAGCTGGGGCTGGCACCCGCTCGCGGGCCGGCTGACCGGCAAGGTCGTCTGGGCCCTGTTCATGCTGCACGAGTAGGACTGCGCGGGCGCCGGACACCGGCGGGATCGTCGGTGAATGACGAAAACTGGCCGGGGTTGATCATTGCGATCAGTCCCGGCCAGTGCACGTGCATGGCTTGATCGGTGCGCCGTTCCTCCGGCCGTCCCTACCGGCCGATCAGGCGATCAGGTGGTCGAACTCGCCGTCCTTGACGCCCAGCAGCAGCGCCTCTATCTCGGCCGGCGTGTAGACGAGCGCCGGCCCGTCCGGGAAGCGCGAGTTGCGCACGGCGACAGCGCCACCCGGCAGCTTGGCGAACTCCACACAGGAACCTTGCGAGTTGCTGTGTCTGCTCTTCTGCCAGGTCACTCCGTCGAGTTCTGCAGCTGCCATCCCGTTGTACGCGTGGTCCACAGGAAGCCCCCGATAGTGCAGATGTCAACTGCACCGGATCATAGCTGTGTTCATAAGCGCATGCATGGGCAGATGCACGTGCACGCGGAGGGTGCTGCCCCGATCACTGTCAGGGAAGAACTCGGGTGGATCAGGGGTGAATCGGACCCATGTAAAGCCTGGATCAAGCTTTGACCAAGGCCGGGCACCGACCCGCCCTTCAGGCCTTCTTCAGATTTGTCCGTACGTGAACGGCCCTGTTCGATGGTCGGGACCGCACCGGAATTCCCGTCACCCATAGGGGGAACGCGCATGCTCCGCAATGCCCTTGAGCCCTGGCACCTGATCCTGCTCCTCATGGTCTGCGTGCTGGTCTTCGGCTCGAAGAAGCTGCCCGACATGGCCCGCTCGGTGGGCAGGTCGATGCGCATCCTGAAGTCGGAGACGCAGGCCCTGCGCGGCGAGGGCGAGGGCGAGGGCCGGCGGGGCTGACGACACGGCCGCCCGGACCGGCGCGACCTATCGCGGGAGGGGCGGCCGCCTGGTGGCCACGTGGGCCCGATCGGCAGCGGCGGTGCCGTCCTCCCAGCCCGCGTGGTCCGTGGCACCGCGCAGCCGGGTGGTGGTGGTCCGGGGGAACATCTCGTCGGCCCGCGAGGTGACGGCGACGTCGCGGGCCACCAGGGCGGGCAGGTTGTCGGGGGCCTCGGCGACGGTGTGCTCGGCGGTCTCGGCGAGGCGCTGGCCGAGGCGGCTGGCGTACGCGAGCAGGAAGGACTGCCGGAAGGTCTTGGTCCGCTTGCGCCCGCCGGAACGCTGCGCGGCCTCGGCGCGGGTCATGGCGGCCGTGCCCTGCACGAGCAGGGAGGTGTAGAGGAGCTCGACGGCCTCCAGATCGCTCTCGAACCCCACCACGGTGGAGAACTCGAAGGCGCTGTTCCACACGGCCCGGCACCGGTTGGCCGTGGCGACGGCGTCCAGCAGCACGGCCTTGGCCTCCTCGTACGGAGCCTCGACCCCGATCCGGCAGGCGGCGGGCACCTGGGCGGGTCCCTTCCCGCTCGCCGCGAGCAGCGCCTCGTCGACGGTGTGCCGGGCCATCAGCTCCTGCGCCTTGGCGCTGAGCGCTTCCGCCTCCTCCGGGAAGTTGGTCGCCTCGGCCTTGGCCAGCAGCGCGCGGATGCGCCCGAGCATGCGGGGCTCGATGTGCGCGTGCTCCAGGGCGTCGCCGACGGGGTCCCCGGGCAGCGGCCCGACGGCCTCGATGGAGGGCAGCCGGATGAGCAGCCGGAACACTTCGAGCACGGCCGTGGCGAGGCTGAACCGATCGCTCTTCTCCCGCAGCACGAGGGCTTCCCCGTACTCCGCGTCCGCTCCCCACCACGCCTCGGCGTCGGTCCACCGCTCGGGCAGCCGGGCGTACCGGCGCGCCTCGGCGGCGATCAGGTCCCGGGTGATCCGCAGATGCCGTTCGCCGAGATCCCGCCCGACCAGCCGGAGCACGTCGGCGGGCCGCCACCCCCGCTCCCAGGCCTGGCGTACGTACGCCTCCCCGCGCCCGAGCAGCTCCCGCCCGACCCCGCCCCACTGCCCGCCGTCCCCGACGAGCACCGAAGCCCCGGCGTCCAACCCCGCGTCGCCCTGGCCGTGCAGCGCGGCCTCACAAGCCCGATCGACGATCTCTCTCACCACCCCAGCTTGCCACGCCCCCCGAACCCCACCGCGGCTCGGGGCGCGTGGGCCGGGGGCCGGGGGCCCGGCGGCCCGGCCCCGCCGGCGTGAGAGGCGCTGGGGTCCGGGGGCGAGCCCCCGACGGGGTCCGGGCTGCGCCCGGTGAACGGGAGGAGGGCGGGGCGGGGAGAAAGCCCCGCGCAGCGGCACCGCCACGCCGTCCCACCCCCCGCGCGCCGACCAACCGGCACTGTCAGCCCCCGGTGGGACACTCGCACCCATGAGCGACCGCATCCCCCACTGGGCCCTGGCCGAAGCCCCCGACGGCCTCTGGCACGCAATGCCGCTCACCCCCACCACCCCCGGCACTCCTGCACCCGCCCCCGGCACCCCCACCACCCCCACCCCCCTCACCTTCAAAGACCCCGCGGAAGCGATCCGCTCCGCTCCCGCCCCCACCCGCTGGATCTGGCGCAACACCGCCGCCGTCTACCCCCGCCTGCTCGCCGCGGGCGCCCGCGTGGAGCGCTGCCACGACATCGAAGACACCGAGCTCCTCCTCCTCGCCCACGAGGGCCGCTCCGGCGAACCCCGCTCGGCGGCAGCCGCCTGGGCCCGCCTCACCGGCGCCCCCGTACCCCCCGATCCCCCACAGCCACACCGCACCACCACCCCCACCACCCAGGACTCCCTCTTCCTCTTCGACCCCCGGCCCGCCTCCACGCCGCTCCCCCTCGACGCCCTCGTCGCCATCCACCGCGACCAGGCGGACCGCACCGCCGCCACTGCCCACCCCGACCGCATGCGCCTGCTCACCACCTCCGAGTCGGCCGCCTTCCTCATCGCCGCCGAAATGCAGCGCGCCGGCCTCCCCTGGCGCGCCGACGTCCACCGCGCCCTGCTCACCGAGCTCCTCGGCGAGCGCTACGCCGGCGGAGGCGAACCCCGCCGCCTCGCCGAGCTGGCGGAGGAGGTCTCCGCCGCGTTCGGCCGCCGCGTACGCCCCGACCTGCCGGCCGACGTCATCAAGGCCTTCGCCGAGGCCGGGATCCGGCTCAAGTCCACCCGCCGCTGGGAGATCCAGGAGCTCGACCACCCCGCCGTCGAGCCCCTCATCGCGTACAAGAAGCTGTACCGGATCTACACCGCCCACGGCTGGAGCTGGCTCCAGGACTGGGTGCGCGACGGCCGCTTCCGCGCCGAGTTCGTCCCCGGCGGCACCCTCACCGGCCGCTGGGTCACCAACGGGGGCGGCGCCCTGCAGATCCCCAAGGTGATCCGCAGAGCCGTCATCGCCGACCCCGGGTGGCGGCTCGTCGTCGCCGACGCCGACCAGATGGAGCCCCGCGTCCTGGCCGCGATCTCCCGCGACCCCGCCTTCATGGACGTCGCCGGACGCCCCGAGGACCTCTACACGGCCATCTCCCGTCAGGGCTTCTCCGGTGACCGGGACATGGCCAAACTGGCCGTCCTCGGCGCCGTGTACGGGCAGACCTCCGGCGACGGCCTGAAGAACCTGGCCGCGCTGCGCCGCCGCTTCCCGCAGGCCGTGGCGTACGTGGACGACGCCGCCAGAGCGGGCGAGGAGGGCCGCCTCGTACGGACCTGGCTGGGCCGGACCTGCCCGCCGCCGGTCGGCGCCGACGAGGACGGCGAAGCGGGCATCCCGCAGGACCGGGAGGACGGCTGGACCCCGAGCTACGCCTCCACCAACACCCGGGCCCGCGGCCGCTTCACCCGTAACTTCGTCGTCCAGGGCAGCGCCGCCGACTGGGCCCTGCTGCTCCTCGCGGCCCTGCGCCAGGCCATCGCGGCCGCCGGGATGCGGGCCGAGCTGGTGTTCTTCCAGCACGACGAGGTGATCGTGCACTGCCCGGCCGAGGAAGCCGAGGCGGTCGCCGAGGCGATCCGCACCGCCGGCGACCGCGCCGGCCGCATCGCCTTCGGCGAGACCCCGGTCCGCTTCCCGTTCACGACGGCGATCGTGGAGTGCTACGCGGAAGCGAAATGAAGAGGAAGGGGTGAAGAGGAGTCGGGGCTACCCGAGGGGGTGGAAGTAGACGTGGAACGCGTCCCGCTCGAAGCCCTCCGCCTCGTACAGCGCCTGCGCGACCTGGTTGTCGTACGCCGTCTCCAGCTGCACCCCGGACACCCCGGCCTCGCGCGCCCGGCGCAGCACCTCGCGCAGGAGCGCCCGCCCGGCGCCGGTGCGGCGGCCGGAGGGGTCGACGTACAGGTCGCTCAGGATCCACATCGGCCGCAGCGCGAGGGAGGAGAAGGTCCGGTAGACCTGCGCGAACCCGACCGTTCCGGCCCCGGGCACGTCGGCCAGGAGCACCAGCGACTCACCACCCCGGAGCCGCTGCGCGAGGTACGCCCTCGGCGCGTCCGGATCCTCGACCTTCACCTCGTAGAAGTCGAGGTAGCCCCTGAACAGCGCACCCGCGACGTCGAGATCGCCGTGACCGGCGACGCGCAGCACCACACCTTGATCGCTCATTCCCTCAGTGTGCGGTAACGGACTGGGCGGGCAGGCTGAAAACGTGGTCCGGCGTGACGACCTTGGTGATCGCCTCACCGAAGAGGGTGCTGGGCTCGGAACCCTCGTACGAGATGTCCGTGTTCAGCATCACCGTCAGCGTGGCCTTGGCCTCCGGCAGGTACACGGCCAGCGCCTGGTAGCCGGGCAGGGACCCGTTGTGGCCGATCCAGCCCTGGACGTTGAAGATGCCCAGGCCGTAGCCGGTGCCGGGCAACGCCTCGACGACCTTCAGGCGCTCGGCCTGGGTGGCGGGCTTCAGCAGCGTGCCCGTGGCCATGACCTTCGTCCAGGTCTTCAGGTCTTCGAGGTCGGAGATCATCGCTCCGGCGGCCCAGCCCCAGGAGGGGTTCCAGTCGGCCGAGTCCTCGGTCTTCCCGGAGGCGGTCTGGTCCGTGTAGCCCTGGGAGTGCGGCTTCGGGAACTCCGCGCCGACGGGGAAGAGCGTGTGGTGCAGCCCGGCCGGGCGGACGACCTTCTGGTTGATGTAGTCGTTGAGCCGCTGTCCGCTCTGCTTCTCGACCACCAGCCCGAGCAGGATCAGGTTGGTGTTGCAGTAGTAGAACTTGGCGCCGGGCTGGAACAGCACCGGGTGCTTGAAGGAGTACGCGAGCAACTCCTGCGGGGTGAAGGGCCGTCGGGGATCGCTCGTGAGGGCCTTGAAGAAACCTTCGTCCTCGGAGTAGTTGAACAGGCCGCTCCGCATATCGGCGAGCTGGCGCAGCGTGATCCGGTCCCCGTTGGGCACGCCGGCCACGTACTTGCCGATGGGGTCGTCCAGCCGGGCCTTGCCCTGGTCGACGAGCTGGAGCAGGGCGGTCACGGTGAAGGTCTTCGTGACGCTGCCGATGCGCATGTTCATGTCCGTACGGATCGGCGCACCGGTCGCCTTGTCGGCGACGCCGAAGGCCCGGACGTACGAGCCCTTGCCGGGCGCCGAGAGCGACACCATCACCCCGGGCACCTTCGCCTCGCTCATCACCTTCCGGACGGCATCGTCCAACTGCCGCGCCACGGCGGGCGTGAGCTGCGGAAACTCCTGATCGGCGGCAACGGGGGCCGAGGCCGAGGAAACGGTCCCCACCGGCATGTCCACCGCATGTCCGAGCCCGAGCGGCACCAGGACCAGCCCCACCGCGGCCACCCCCACCGCCGCTCTACGCAACCGTGTAGTCATGCCGCCCTCCTACCACGCGCAGCCCGAGGTCCAGCCTTCCCAAAGTAGCCCCACCCCCACCGCCCAGCGACCCGACGGGAATCCACCGAGAAGGGCGGTTACGGGCGGTCAGCACCCACATGCGTCGATCACTCTTCGTAGCGGACCACCTCTCGGGACAGAACCCAGAAGCGGCCCCCGGCACTCCGACCGGCAGGGGACACCAACGGGCACCACTCTCGCCCCGGCGGCCGCGCCGGTGTCGCGGAGTAGCACCCCCGCGCAGACGGGACCTGCGCACTGCGGGGCCCTCAGCTCGTCGGACCGCTGAACAGCGCGTCTTACGGTCCCTCCGGCTTGGGAAGGCCGAGCTCCTCCAGGTAGGTCAGACGCGCGTTTATGGCTGCCGAGAAATGTCGCCAGTCGAGGCTGGAGACGGGCTCGGTCGGCTTGGGGTCAGCTGCCGACGACGTCACGTAGCACACCGAGTCGTAGAGCTGCTCGGCCATGAGGCGCTCGCAGAAGATGCCGAAGCGGTCCTGATAAGAGGTGCCATGCCAGATCTCTTCAACCGGCAGGGCGCCCTTGGCAGTCCGCACAGGACGACGCGAACCTTCCTCGTCCTGCATGATGAAGAAGTAGCCGAGCCAGGGCTTCTCACCCGGATAGAGACTGGCGAGTGCCGCTCTGCGCAGATCGACGGCGCTGCCAAGCGCTTCTTCCACACGGTTGTTGTAGTTGTTGCCGAACGACGGTCCGCCGAGCGCCTTCAACTCGAAGGCCGCCACGAGGGTGTTCTCGTAGGCCACGACGACGTCCCACTGCTTCTGCGGCCTGTAGTAACCCGGCAGCTCCAGGCCCTGCGGCTTCGTGATCCGGATGCTCTCGGGCGGGTAGCCGGCGTCGAGGAAGAACTTCGCCAGGAGAGCGGCGATGGGATCGAAGTGCTTGCCGCCCCGCACGGAGCCCGCCGTACCGGCTCCGACAGCGGCCCTGATCGCAGACTGATCGATCTGTGTCTGCTTGGCGCCCCAGTACGCGGCGACGGCGTCCTCGAAGTCTTGGCGGGTGACCGTCAAGATCCGTTCCTCCTAGTCAGGCAGCTCAGCGAGCCCGTAGACGCGCAGCGCAGCCTCGGTGGCCGCCCGCACGTCGCGCTGGTCGAAGGCTTCTGCCAGAGCGACCCGATCGCTCTCGCAGATCGCTTCCGGGTCGGGCACACGAATCTTGCGGAGGTACTGCGCCTGGAAGCGAAGGGTCCCCCCACGCATCTTCACCGCGTACGCCTCCACGAATGCCTCCGCGACCTTGGACAACAACAGGCCACCGAGTACGCGCATGTCCCAGACGTCCGAGACGATGAAGTACAGGTTGTGGTGAGGGTACAGGCCGCCTTCATCGAGGACCGGATGGATCCTCAGCTTCATGTCCGGAAACAGCAGCTTCTGCCTGCGCGTCAGGCGGTGATCGACCTTGTCGATGGTCTTGTACCAGCGCTCGGGCTGCTTGACCGCGACGTACCGCTTGCGCAGGGCTTCGCCGTGTTCCTCGAAGTACGCGGAGAGGCGGGGGTACGCGTCGAGGTCGACCAGATCGCCACTGGCCGTCCAGGGGTTGACCAAGCGCATGCCGTTCCAGCTGAGCGTGCCGCTGGTGGTGTCGCGGACCATGGCCATGGGCAGCAGCCGGTCCTCCTCGACCAGATCCGCGTCCTTGGTGAGGAAGACCTTGTCGGCACCCGTGGCGATGCCGATGCCCACCTTCGTACCGGTTTCGGCGTCCTCCAGGAGCCGGAAGCGCTCGGTGAGATCTTCGAGGACCGCCAGCCTCGCGGGGGAGGCCGCGGGCCACGAGTCCTCTTCCGGGAACCAATGGGGCATGCGGGCGGCTTGGAACGAGTCCCCGTCGATCGACGTCGACCCGCCATCCGAATACCAGACGGCGAACGCCCGCGCTTGCTCGGCTCCGAAGGACCGCGTGGTGTCCGCGGCGACAGCTCCGCCCTGGGCACGGTTCGAGATGATGGTGATCGCGGGATAGGCCGACACTTGATCGTCGAACGCGTCGACGTCATGCATCACGAGGGCCAGGTCCATGCTGAACCGCTCGGTCACCAGCTGCCGGAGCTTACGGCCGTACTGGTTTCGCATCCAACGGTCGGCGCAGATGAAGCCCAGGCGTCCGTCGGGGTTGAGGCTCCGCAGCGCGACTTCGTAGAAGCCGACGTAGATGTCGGCGCGCCCGCCCATGGTGGGACAGACGCTGCGGTAGGCGGCCATGCGGTCGTCGGGTACGTCTTCGAGACGGATGTACGGAGGATTGCCGACGACGTAGTCGCCACGATGCTCCGTGTCCGGCTGCAGCAGGTAGTCGCCCTGTCCGATCCAGGCTTCCGCCACCTTCCGGACCTCCTCCGGGAGCTCTCCCGCGTCGAGCAGCTCGTTCTCGACCAGCGCACGGCTGTCACGCACGTTGCGGTCCAGGAGATCGAAGGCGCGCACGGCATCGACCGCGTCCGTGATCGGGCGCTCGTGCGCACGGCACGAGGCGCTGATCCGCGAAGCGATCGCGCCGAGGAAGGCGCCACCGCCGCAGGCGGGCTCAACGATCTTCAGGCCACAAAGGTCTTTGTCGGCCGTGTAGCCGAGGAGATCGAGAAGGAGATCGACCACCCACCGCCGCGTGAAGACCTCGCCGTGCTCGACCGCCTCGGTCGGGAGGTCCGCAAGATGCCGCAGGTCGTCGGGAAGGGGAAGAGTGGCCACCTTCCGACCTTACAAGGGTGAATTCGCAGGTCGCCCTCATCCACGAACGGGTGGGCCGGCAGACCGCCCGACTCCGCAGTCGGACCGCAAGTCCGCCGAGAAGGACTGACGGCCCCTCCGCTCACGCATCGGTATCCGGCCGCCCCGGCCACCCCTTGCGCCGAACGACCCCGGAAATAGCAAAACCCCCAGGTCACGGCGAGTGAGTCCTGGGGGTTCTACAGAGCCGCCTTCGGGATTCGAACCCGAGACCTACGCATTACGAGTGCGTTGCTCTGGCCAGCTGAGCTAAGGCGGCACCGCTGGATAGACAAGGGTTCCCTTGGAGAGGAGCTCTCATCAGCAGCGGCGCCAAGTCTACAGGCTCAATCGGGGTGCCCAGAACCGCATTGCGCGGGGGTGGGACATACCCCCCACATCGGGCTCATGTGCACTTCTTGCCGTCCTTCGGCGGGGTGCCCTGGAGGAGGTACGTGTTGATCGTCGTGTCGATGCAGGTGCTGCCGCGGCCGTATGCCGTGTGGCCGTCGCCGTCGTACGTGAGCAGGACGCCCGAGTCGAGCTGCTCGGCCAGGCCCTGGGCCCACTTGTACGGGGTCGCCGGGTCGCGGACCGTGCCGACCACCATGATCGGCGGGGCGCCCTTCGCCGTCAGGGCGCCGGCCGCGCCGGTGGCCTTGACCGGCCAGTACGCGCAGTTCAACGAGGCCCAGGCCAGGCCCGCGCCGAAGACCGGGGACGCCTTCTCGAAGGAGGGCAGGGCCGCGTCGACCGCCTCCGGGCCGACGAAGGCGGGCGGCTGGTCGAGGCAGTTCACGGCGGCGTTCGCGAACATCAGGTTCGCGTACTTCCCGTCCGGCTCGCGCTCGTAGTAGCTGTCGGCGAGACCGAGCAGGCCGGATCCGTCGCCGCTCATCGCCGACGCCAGCGCCTCGCGCAGCTGCGGCCACGCGCTCTCGTCGTACAGCGCCGCGATCACGCCGGTCGTGGCGAGGGACTCGCCCAGCGGGCGGGCCGGATCGCCGCTGGGCACCGGCTGGGCGTCGACCTTGCGGAAGAACTCCTGGAGCCGCTCCGCCACCGCCTCCGGACCGCCCTTGCCGAGCGGGCAGTCGGACTGCTTCGCGCAGTCCTTGGCGAAGGAGCGCAGCGCCGTCTCGAAGCCGCCGGTCTGGTCCCGGTTCATTTCGAGCGCCGGACGGGAGGGGTCCATCGCGCCGTCCAGGACGAGTCGGCCGACCCGGCCGGGGAAGAGGTTCGCGTACGTCGCCCCGAGCAGGGTCCCGTACGAGGCGCCGACGTACGTCAGCTTCTCGTCGCCCAGCACCGCGCGCAGCATGTCCATGTCACGGGCCGCCTCGACGGTGGAGACGTGCGGCAGGATCCGCTGCGAGCGCGTCTTGCAGCCGGCGGCGAACTCCTTGAACGCGGTCACCAGCTCGGCCCGCTCCGCCGCGTTGTCCGGCGTCTGGTCCACCTGCGTGAACTTGTCCATCTCCGGTCCGGTCAGGCACTGCACCGGGCTGCTGCGGTCCACCCCGCGCGGGTCGAAGGAGACCATGTCGTACTGGGCGCGGACGGGAGCCGGGTAGCCGACGCCCGCGTACGCCTGGAGGTACCCGATGCCGGAACCGCCCGGGCCGCCCGGGTTGACCAGGAGCGAGCCCAGCCGCTTGCCGGGGCCGGTGGCCTGGCGGCGGGCCACCGCGATGTCCACGTCCTGCCCGGATTCGGGGTGCGCGTAGTCCAGCGGAGCCTTCATCGTGGCGCACTGGAACCCCGGGACACCGCAGTCGCGCCAGCTCAGCTTCTGTTCGTAGTACGTGCGCAGCGCGGCCGGGACCGCGTCCGGAGCCGCCAACCGCGCGATGCCCCCGGCGGCGGAGGCGGCCGCTCGCGGGCCCCCCGATCCGGCCGAGGTGCACCCGGAGAGCAGCAGCCCGGCGGCTGCGATCGCGATTCCGGTGGTACGCAGCAGGCGACTGGTGTCCATCCTCGGAGCCTACGGCCTGCGGGGCGCCCCGGCCGGGCGAGCGCACGCCGACCGGCCGACCGCCGCCCGGGGGCCCGCCGCAGGCCCGCCCGGAGCCCGCACCGCCCGGCCCGGCCTTCCCGGATCGCTCATACGGGTGAGGCGGTCAACGCGCGCGGGTCACCGGGGTGCTCAGCCCGCGCGCAGGGACATCGTCATCGCCTCGACGGCGAGGAGCGGGGCCACGTTGCGGTCCAGGGCATCGCGGCAGGCGATGATCGCCTCGATCCGGCGCAGCGTGCGCTCCGGTCCGGACGCGCGGGCGATCCGTTCCAGGTCGCCCCGTATCTCCTCGTTCGCGATCGCCAGCGAAGTGCCGAGCTGGAGGGCCAGCACGTCCCGGTAGAAGCCGGTGAGATCGGTCAGCGCGAGGTCGAGGGTGTCGCGCTGGGTACGGGTGCGGCGGCGCTTCTGCCGGTCTTCGAGCTCCTTCATCACGCCCGCGGTACCACGCGGCATCCGCCCGCCCGTCCCGGCTCCGGCGCCGAGCGCGGCCCGCAGGTCCTCGGTCTCCTTCGTGTCGACCTCCTCCGCGACCTGCTTGGCGTCCTCGGCGGCGGCGTCGACCAGCTCCTGGGCGGCCTTGAGGCAGCCGCCCACGTCGTCGACGCGGAGCGGGAGCTTCAGCACGGCGGCCCGGCGGGTGCGGGCGGATTCGTCGGTGGCGAGCCGGCGGGCCCGGCCGATGTGCCCCTGCGTCGCGCGCGCGGCGGCCGCGGCGACGGCGGGCTCGATGCCGTCGCGCCGGACCAGCACATCGGCGACGGCGGCGACCGGCGGGGTGCGCAGCGTCAGATGGCGGCAGCGGGAGCGGATGGTGGGCAGCACATCCTCCAGGGAGGGAGCGCACAGCAGCCACACGGTCCGCGGCGCGGGCTCCTCCACGGCCTTGAGGAGCACGTTGCCCGCGCCCTCGGTCAGCCGGTCGGCGTCTTCCAGGACGATGACCTGCCAGCGGCCCACTGCCGGGGAGAGCTGCGCCCGGCGGACCAGGTCGCGCGTCTCCTTCACGCCGATGGACAGCAGGTCCGTGCGGACGATCTCCACATCGGCGTGCGTGCCGATCAGGGTGGTGTGGCAGCCGTCGCAGAAACCGCAGCCCGGTTCGCCCCCGAGGGCCCGGTCGGGGCTGGTGCACTGGAGGGCTGCCGCGAAGGCCCGGGCGGCGGTGGCCCGGCCGGAGCCGGGCGGGCCGGTGAACAGCCAGGCGTGGGTCATCTTGGACGCGGCGGGCTGCGCGGTCCCGGCCCCGACGGCGGTGACCAGGGCGTCGGCGTCACGGGCGGCGGCGGCCAGCTGCGCCTGCACCCGCTCCTGCCCCACCAGGTCGTCCCATACGGGCATCCCGCCCACCGCCTTTCACCGGCCGTCATCGCCTCGGCCGTCCGTACCGCTCGTCCTGCCCCTGCCCGCCCCCAGTGTGGCGTGCGCCACTGACAATCCCCGTCAGCGGCGGCGGCGCGGACCGCCTTCTTCGCCCTCGTCGTCCCGGCGCGATCCGAGCAGCTCGTCCGCGAGGGTCGGCAGGTCGTCCAGCGGGGTCTCCTCGGCCCAGGCGGGCCGCTGCCGACCCGGCCGTTCCGACCGACCAGGCCCGTCCTCCTGGCGCTGCTCGGCCGGGCGGCCGTCGGCGCCGAAGACCGGGAGCTCACGGGTCGCGTCCTCGCCGGCGTCCCGGAAGATGCCCGGCGGCACCCGGTCGGCCGGGCTCTCCTCCGGACGCCGGGCGGTCGGCCGCGTGGCGGACCGGGCCGGGCCGGACGGACCCTGACCGGCCGGAGGGCTCGTACGGGACGGCCGTACGGGCGGCAGGACCGCCGTCTCGTCGGTCGGGCCGGAAGCCGGTACGGGCGGCAGGACCGCCGTCTCGTCCGCCGGACGGGCCGGCGCAACGGCGGGCAGGACCGAGGTCTGCGCCGCCGGGTCGATCTTCGGTACCGGGACCGTCTGCGTCACGTCGTCCGGCTGGACGACCCGCTTGACCATCGGGGTCTCCACCGTCACGTCGTCCGCCAACGGCTCCTTGGTCATGGGCACCTTGGGGGCGGGAGCCGCAGGAGCCGGAGCTGCCGGTTCCGCAGTGGGCACAGGGGTCGCAGCCGGTGCCGAAGCAGCCGCCGCAGCCGAAGCCGCCGCAGCGGCCTGAGCCGCCGCCGCTGCCGCCGAGGCCTCCGCCAGCCGGCGCGCCTCCTCGGCCCTCAACAGGGCTTCCTCGGCCCGCCGCTGCTTCTCCAGCCGCCGCTCCTCGGCCTCGGCGCGCAGCCGGGCCTCCTCCTCGGCCTGCTTGCGCAGGCGCTCCTGCTCCACCGCGCGGGCCTTCTCCTCGGCCTCCGCGCGCAGCCGCTCGGCCTCGGCCCGGGCACGGGCCTCCTCCTCGGCGCGCAGCCGCTCCTCTTCCGCCCTGCGGGCGGCCTCGGCCTCGGCCCTGATCCGGGCGGCTTCCGCCTCGGCCTTCAGCCGGGCTTCCTCCTCCGCGCGCAGCCGCTCTTCCTCCGCCTTGCGCGCCGCCTCTTCCTCGGCCCTGCGCCGGGCGTCCTCCTCGGCCTTGCGCCGGGCCTCGGCCTGAGCCGCCACCTCGGCCTCCGAGAGCGGGAGCATCCGGTCCAGGCGGTGGCGCACGATGGTGGTCACGGACTGCGGGTCCTGGCCCGCGTCGACCACCAGGTAGCGCCCGGGGTCGGCCGCGGCCAGCGTCAGGAACCCGGCCCGCACCCGCTGGTGGAACTCGGCCGGCTCCGACTCCAGCCGGTCCGGGGCCTCCGTGAACCGCTCGCGCGCCGTCTCCGGCGATACGTCCAGCAGCACGGTCAGGTTCGGTACGAGCCCGTCGGTGGCCCAGCGCGAGATCCTGGCGATCTCGGTCGGGGACAGGTCGCGCCCGGCGCCCTGGTACGCGACCGAGGAGTCGACGTAGCGGTCGGAGATGACCACCGCGCCGCGCTCCAGGGCGGGTCGCACGACGGTGTCCACGTGCTCCGCGCGGTCGGCGGCGTACAGCAGCGCCTCGGCGCGGTTCGACAGTCCGGCCGAGGAGACGTCGAGCAGGATGGAACGCAGCCGCTTGCCGACCGGGGTGGCCCCCGGCTCGCGGGTCACGACGACCTCGTGGCCCTTGCCGCGTATCCAGTCCGCCAGTGCCTCGACCTGCGTGGACTTTCCGGCGCCGTCGCCGCCCTCCAGGGCGATGAAGAACCCGGCGTCGGACGCCGCCTGCACCGGCTCCCCGCCGCGCAGCGCCTCGCGCAGATCGCGGCGCAGCGGTACGCCGCTGCGGTCGTCGGCCTTGGCGAGCACCACGACGGCGACGGGCAGCAGCAGGGCGCCGACCAGCATCAGGGTGAAGGCGGCCCCGCCGTGCGCGAAGACGACGTCCCCGGCGGCCAGCCGGTGCGGGCCGATGGCCGCGGCCAGGACCGGCGCGAGGACCGCGCCGATGCCCACGGCCACGCGTACGACGGCCTGCAGGTGCTCGGTGACCCGGGCCCGGCGGAACTCCTCGGTCTCCTGGTCGAGCAGGGTGTGCCCGGTGTTGGCGGCCACGCCCGCGGCGGTGCCGGCGAGCAGCGACAGGAACAGCACGGTCGCGGTGTCCGGCACCAGCCCGGTCAGCAGCAGCGCGAGCCCGGCCACCGCGATGGCCAGGGCCAGCAGCCGGCGCCGGGACAGCGCGGGCAGCACCTTGCCGGCCTGCGCGGCGCGGATGCCGATCGCGGTGCCGCCGAGCAGCGCCAGGACGAGCAGCGAGAACGTGGCGGGACCGCCGCCCAGGTCGAAGGCGTGCAGCACCGCCACGGCCGCGGCACCGGCCACGGCTCCGGCGACGGCGGCGCAGGCGAGGACGAGCAGCGGAATGGCCCCCGTACGCCCCTTCTCCGGCCGGTCCCCCGCCTTGGGGGCGCGCAGGCCCTCCAGCGGGGACCGCGGGCGCGGGGTCTTCGCCGCGGGCAGCACCAGCGGGAGCAGCAGCGAGATGGACGCCGCGAAGAGGCCGGCGGCCACGTACGAACCCAGGGCGGCCTGGTTCTCCGCGAACCAGTCGACGCCCAGCCCGAGGGCCTTGCCGACCAGGGTCGCGACGAGCAGGACGGCGGCGGCGACGGGCAGCGCGGCGAAGGACGTGCGCAGGTTCAGCCGGCGCAGGGCGTCGAGGTGGTCCGGCAGCGGGCGTACGGTCGCGCCCTCCGGCGGCGGCGAGGGCAGCAGGGCGGGCGCCGCGCTGTCCTTGGCCAGGGTCCACAGCCGCTCGGCGACGCCGGAGACGAAGACGGTGGCCAGCAGCGCGGTCAGCGCGTGGGCCGGGATCCAGTCGAGCCAGAGCGGGGCGACGACGAACAGGCCGAGCCGGATCCCGTCGGCGCCGATCATCGTCCAGCGGCGGTCCAGCTTGCCGCCGCCCTCCTTCGGGGCGAGGAGCTTGGCCAGCGGACCGAGCAGGACGGCGCCGAAGATCAGGGTCGCGAGGATCCGGACCCCGAAGACGGCGGCGATGGTGAGGGCCCAGCCCTGGTAGCCGCTGCCGAAGGTCTCTTCGGAGACGGCGCTCTGGAAGGCCAGCAGCACCAGCACCAGCAGGGCGAGGGCGTCTCCGATGCCGCTCACCAGCTGGGCGCTCCACAACCGACGCAGTCTGGGGGTGCGCAGCAAGGCGCGCACCGCGCGCTCGCGGGAATCCGCGGCGAGGGCTTCGTCGTAGGTGGGGTTCGCGGGGGCGGTCACGACCGTTGGCTGCTCGGCTCGCGTCATCCGCCCAGCCTATCCGCTGTGCTCGGCAGCTGCGGAGCCCTGTGGACAACCATCGGGTGTGACCCCGGCCCCACCGCGTCGCGCAGGCCTCGGGCCCCACCCGTCGCGCAGGCCTCGGGCCCCACCTCGATGCGCAGGCCTCGGGCCCCACCGCCACGCCCCCCTGCCCCACCGCCGCGCAAAAACCCCGGGCCCGTGCGATCCGCACGGGCCCGGGGGGTGGTGGTGTCAGTCGTCCGACGAGGGAGCCGACGCGGCCGCCTTCTTGGCGACCGTCTTCTTCGCCGTCGCCGTCGTCTTCTTCGCGGCGGTCTTCTTGGCCGTCGTCGTCTTCTTCGCCGCGGCCTTCGTCGCCGTGGCCTTCTTCGCGGGCGCCTTCTTGGCCGGTGCCTTCTTCGCCGTCTTCTTGGCCGGGCCCTTCGCGCGCTTCTCCGCCAGCAGCTCGTAGCCGCGCTCCGGCGTGATCGTCTCGACGTCGTCGTCCCGCCGCAGCGTCGCGTTCGTCTCGCCGTCCGTCACGTACGGCCCGAAGCGGCCGTCCTTGACGACCACCGGCTTCTCGCTGACCGGGTCCGTGCCCAGCTCCTTCAGCGGCGGCTTCGCCGCGGCGCGCCCGCGCTGCTTCGGCTGGGCGTAGATCGCGAGGGCCTCGTCCAGGGTGATCGAGAACAGCTGGTCCTCGGTCTCCAGCGACCGCGAGTCCGTGCCCTTCTTCAGGTACGGGCCGTAGCGGCCGTTCTGGGCCGTGATCTCCACGCCCTCCGCGTCCGCGCCGACCACGCGCGGCAGCGACATCAGCTTCAGCGCCTCGTCCAGCGTGACCGTGTCGAGGCTCATCGACTTGAACAGCGAGGCCGTCCGCGGCTTCACCGCGTTCTTGCCCGTCTTCGGGGTGCCCTCGGGGAGGATCTCCGTCACGTACGGCCCGTAACGACCGTCCTTCGCGACGATTTCGTTCCCGCTCACCGGGTCCTTGCCCAGCTCGAACTCGCCGCTCGGCTTCGCGAAGAGCTCCTCCGCGTACTCGGTCGTCAGCTCGTCCGGCGCCAGGTCGTCCGGCACGTCGGCCCGCTGGTGGCCTTCCGCGTCCTTCTCGCCGCGCTCCACGTACGGCCCGTAGCGGCCGACGCGCAGCACGATGCCCTCGCCGACCGGGAAGGAGGAGATCTCCCGGGCGTCGATCGCACCGAGGTCCGTGACCAGCTCCTTCAGGCCGCCGAGGTGGTCGCCGTCGGCCGGTACGACCTCCGACGCGTCCTCGGAGCCGAAGTAGAAACGCTTCAGCCACGGCACGGACTGGGCCTCGCCCCGCGCGATGCGGTCGAGGTCGTCCTCCATCTTGGCCGTGAAGTCGTAGTCGACGAGCCGCCCGAAGTGCGTCTCCAGCAGGTTGACCACGGCGAAGGACAGGAAGGACGGCACGAGCGCCGTGCCCTTCTTGAAGACGTACCCGCGGTCCAGGATCGTGCCGATGATCGACGCGTACGTCGACGGGCGGCCGATCTCCCGCTCCTCCAGCTCCTTGACCAGCGAGGCCTCGGTGTAGCGGGCCGGCGGCTTGGTCGAGTGGCCGTCCGACGTGATCTCCACGGCCGACAGCGCGTCGCCCTCCGCGACCTGCGGCAGCCGCTTCTCGCGGTCGTCGAGCTCGGCGTTCGGGTCGTCCGCGCCCTCGACGTACGCCTTCATGAAGCCGTGGAAGGTGATCGTCTTGCCGGAGGCGGAGAACTCGGCGTCCCGGCCGTCCGACGCGCGGCCGCCGATCTTGACGGTGACCGAGTTGCCGACCGCGTCCTTCATCTGGGAGGCGACGGTCCGCTTCCAGATGAGCTCGTACAGGCGGAACTGGTCGCCGGTCAGACCCGTCTCGGCCGGGGTGCGGAAACGATCACCCGAAGGGCGAATCGCCTCGTGCGCCTCCTGCGCGTTCTTGACCTTGCCCGCGTAGACGCGCGGCTTCTCCGGCAGGTAGTCGGCCCCGTAGAGCTGCGTGACCTGCGCCCGCGCCGCCGACACCGCGGTGTCGGAGAGCGTGGTGGAGTCCGTACGCATGTAGGTGATGAAGCCGTTCTCGTACAGCTTCTGCGCCACCTGCATCGTCGCCTTCGCGCCGAAGCCCAGCTTGCGCGAGGCCTCCTGCTGGAGCGTCGTCGTACGGAACGGGGCGTACGGGGAGCGGCGGTACGGCTTCGACTCGACCGAGCGGACGGCGAACGAGGTGTCCGCCAGCGCAGCGGCCAGCGCCCGTGCGTTCGCCTCGTCGAGGTGCAGCACCTCGCTCTTGAGCTGCCCGTTCGAGCCGAAGTCGCGGCCCTGCGCGACGCGCTTGCCGTCCACCGTGTTCAGGCGGGCGACCAGGGTCGAGGGGTCGGAGGCGTCACCGGCGCGGCCGGTGGAGAAGGTTCCGGTCAGGTCCCAGTACTCGGCGGAGCGGAAGGCGATGCGCTCGCGCTCCCGCTCGACGACGAGGCGGGTGGCCACCGACTGGACGCGGCCCGCCGACAGCTTCGGCATGACCTTCTTCCACAGGACCGGCGAGACCTCGTAGCCGTAGAGGCGGTCGAGGATGCGGCGGGTCTCCTGGGCGTCGACCATGCGCTGGTTCAGCTCGCGCGGGTTGGCGACGGCGTCGCGGATCGCGTCCTTGGTGATCTCGTGGAAGACCATCCGGTGGACGGGGACCTTGGGCTTGAGCACTTCCTGCAGGTGCCACGCGATGGCTTCGCCCTCGCGGTCCTCATCGGTGGCGAGGAAGAGTTCGTCGGACTCGGCCAGCAGCTCCTTGAGCTTCCTGACCTGGGCCTTCTTATCGGCATTGACGACGTAGATCGGCGCGAAGTCGTGTTCGACGTCCACGCCGAGACGGCGGACCTCGCCGGTGTACTTGTCGGGAACCTCGGCCGCGCCGCTGGGGAGGTCGCGGATGTGCCCGACGCTCGCCTCGACGACGTATCCCGGGCCGAGGTAGCCCTTGATCGTCTTCGCCTTGGCAGGGGACTCGACGATGACGAGTCGGCGGCCGCCCTTTGCGGTCTCGCTAGTCGGGGACAACTTGGCTCTTCTCTCCGGTCGGCACTCGGTCGCGGTACGGCGACGCTGCGGAGTGTGACGGTACAACCCGCCCCCGTGTCAAACGGCGGAAGCCCGCAACGGCCACTCGAACGGTAACCCGACAAGTGCCATTTCTGCCGCCCGGATACCGCGCCGGACCCGTAGCGATCACCGGGCCGGGTGGCCAGGGGGCCGTCTGGCCCCGCCCCCGCACCCCGTCCGGCGTCCCGTTCACGACGCGGATCCGGGCGGGTCGGCGCGCCGGTGACCGGGTCGGGAGGAGTCGGGACCGAGTCGGTCCCCGGGCCGCGACCGGGCCGGGACCGGGCCGGTGATCAGGCTCCGATCAGGCGCACACCCTCGGCCACCGGCGCCCGGCGCGCCGCGAACGCCCCCGTGCAGCCCGGCAGATCCGCTGCGGACAGCGGGAACCCGGCCGCCGAGAGGATCTCCGGACCGCTCTCCATGCCGTTCCCCCCTTACTCCCACCTGCTCCCGGACCGCTCGGCGGGCCCCGTACGGATCCCCCCGGATCCCGCCGGCCGCGGCGCGTGCGCACCCCTGGGCGGGAGCCCGCCGCGCGCCCTGCGGCGGCCCGCGAACCCCGGGTTACCCGATGGTTTCGGCCACGCTCGCCACGGCCCCGTCAGCCCTCGGCCGGCTCCAGGAACCCCTGCTCGACCAGGACCCTGATCGCCTCCGGAGTCCGGTCCCGCAGCACCACGGGATCCTCCTGCACCAGGTGCGCGATCGCGTCCAGGATCCGGCCCGCCGTGAGTGAGCCGTCGCACACTCCCGCGAAGCCCGCCCCGACCGTGTCGACCTTGGTCGCCCGCCGCATCCCGCGGTTCTGCCGCAGGACCACGTGCTCCGGATCCTCCGCGCCGGGCGCGCCGACCTGCTCCTGTACGACCTCCGCCGCCAGCACGAAGCGCGCCTCCAGCAGGGCCGCGTCGTCGTGGTCGCGCAGGTAGTCCTGGCGGACGAAGTGGGCCACGACGGCGTCGCCGAGCGGCTGCTCCACCGAGTGCGGCCACTCCTCGACCACGATCGACGGCTCGGCCGCGCCGCTGCGCCGCAGGGTGATCCAGCCGAAGCCGACGGCCTTGGTCTTGCGCGCCTCGAACTCGTCCAGCCAGTCCTCGTACCGCCGCGCGTACTCGGCCGGGTCGGTGCGGTGGTCGCCCGCGTCGCGCAGCCACAGCTCCGCGTACTGCGTGACGTCCTGCACGTCACGCTGCACGATCCACGCGTCACAGCCGCGCGGCACCCAGGCGCGGACCCGGTCGTGCCAGTCCTCGCCCTCCACGTGCTGCCAGTTGCCGAGGAACTGCGCGTACCCGCCCGGGTTGAGGTGCTCGCCCGCCTCCTGGACGAGGGTCCGGCACAGGTCGTCGCCGCCCATCCCGCCGTCGCGGTACGTCAGCCGGGCGCCGGGGGAGATCACGAACGGCGGGTTCGACACGATCAGGTCGTACGTGGCCCCGCCGACCGGCTCGAACAGCGACCCCTGGAGCAGCTCGGCCTCCTGGGCGCCGGACAGCGCCAGGGTCAGCCGGGTGAAGTCCAGGGCCCGGGGGTTGACGTCGGTCGCGGTGACCCGGGTGGCGTGCTGGGCGGCGTGCAGGGCCTGGATGCCGGATCCGGTACCGAGGTCGAGGGCGCTGCCGACCGGGGTGCGGACGGTGATCCCGGCCAGGGTGGTGGAGGCCCCGCCGACTCCGAGGACGACGCCCTCCTCGCGGCTGCCGATCCCGCCGGCCCCGCCGACGGCGCAGCCGAGGTCGGAGACGATGAACCAGTCCTCGCCGTCCGGGCCGCCGTACGGGCGCACGTCGACGGTGGCGTGCACCTCATCGCCCTCGCGGCGCAGCCAGCCGTCCGCCAGCGCGGTCTCGACGGGCAGCGCCCGGGCGGCGTTCACGTACGGCTCCGGCTGCTGGAGCAGGAACAGCCGGACCAGGCTCGCGAGCGGGCCGTCGCCGCCGCCGCGCGTGGCGCGCAGGGCGGGGACCGTCTCACTGCGGGCCAGCGCGGCGTAGGCGGGGGCGCCGAGCAGGTCGAGCAGGCCGTCGGCGGTGAAGCCGGCGGCGAGCAGGGCCGTGCGGAGTTCGGCGGCGCGGTCGGGCGAGGGAAGGCTGGTGGTACTCACCGGTCCATTGTGTCGGCTGCCGCCCCCGATGCGTATGCCGCGCGGCCGCTGACGCCGCTGATGCCGACGATGCGTGCGCCGGCGGCCGCGGGCCACCTCACTTCGGCGACGCCGCGGGAGCCGCGACCTGGCAGCCCTTCTGGCCGTTCATCGCCTTGTCCAGACCGCCCGCCTTGAGCGTGCTGAGCGCGTTCTTGCCGCCCTGGGTGGCCGCGTCGAGTCCGCCCGCCACCTCCTTGAGGCCGTCGGCGAACTTCGTCTGGTCCTTCGGGTCCAGACCCTCCATCTTCGTCTTCAGGTCGGCGTAGCCCTTGGAGGACTCCTCGAAGCCCTTGATCGCCGTGGCCTGCGTCGTCTGACCGTCCTTGACCGGCGGAACTCCGGCCCCCTGCAGGGCGGTTCCCATCGCCTGGTACGACGCGGACATGGTCCCGAACGCCGCCGAGTCGGTCGTCTGCACCTCTTCGGGCTTGCTGCTCTCGGTCGCCACCCGCTTGATGTCCGCGTTGGCGGTCTCGATCTTCTTCAGCTCGGGCTGCCACTTGTCGCAGACCTTCTTGGCCCAGGCGTTGGCCTTCTCGTCCCCGTCGTCGCCGCCGCAACCGGACAGCACGAGCATCAGTACCGCACCGCCGGACACCGCGGCCGCAAACTTCTTGTTCACCGGATTGGTCCCTTCGAAGGCTCTCGGCCCGGAAGATACACGCCCGCCATCCGAGCACGCAGAAAGGCGGACAGACGGCGCGTCAGTCCGCGCCGCCTGTCCGCCGTTCGGTCGTATCTTCGAGTCCTTGGGCCGACCGGGCCCGCGGACCCCTCCGAGGGTCACCGCTCGGGTCAGGAAACCACCGCGGGATCGGCCTGCTGGGCCGTCCGCTCGGCGGGCGCGCCGTCACCCTCGGCGTCGTCCCCGACCGCGATGCCGCGGCGCTTGGAGACGTACACCGCGCCGATGATGACGGCGATGGCCAGGACCGCGACGATCGCGCGCACGGTCGCGCTCGTGTCGGGGCCGTAGCTGAACTGCACGACCGCCGGGGCGATCAGCAGCGCCACCAGGTTCATGACCTTGAGCAGCGGGTTGATCGCGGGACCCGCGGTGTCCTTGAACGGGTCGCCGACCGTGTCGCCGATGACGGTCGCGGCGTGGGCCTCGCTGCCCTTGCCGCCGTGGTGGCCGTCCTCGACGAGCTTCTTCGCGTTGTCCCACGCGCCACCGGAGTTGGCGAGGAAGACGGCCATCAGGGTGCCGGTGCCGATGGCGCCCGCGAGGAACGAGCCGAGCGCACCGACGCCGAGCGAGAACCCGACCGCGATCGGGGTGAGGACGGCGAGCAGGCCGGGCGTGGCGAGCTCGCGCAGCGCGTCCTTGGTGCAGATGTCCACGACGCGCCCGTACTCGGGCTTCTCGGAGTAGTCCATGATCCCGGGGTGCTCGCGGAACTGGCGGCGCACCTCGTAGACGACGGCGCCCGCGGAGCGGGAGACGGCGTTGATGGCGAGGCCGGAGAACAGGAACACGACCGCCGCGCCCAGGATCAGGCCGACCAGGTTGTTGGGCTGGGCGATGTCCAGGCTGAGGTTCATCTCCCCGGCCTTGGCTCCGACCTCCTTGATCGCGCCCGCGATGGCGTCGCTGTACGAGCCGAACAGCGCGGCAGCGGCCAGCACGGCGGTGGCGATCGCGATGCCCTTGGTGATGGCCTTGGTGGTGTTGCCGACGGCGTCCAGGTCGGTCAGGACCTGTGCACCGGCGCCCTCGACGTCGCCGGACATCTCGGCGATGCCCTGGGCGTTGTCGGAGACGGGCCCGAAGGTGTCCATGGCGACGATGACGCCGACGGTGGTGAGCAGGCCGGTGCCGGCCAGGGCCACCGCGAAGAGCGCGAGCATGATCGACGTACCGCCGAGCAGGAACGCCCCGTACACGCCGAGGCCGATGAGCAGCGCCGTGTAGACGGCGGACTCCAGGCCGATGGAGATGCCGGCGAGGATGACGGTGGCCGCGCCGGTCAGGGAGGACTTGCCGATGTCCCGGACGGGACGGCGGCTGGTCTCGGTGAAGTAGCCGGTCAGCTGCTGGATCAGGGCCGCGAGCACGATGCCGATCGCCACGGCGACGAGGGCCAGGATGCGCGGGTCGCCCTCGTGGTTGGTGATCGTGGCGTTCTCGACGCCGACCAGGTCCTTGTAGCTGGAGGGGAGGTAGACGAAGACGGCGATCGCGACCAGGACCATCGAGATCACGGCGGAGATGAAGAAGCCGCGGTTGATGGCGGTCATTCCGCTGCGGTCGGAGCGGCGCGGGGAGACCGCGAAGATGCCGATCATGGCGGTGACCACGCCGATCGCGGGGACGATCAGCGGGAAGGCCAGGCCGAGGTCGCCGAAGGCCGCCTTGCCGAGGATCAGCGCGGCCACGAGGGTGACGGCGTACGACTCGAAGAGGTCGGCCGCCATGCCGGCGCAGTCGCCGACGTTGTCGCCCACGTTGTCGGCGATGGTCGCGGCATTGCGCGGGTCGTCCTCCGGAATGCCCTGCTCGACCTTGCCGACCAGGTCGGCGCCGACGTCGGCGGCCTTGGTGAAGATGCCGCCGCCGACGCGCATGAACATCGCGATCAGGGCGGCGCCGAGGCCGAAGCCCTCCAGGACCTTGGGGGCGTCGGCGGCGTAGACCAGGACGACGCAGGAGGCGCCGAGCAGGCCCAGGCCGACGGTGAACATCCCGACGACGCCGCCGGTGCGGAATGCGATCCGCATGGCCTTGTGCGAGACGTCGGTGAGGTCCTTGGCGGGCTCGCCCTCGGCGGGGGTGGCCTCGCGCGCGGCGGCGGCGACGCGCACGTTGGCGCGGACCGCGAGGCGCATGCCGATGTAGCCGGTGGCCGCCGAGAAGAGGGCGCCCACGAGGAAGAAGGCGGAACGCCCCGCCCGCTGGCTCCAGTCGTCGGCGGGGAGCAGGAAGAGCAGGAAGAACACGACGACGGCGAAGATCCCGAGGGTGCGCAGCTGCCGGCCGAGGTAGGCGTTGGCGCCTTCCTGGACGGCGGCGGCGATTTTCTTCATGCTGTCGGTTCCCTCGTCGGCGGCGAGTACCTGGCGGACCAGGATCTGCGCGACGACGAGTGCGGCAAGTGCCACGGCCGCGATCACCATGACGATGAGCCGATTGTCATCGGTGAGTACGGCTGCTGCCAGATCGGAGTTTCCGACCGGCGCGTTGGGGGTGAAGAGCCCCGTCATTCGTCCTCCTTGACGTGATGAGCTCAAGATGTGGACGGATTGTAGGGAGGTCTCCGCGATCAAAACAGTGCGCAGGAAACGGAATTGGCCTGCTCTTGCTCCTCAGCAATAGATCGCGTCACTCCATTACCCCCGAAAGAGGTAATGGGACAAAGGCATTGACGCCTGATCATCGATCTAGGAAATACCGTGAGATATGAAAAAAGGCCCTGCTCAGCAGGGCCTTGATGAAGATCGGAAGAATCTCCGGAGCATGGGATTCGCGGGACCGGCGGGATGTGCGCAGCCGATGGGAGTGCCCGGCCGGGCGAGACCGGCGGGAACGGCGAGACCGGCCGGACTGCGAGACCGGCCGGACTGCGGGACGGCGGGGCTACGGGTGATCCGACGCGCCGGACACGGGCCAGCTCATCCGGATGGTCCCGCCCCCCTCGCCGCTCGTCACCTCGACGTCGTCGACGAGCCCGCTGATCACCGCGAGGCCCATCTCGTCCTCGGTCTCGGTGTCCGGGTCCAGGGTGGCGTCGATGCCGGACACGGCGCCCTCCGGGCCGCCGGCCGGTCCGGGCACCTCGTCGCCGACCTCGATGGAGAACAGCTTCTCCTCCTCGGTCAGGACCACCCGGACGGGCGCGGTCAGCCCGTTGCTGAGGTGCAGACCGACGGCGCGCGAGCAGGCCTCGCCCACGGCGAGGCGGACCTCGTCGAGCACGGCTTCGTCCACGCCGGCCCGGCGCGCCACGGCGGCCGCGACGAGGCGGGCCGTCCGGACGTGTTCGGGCTGGGCGCTGAAGCGCAGTTCAACGGTGGCCATGCGCGTCCCCCTCGGACTACGGGCGTGCCTTACAGGGACCCGGACCGCTGTCGGCCCGCGCCCCCGCTCCTCTTCGGCTCCCCCCGCGGCGCCTTACGGCGCCGGGAGGGGGAGACCGTCAGTCGGTGGCTGCGACGGCGTCTTCCACGGTCGTGTGGATCGGGAACACCTTCGTCAGGCCGGTGATGCGGAAAATCTTCAGGATGCGCTCCTGGTTGCACACCAGACGCAGCGAGCCCTCGTGCGCACGGACGCGCTTGAGACCTCCCACCAGCACACCAAGCCCGGTGGAGTCGAGGAAGTCCACTCGCTCCATGTCGACAACCAGGTGGTAGCTGCCGTCATTCACCAACTCGACCAACTGCTCGCGCAGCTTGGGCGCGGTATACACATCAATCTCGCCACCGACCTCCACGACCGTACGGTCGCCGACAGTGCGAGTCGACAGGGACAGGTCCACGGATCCTCCAGCACCTTGCTATCGAGCGGCGCCCCCCAGGGGCCTCCCCACCCGTAGGCAGGGGAGGGATTGGCTGCCGCGATGGCATTCAATCACTTACCGGCAGGCGCGCACGACGCCTTCCGACCATTGTCCCGCACGCCGGTGACACACTCGGTTCCAATGGCCAATACTCACCGTCCCGGTCGGCCCACGGCACCCGAGGACCCTCGACCCACTCCCGGCACGGTCCTGGACCGGCTCTCACGGGGGCCTTCTAGAGCTGCGCGCATCACCCATACGGAGCACTTGCCCCCTCGGGAGGGTCGTCATGCAGTCTGGCCCGACCGCATCCGAACGGATGTCGTGGCCGCGATCCAGGCAGCGGGCATCGAACATCCGTGGGAGCACCAGGCGGCGGCCGCCGAGCACGCCCTGGACGGCGAGTCGGTGGTCGTCGCCACCGGCACCGCCTCCGGCAAGTCGCTGGCCTACCTCGCTCCCGTCCTCTCCGCGCTCGCGGACGGCGCCGAGGCCGCGAACGGGCGGGGTGCGACCGCGCTCTACCTGGCTCCGACCAAGGCCCTGGCCGCCGACCAGCGGCGCGCCGTACGGGAGCTGGCAGCTCCCCTCGGCAACGCGGTCCGGCCCGCCGTCTACGACGGCGACACGCCGGTCGAGGAACGCGAATGGGTGCGCCAGTACGCGAACTACGTGCTCACCAACCCCGACATGCTGCACCGGGGGATCCTGCCCGCCCACCCCCGCTGGTCCTCCTTCCTGCGCGCGCTGCGCTATGTGGTCATCGACGAGTGCCACACCTACCGGGGCGTATTCGGCTCCCACGTGGCCCAAGTGCTGCGCCGCCTGCGGCGGCTGTGCGCCCGCTACGGCGCCGATCCGGTCTTCCTGCTGGCCTCGGCCACCGCGAGCGACCCGGCGGCCGCCGCGTCCCGGCTGACGGGCATGCCGGTCCTGGAGGTCGCCGACGACGCCTCCCCGCGCGGCGAGGTCGTCTTCGCCCTGTGGGAGCCGCCGCTGACCGAGCTGCGGGGCGAGAAGGGCGCCCCGGTGCGCCGCACCGCCACCGCCGAGACCGCCGACCTGCTGACCGACCTGGTCGTCCAGGGGGTCCGTACGGTCGCCTTCGTCCGCTCCCGGCGTGGCGCGGAGCTGATCTCGGTGATCGCCCAGGAGCGGCTGGCCGAGGTGGACCGGTCACTGCCCCGGCGCGTCGCGGCCTACCGGGGCGGCTACCTGCCCGAGGAGCGCCGGGCGCTGGAGCGGGCCCTGCACTCCGGCGAGCTGCTCGGCCTGGCCGCCACCACCGCCCTGGAGCTGGGCGTGGACGTCTCGGGCCTGGACGCCGTCCTGATCACCGGGTACCCGGGCACCCGGGCCTCCCTGTGGCAGCAGGCGGGCCGCGCCGGGCGCTCGGGCCAGGGCGCCCTGGCCGTGCTCATCGCCCGGGACGACCCGCTGGACACGTATCTCGTCCACCATCCGGAGGCCCTGTTCCGCCGGCCGGTCGAGGCCACGGTGCTGGATCCGGACAACCCCTACGTCCTGGCCCCGCACCTGTGCGCGGCCGCCGCCGAGCTCCCGCTGACGGAGGTGGACCTCGCCCTGTTCGGCCCGGCGGCCGCGGAGCTGATCCCGCAGCTGGAGACGGCCAAACTGCTGCGCCGCCGGGCGTCGGGCTGGCACTGGACCCGCCGGGAACGGGCCTCGGACCTGACCGACATCCGCGGGGAGGGCGGGCGCCCGGTGCAGATCGTCGAGGCGGCCACGGGACGCCTGCTGGGCACGGTCGACGAATCGGCGGCCCACACCGCCGTCCACGACGGGGCCGTCCACCTCCACCAGGGCCGCACGTATCTGGTGAAGCACCTGGACCTGGAGGACTCGGTCGCGCTGGTCGAGGAGTCCAGCCCGCCGTTCTCGACCACCGCGCGCGACACCACCTCCATCTCCGTCCTGGAGACCGAGACCGAGATCCCCTGGGGCCCGGCGCGGCTCTGCTTCGGTTCGGTCGAGGTGACCAACCAGGTCGTCTCGTACCTGCGCCGCAAACTGATCACCGGCGAGGTGCTCGGCGAGGCCAAGCTGGACCTGCCGCCCCGCACCCTGCGCACCCGGGCCGTGTGGTGGACCGTGACCGAGGACCAGCTCGACGAGGCCCGGATCAACCCGGAGATCCTCGGCGGCGCCCTGCACGCGGCCGAGCACGCCTCCATCGGCCTGCTCCCGCTGTTCGCCACCTGCGACCGCTGGGACATCGGCGGGGTCTCCGTCCCGCTGCATCCCGACACGCTCCTCCCCACCGTGTTCGTCTACGACGGCCACCCCGGCGGCGCCGGATTCTCGGAGCGGGCCTTCCACACGGCCCGCGCCTGGCTGACGGCGACCCGCGACGCCATCGCCGCCTGCGAATGCGAGGGCGGCTGCCCGTCCTGCATCCAGTCCCCCAAGTGCGGCAACGGCAACGACCCCCTCCACAAGCGCGGCGCGATCCGCCTCCTCACCCGCCTCCTGGCCGAGGCCCCGCCCGCCTGACGCCCGTACGAGAACCCCGGGCCGGCCGGTGCCGGACACGGCCGGGTCCACGCGGCCGGCGCCCGCCCGGCCCGTACGGGTGCCCGCCCGGCCCGTACGCGTCCCGGACCACCCGGGATCGGGCACGGACGGGCCCGCTCGGGCGCCGATCGTCGGGGTGAAGGGGCCCGTCGCGGGGCGGGCCGCCACCTCGGCGACCTCGCCCCGGACGGTGCAGGCGGTCACCGCCGCGCCCTGGGCCCCCGCGACCCGGCGCGCCGCGGCGCAGGCGGCCTCCGGGCCGTGGGTCCAGGTCGCGGCCGCCGCGAGGGCGGCCAGGTCGGCGGCGGCCGCCGCCCGGTGCCGGGCCACGACCGCCTGGCCGAGCAGCAGCACCCCGCCGAACACCGCCCCGAGCACCGTCGCCACCAGCGCCGCCCACACCGTCGCCGAACCCCGGTCCCGGCTCACGGCGGCGGCCCCACGCCGTCCTCGGCCAAGGCCACCGCCTCAGCGCCGAGCCGCACCGGCAGCCCGCCCGGGCCCGGCGCCGGCGCCGAGACCCGGACCCGCCACAGGTCCCCGTCCCGCTCCAGGCCCACGTGAGCCCCCGGCGGGGCGGCCGCCCGCGCCGCCGCCTCCGCCACGCCCGCCGGCTCGGAGCGGGCCGCCGCCCGGGCTCCGGCCCGAGCCGCGTCCACGCACCGGATCTGCCCGGCCGCCGCCATCAGCGCCCACACCAGCAGCGCCGCGAAGAGCACCAGTGCGGGAATCACCAGGGCCGCCTCCGCCGTCACATATCCCCGGTCGCCCGGTCCCCGGCTCTTTTCCTCAGAACGGCACATCGAGCGCCTTCCCGATGGTCGACTGAAGTGCCGTCGAGACCACGTCACTCGTCACCACCTTGTACAGAACGGCCGCGAATGCACAGGCCGCGATCGTTATCTCTAGTCCTCTACAGATCTCTGGCACATGAGTGCTGAGCTTCGTTTCCCATGCCTCTGAAAGGTATCTACTAGGTGTCTGGAACCTC
>NZ_JBFAZJ010000045.1:0-44816 GCF_040681715.1 Streptomyces sp. NPDC051582
CCCGTGAACGTCTCAACCCACAACGGCTCAACCCGCAACACCCCACCCATACACGGAAAATGCCCGGAACTCAGCCTTCTGCAACACCCTTTAGAAGAAGCCGAGCTTCTTGGGGGAGTAGCTGACGAGGAGGTTCTTCGTCTGCTGGTAGTGCTCCAGCATCATCTTGTGCGTCTCGCGGCCTATGCCCGACTGCTTGTAGCCGCCGAAGGCGGCGTGGGCCGGGTAGGCGTGGTAGCAGTTCGTCCAGACGCGGCCGGCCTGGATCGCGCGGCCCGCGCGGTACGCGGTGTTGATGTCGCGGGTCCACACGCCCGCGCCCAGTCCGTACGCCGTGTCGTTGGCGATCCGAACGGCGTCGTCGAAGTCCTGGAACGAGGTCACGGACACCACCGGGCCGAAGATCTCCTCCTGGAAGATCCGCATCCGGTTGTCCCCCTCGAAGATGGTCGGCTGAACGTAGAAGCCCCCGGCCAGGTCGCCGTCCAAGTCCTGCCTCTCGCCGCCCGTAAGGATCTTCGCCCCCTCCCGCTGGCCGATCTCCACGTACGACAGGACCTTCCGCAGCTGTTCCTCGGAGGCCTGCGCTCCGATCATGGTGTCCGTGTCCAACGGGTGTCCCGGCACGATCAGTTCGGTACGGGCCACGGCCGCGTCGAGGAAGTCCCCGTACCGCCCGCGCTCGATCAGCGCGCGCGAGGGGCTCGTGCAGACCTCGCCCTGGTTCAGGGCGAACATGGTGAACCCCTCCAACGCCTTGTCCCGCAAGTCGTCGTCCGTGGTCCAGATGTCGTCGAAGAAGAGGTTGGGGCTCTTGCCGCCGAGTTCGAGGGTGACCGGCTTGAGGTGCTCCGCCGCGTACTGCATGATCAGGCGCCCCGTGGACGTCTCCCCGGTGAAGGCGATCTTCGCCACGCGCGGGCTGGACGCCAGCGGTTTGCCCGCCTCCTCGCCGAAGCCGTTCACGATGTTCACCACGCCCGGCGGCAGCAGGTCCGCCACCAGGCTCAGCCAGTAGTGCACCGAGGCCGGAGTCTGCTCGGCCGGCTTCAGCACCACCGTGTTCCCGGCCGCCAGAGCCGGAGCCAGCTTCCACACCGCCATCAGGATCGGGAAGTTCCACGGGATGATCTGCCCGACCACGCCCAGCGGTTCGTGGAAGTGGTAGGCGACGGTGTCGTCGTCGAGCTGGCTCAGCGCCCCCTCCTGGGCGCGCAGCGCACCCGCGAAGTAGCGGAACTGGTCGATCGCCAGCGGCATGTCGGCGGCGAGGGTCTCCCGGACCGGCTTGCCGTTCTCCCAGGTCTCCGCGACCGCCAGGGCCTCCAGGTTCTGCTCCATCCGGTCGGCGATGCGCAGCAGGATCGTGGATCGCTCGGCGACCGGGGTGCGGCCCCAGGCGGGCGCTGCCGCGTGCGCCGCGTCGAGCGCCCGCTCCACGTCCTCGGCCGTGCCGCGCGCGACCTCGGTGAAGGTCCGGCCGTTGACGGGGGAGGGGTTGGCGAAGTAGGCGCCGAGGGCGGGATCGACGTATTCGCCGCCGATGAAGTGGCCGTAGCGGGACGCGTACGACATGAGCGCGCCTTCGGTACCGGGCGCAGCGTAACGGGCCATGGTGTCCTCCCCTTGTTGCCGGGCGCCGGCCGCCGTCGGACAGCGCTCGGGAGGAGGCTAGGAGCGCTCAGGTTGCGGATACGTTGCACGGCGCGCGGGCGGGGACGCGGGCGGGCACGCGGGCGGAGTCGGCTCCGGTCGTGCGAAGCCGGCTCCGGCACGCACTCCGGCGCGTACTGCGACGCGTACTGCGGCGCCGAGTTCCTCGTCGAGGGCCCGTACCCGGGCCAGCGCGGCCGGGCGCCCCTCCGGCGGCAGCGCTTCGGCCAGCGCCCGCCAGGCCGCCGCGTCGTCCGCGCCCCACGGAGCGCACACCCAGTCGGTCAGCAGCCCCACGTCCGCCCGCGCGATCACAGCGGCCCGTGCCTGGTCCTCGATCCGGCGCCGCAGCCGGACGATGCCCGGCGCGGTCGAGCCGGGGAGCAGCGGGCCCGCGTAGTCGTGGAGCGCCGCCGAAACGGCTCCGGCCGCCAGGTGGCGGGCCACGACGGTGAAGTCCGCCTCCAGCGGCGCCGCCGTACGGTACGGGCGCGCGAGCGGGGCCCGGTCTCCCAGCAGTCCGCGCAGCCGTGACATTTCGGCGCGCAGGGTCACCGGTGACACCGACTCGTCCTCGTACAGCGCGATCGCCAGCTCCTCGCCCGACAGACCGGCCGGGTGGTGGGCGAGGAGCGCCATGATCTCGCTGTGCCGTCTGCCCAGGCGGATCGTGGCGCCGCCTCCGCCGGCCAGCAGGGCCTCGTCCCGGCCGAGGGCGCCCAGGGTGTCCCCGGCGGTCGGCGGGACCGGGTCCAGCAGTGCCAGCTGAGCCTCCGCGGCGCGGGCCACCGCCCGGACGAAGGCGAGGGAGTGCGGATGGGCCAGGGCGTCCCCGCCGGTGATGTCCACCGCGCCGAGCAGCCGGCCGGTCCGGGGATCGCGCACCGGAGCCGCCGCGCAGGTCCAGGGGTGGACCCGGCGGCTGAAGTGCTCGGCCCCGAAGACCTGGACCGGCTCCCCGACGGCGACCGCCGTGCCGGGGGCGTTGGTCCCCATCGCCGTCTCCGCCCAGCGGGCGCCCGGCACGAAGCCGAGCCGCTCCGCCCGCCGCAGCGTGCCCGGCTCGCCCTCCACCCAGAGCAGGCTGCCCCGCGCGTCGCACACCGCCAGGAGATGGGCCCCGTGCGCCGCGAACGCCCCCACGAGGTCCCGGAACACCGGCATCACCCGGGCCAGCGGGTGCTGCGCCCGGTACGACCGCAGTTCCACCTCCGCCAGATCCACCTCCGGCGCCGACTCCGGGCTGACCCCCGCGCGGTCGCACCGGCGCCAGGACGTGGCGATCACCGCCCGGACCGGATCCTCGACCCGGCCGTCCCGTGCGAACGCGGCGTGCGCCCGCCGCAGGACGCGCGTGCGCCCGGCGGGATCGGCCCCGCCCGGCAGCGCCACCGACGGATCGTCCATTCGCCCTCCCGCGGTGCCGCAGTGCCCGGAGCGCCCCATCGTGGTGCCGGTGCCGCCCCCCGACAAGGGGCGGCGTCGGCCAAGGTCCGGCCGAATCGCTGCCGAGGGTGCCCGGCAGGTCGCGTTCGGCAATGTCCCGCGGGAGCCGGGAACGCGCGGTCGCGGCGGGGCGTTGTGGGGGTAGTGGACGACGACAGGTGGAGGTGTCCGCAGATGTCCAAGCGCGGCAAAGTCGCGGTTGCCGCAGTCGCGGCAGCCATCGTGTTGTTCTGGACGGTCGGGTTCTGGGCAGGGCTGCTGGTCCTGATCGGCGTGCCGGCGGCGGCCTATCTGCTGCTGGACCCCTCACAGCGGCGTCGTCTGCGGGGCGTGTCCAGGAAGCAGCTGGGCCGCTGAGCCGACGGCCCGGGCTGCCGGGCCGGTCAGTAGTAGTCGCGCATCAGGGCCGTGGCCCACTCGGGCTGACCGAGTTCGCCGCGCGGGCCGAATTCGGCCATGTACGGCTTCAGGTCCAGCACCGGGGTGCCGTCCACCGCGTCCAGGCCCGCCACGTGCACGTCCAGGCCGTCCACCTTCAGGATCCGGCAGCGGGAGACCCCCAACCGGTTCGGCCTGTTCTTGCCGCGCTGGGCGAAGATGCCGACCAGCGGCCAGTCCGGATTGCCCCGGGGATGCCGCGCGCCCGTCTCGATCTTCTCCACCGGAACCCGGTCGAAGTGGTAGACGACCTCCAGGTGTGAGAATTCGGCCAGCCCGTACAGGGCCTGCGGGCCGAACCGCCCGGAGTCCAGGCGGATCACGGCCGTCTCCCGTCCCCAGTCGTCGTCGACCGCCTCCGCGCGGCCGCCCACCACCACGGCCACCGGCTCCGATTCCACCAGCACGAGTTCTCCTTCGGGTTCAGGCCGGGCGTACGGCGACGCGGTCCAGGGCCGCGAGCAGCTCCGGCAGTTTCGGCAGGCCGAGATCGGGATCCCCGTCGGCGGGGACGGTGAGGACCTCGCCCGGCTCCTCGTCCAGCAAAACGAAGGCGGCGTCGCCGGTCCGCGCCACGAGCGACCACCCGGGGCCGTCCACCCGCAGCGTCCGCACGCCCTCGCCCGCGAACGAGGACCGGACCCGACCGGGCGGCGGCGGGCTCTGCGCGTACTCCGAGGCCTCCCGGAGCGCCCTCGCGAGCCCGGGGTGCGCCGCGGCGGCCGCCCCGCCGTCCGCCGCGACCTGTTCGCGCCACCCGGTCCACTCCCGGGCGATCTGGTCCGCGCCCATCCGCCGCTGCACGGCCCCCCACGCCTCGGCGGACGGCGGTGCCAGCGGCACCCGCCCGGTGCCGTCGGCGCCCTGCTCCGGGTCGTGCGGCTCCGGGACGCCCGGCGCCGCCACCGACAGGGCGAGCGGCCAGCCCGCCAGCGAGACCACGATCGACCGCTCGTCGGGCGACAGGTCGTACTCCATGCCGCAGTCCCAGGAGGCGATCGCCATGGCGACGAGCGAGACGTCGTCCACGACGACCGTCCAGCGCGCGCCCTCCTCGTCCTGGCCGAGCACCAGCCCGTATCCCTGCGCCGCCGGCTTCACGCCCAGCAGGGAGCAGGCCTCCGGGAAATCGTCGCCCAGGATGCCGGGAAACTGCGCGGGGGTCAGCAGCACGGCGGTCAGCACGTAGAGCGAACCGCCCCCCTCCTCGTCCGTCACGTGGCCTCCCGATCGCTCTCTCGTCGGCGCACCCTAACCAGCGGGTAACCCCTGCGTCGAGAGCCTGCGGCCGTCGATTTCCAAGGCCGCCACCTGCACGTAGAGTTGGCAGCCCGCCACAGAAAGGGACACCCGGTGCAGCGTTACGACCGGCTGAGGGAGATCCTCCGTCTCGACCCCGACAAGGACTTCCTCGCCATCTACCGGCTCACCGCCACCTACGAGTTCCCCTGGGACTTCACCCGCGCCCTGGAGCTCGCCCTCTTCCGGACCTACGCCGTCCCCGGCATCGGGCGCCTGCTCGCCGAGACGGCCGAGTTCACGGCCCACCCGCAGAAGCGCTACGACGACACCTCGCTGCTCCTCGACGCGGTCGTGGAGCACGGATTCGAGAGCGACACCGCGCGCACCGCGATCCGCCGCGTCAACCAGATGCACCGCGCCTACGACATCACCAACGAGGACATGCGCTACGTCCTGTGCACGTTCGTGGTGATTCCTGCGCGCTGGCTGGACGCCTACGGCTGGCGCCCGCTGACCCACCACGAGCGCCGCGCCAGCGCGAACTACTACGCCGAGCTCGGCCGGCACCTGGGCGTCAAGGACATCCCGGACTCCTACGAGGAGTTCGAGGAGACCCTGAACGCCTACGAGGAGGCCCACTTCGGCTGGGACGAGGGCGGCCGCAAGGTCGCCGACTCCACCCTCGGCCTGATGGCCTCCTGGTACCCGGCGCCGCTCGCCCCCGCGACGCGCGCACTGGCGCTCTCCCTCCTCGACGAGCCGCTGCTGGCCGCCTTCCGCTACGAGGGCCCCCGCCCGCGGGTCAAGCGGCTGTTCCGGGGCGCCCTCAGGCTGCGCGGGCGCGCCGTCCGGCTGCTGCCGCCCCGCAAGGCCCCGCACTACGCCCGGCAGAACCCGGAGATCAAGGGCTACCCCCACGGCTACGACGTGGGCGAGCTCGGCACGTTTCCGGTGCCCGGCTCGGGGGGCTGCCCCGTACCCCATCCGCGCCGGCCGGCCGGGGCCGAGGCTCAGCCTCCGGCGTGACCCGGGGCGCCTCCTCGGGTTCGGGGGCAGGTGCCGACGTACGACATGCGTGGGGGAGGGCCGGTCAGGCGCGGCGCAGCGCGAGCGCCAGGAAGCGGGCGTCCTCGTCGGCGTACGAGGTCATGTCCCAGCCCGAACCGGCCAGCAGCGGGCCCAGGTTGTGCTCGGCCCGCATGTCGTCCGGCGTCAGCTCGCGGCCCTGCCGCGCCGCCAGGGCCGCCCGCCCGATCGGGTGGAACAGCGCGAGGCGGCCGCCGGGGCGGACGACGCGGGCGAGCTCGCGCAGGTTGGCCTCCGGGTCGGGCAGGTGCGCGATCAGCCCGGCGGCGAACACGGCGTCGAGCACCCCGTCGCGCAGCGGCAGCCGGGCCACGTCCGCGAGCAGCAGCGCGCCCTCGGCGTCCCGCCCGGCCCGCCGGGCGGCCGCCAGCATCTGCGGGGTGAGGTCCGCGCCGAGCACCGTGCCGGCCGGGCCGACGGCGGCGCGCAGCGCGGTCAGCGCCCGCCCGGTACCGCAGCCCGCGTCGAGGACGCGGTCTCCGGGGCGCAGGCCGAATTCGGCCACGGCCTTCGTGAAGGCGGGCCCGTCCGCCGGGAACTTCCGGTCCCAGTCGGCGGCGCGCGTCCCGAAGAACTCCTGCACGTGCGTGTGGTCTTCGCTCATGTGGACATGATCCCCCACGGGCTCGGCGCGGTGCGTGTGCAAGGTGGCACGTGGCGTGATCGAAGCAGGGTGTAGCTCTGTCATATTCCAGCAGTTCCAGCTGCTTTCGAAATGCGCCCCTTGTTCGCGCCCTCACCCGGACTAGCGTCCCGGGGCCATGGGACACCTCGACCACGCGGCCTATGGCTGGCTGACACCCGTACTGTCATATGTGATGGCATGCATCGGCTCCGCCCTCGGGCTGCGCTGCACCGTCTGCGCGCTCGCCGCGACGACCCGATCCTCCCGCCGCAACTGGCTCCTCACCGCCGCCTCCGCCATCGGGACCGGCATCTGGACGATGCACTTCGTCGCGATGCTCGGCTTCAACGTCACCGGCACCGAGATCCACTACAACGTGCCGCTGACCATGCTCAGCCTGCTCGGCGCCATGCTCGTCGTCGGCGCCGGGGTGTTCGCCGTCGGGTACGGCCGGGCCCGCGGCCGCGCCCTCGTCCTCGGGGGGCTCACCACCGGCCTCGGCGTCGCCAGCATGCACTACCTCGGCATGGCGGCCCTGCGCCTGCACGGCAGCGTCTCGTACGACCCGCTCATGGTCGGGCTCTCGGTCGCGATCGCGGTCGTCGCGGCCACCGCCGCGCTGTGGGCCGCACTCAACATCAAGTCCCCGGTCGCCGTGGCCGTGGCCTCGCTCGTCATGGGCGCCGCCGTCAGCAGCATGCACTACACCGGGATGCTGGCCGTCGCGGTCCGGGTCGTCCCCTCGGAGCAGGCCCTGTCCGGCGCCACCGCGATGCAGTTCATCTTCCCGCTCGCGGTCGGCCTCGGTTCGTACCTGTTCATCACCTCCGCGTTCGTCGCGCTCTCCCCGACCGCCGACGAGCGTGCCGCCTCCGCATCGGCAGCCCGGCACCTGGGCGGCGGGCAGGCACCGGCGTCGGCCGCGCCGGCCCGCTGAACCGCCACTCCGTACCGCCCCGCTGGACCGCACCCGGAACGAGGAGCCCATGCGCACATCCCGCAGACCACCGGCAGCGCCGCCGCAGCTGCCCGTGCCCCCGGCGCGCGGCCGCCGGGCCCACGCCGGACCGCCCGCCGAGGAACCGGCGGTGCGGGAGGGCGGGCAGCCGGACGATCCCCGCCGCCCGGCGACGGCGGCGGCCTCCGACGGCGGCTCCCGCCGGACGCGGCCGCGGCTGCGCCCCGCGTCCGTCCGCGCGAAGGTCCTCTCGCTCCTGATGGTCCCGGTCGTCTCCCTGCTCGCCCTCTGGGGCTTCGCGACCGTCAGCACCGCCCAGGACATCGCCCGGGTCACGCGCGCCCAGCGCGTCGACGAGCAGATACGCACACCCGTCGCGGCCGCCGTCACCGAGCTCCAGGCCGAACGGCGCGCCGCCGTCCGCTACCTGGCCGACCCGGCTTCCGACCAGGGTGCCGTACTCGAACAGCAGGCGCGGCGCACCGACGCCGCCGTCCGGCGGCTCCGGCTCGGCGACCGCCACACCGTCGCCGAGTCGGGCGACCACCGCACCGATGTCGTGATCCGCGTGGGGGCCTTCGTGGCGGCGGCGGAGGGGCTGGGTGCCACCCGCAAGGACGTCACGGACCGGCGGGCGACGCAGGACGCGGCGTACGAGGCCTACACGGGCGTGGTCGACGGCGCGCTCGCCGTCGACGGCTCCCTCACCGGTGGAACGGGGGCCGAACTGGGTCCCGAGGCCCGCGTCCTGCTGGAGTTCGCGCGTGCCGGGGAACTCCTCTCCCGCGAGGACGCGCTGATCGCCGCGCCCGGCCCGCGCACCGCCGAAACGCTTCGGCGCCTCACCGGCGTCATCGAGACCCGGCGCGCCCTCACGGCGGCCGCCGCCGACGACCTGCCCGCCGCCCAGCGGGCGGCCTGGCAGTCCGTCGCGAAGAGCGCCGCGTACGCAGAGCTGACCGCCGCCGAGGACCGGGTGCTCACCGGCGGGGCGGCCACGGGAACGGCCAAGGACGCGGCCACGGGAACGGCCAAGGACGCGGCCACCGGACCCGTCAAGGACGCGGCCAAGGAGGCGACCCGCGGCGCGCCCGTCGGCTGGGACGCCGCGTACGCGAGCATCGGCACCTCGATGCGCGAGATCGGCGCCGCCGCCCACTCCGGAGCCGTCGACCGCACCGCCCCCCTCGCCCAGGGCATGCTCAGCCCCGCCGGAGCCGCCGTACTGCTGGGCCTCGCCGCCGTCGCCGCCTCCCTCGTCATCTCCGTGCGCATCGGCCGGGCCCTCGTCGTGGAACTCGTCTCACTGCGCAACACCGCCCTGGAGATCGCCCACCGCAAACTCCCGCACGCCATGGACCGCCTGCGGGCCGGCCAGGACATCGACGTCGAGGCCGAGACCCCGCCCCCACCGCCCGCCGCCGACGAGATCACCCAGGTCGGCGAGGCCCTGGCCACCGTCCACCGGGCAGCCCTCGGCGCGGCCGTCGAGCGCGCCGAGCTCGCCAGCGGAGTGAGCGGCGTCTTCGTCAACCTCGCCCGCCGCAGCCAGGTCCTGGTGCACAAGCAGCTCACGCTGCTCGACTCGATGGAGCGGCGAGCCGACGACCCCGGCGAACTCGGCGACCTCTTCCGCCTCGACCACCTCACGACGCGCATGCGCCGGCACGCCGAGAGCCTGATCATCCTGTCGGGCGCCGCGCCCGGCCGCGCCTGGCGGATGCCGGTCCCGCTGACCAACGTCGTCCGGGCCGCCGTCTCCGAGATCGAGGACTACCAGCGCGTCGAGGTCCGCCGGCTGGCGGAGGCCGCCGTGCTCGGCGGCGCCGTCGCGGACCTCACGCACCTGCTCGCCGAACTCATCGAGAACGCCACCCAGTTCTCCCCGCCCCACACCAAGGTCCGCGTCAGCGGCGAACCCGTCGGCGCCGGATACGTCCTGGAGGTCGAGGACCGCGGGCTCGGCATGGGCCCCGGCTCCCTCCGCGAGGCCAACCGGCGCATCGAGCAGTCCGAGTCGCTCGACCTGTTCGACAGCGACCGGCTCGGGCTCTTCGTGGTCAGCCGGCTCTCGGCCCGGCACGGGGTGCGGGTGCACTTGCGCACCTCGCCGTACGGCGGCACGACCGCCGTGGTGCTCCTGCCCAACTCCCTTCTCCAGGGCGCCATCGAGACCGGCTCCGGACCGGCCCCGGAACCGAGCCCGGAGGCGGGGTTCCGGGAGGCAGGGTCCGAGGCCCCGGCGCAACCGCGTGAGCCGGGGGAGTCCCGGGAGCCCGTGCCGCAGCCGCCGGCCGCCATGACCGTCGTACGGGAGGAGGCGCGCCGGCCGGGGGTAGGGGAGGCACCGCGGGGCATCACGGCGCCGGAGCGGAGCCCCGTGAGGCAGGAGGAGCCGCGGCCGGCCCCGGTGGCCCCCTTGCGGCCGCGGGTTCCCGGCGGCCCGGGGAACGCCGAACTGCCGCGCCGCGTGCGCCAGGCCAGTCTGGTCCCGCAGTTGCGCGAGGCCCCCGCCCCCAAGGACCCGGCCGGGGCGGGCCTGCCCGAGGACCCGCCGGGGCGCAGCCCCGAGCAGGCCCGGGACCGGATGGCCGCATACCGGGCGGGCTGGGTCCGCGGCGCCCGGGAGAGCTCCGCCCACGCAGGCAGCGAAGGAGAAGTGTGATGATCGAACACCAGAGATTCAATCCCGACGGAATCCGCAGGTCCGGTGAGCTGGACTGGCTGCTGGACGATCTGGTGGTCCGGGTCCGTGAGGTCCGGCACGCCGTGGTCCTGTCCAACGACGGCCTGGCGGTGGGAGCGTCCAGCGCGCTCAGCCGGGAGGACGCCGAGCACCTGGCCGCCGTCGCCTCCGGCTTCCACAGTCTCGCGAAGGGCGCGGGCCGGCACTTCCACGCCGGGGGCGTGCGCCAGACGATGGTGGAGATGGACGAGGGGTTCCTCTTCGTCGCGGCCGCCGGAGACGGCTCCTGCCTGGCGGTGCTGAGCGCGGCCAGCGCCGACATCGGGCTGATCGCGTACGAGATGGCCCGGCTCGTGAAACGGGTCGGGGAGCACCTGTACACCCCGTCCCGGTTCGCGGCGCGGCCGCCGGCCGCGGGCTGAGAGCGGCGGTCCGGTACATGAACGGCCTGTGGTACGACGCCGATGCGGGCCCGCTCGTCCGTCCGTACGCCATGACGGGCGGACGGACGAAGCCGGGACCCCACGGGGTCCGGTTCGACCTGATCGCGCTGGTCGTCGTGGACGGCGAAGGCGGGGACGCGGCGGCCGAGTCGCTGCTCGGCCCCGAACACCGGGCGCTGCTCGGGCTCTGCCGGTCCGAGACGCAGTCGGTGGCGGAGCTCGCCGCGGACGCGGATCTTCCGGTGGGCGTGGTGCGGGTGCTGCTCGGGGACCTGTTGGAGGGCGGGCACGTCAGGGTGAGCCGGCCGGTGCCGCCGGCCCGGCTGCCCGACGAGCGGATTCTGCGTGAAGTCATCGAGGGATTGCGAGCGCTGTGATGGGACAACACCAGGACGCAACGGGCGGACCGGACGCGGATCCGGAGGATGACGGGGAACTGGCCGCGCTCGCGCTGAAGATACTCGTGGCGGGCGGGTTCGGGGTCGGCAAGACGACGCTGGTCGGCGCGGTCAGCGAGATCCGGCCGCTGCGGACGGAGGAACTGCTCAGCGAGGCGGGCGAACTGGTCGACGACACGGGAGGGGTCGCCCAGAAGACGACGACCACCGTGGCCATGGACTTCGGGCGGATCACCATCCGGTCCGGGCTGTCGCTCTATCTGTTCGGGACCCCGGGCCAGGACCGGTTCTGGTTCCTGTGGGACGAGCTGTCGCAAGGTGCGCTGGGAGCCGTGGTGCTCGCCGACACGCGCCGGCTGGAGGACTGCTTCCCGGCGGTGGACTACTTCGAGCACCGCCGCATCCCGTTCGTGGTGGCCGTCAACTGTTTCAGTGACGCGCGGCGGTACGGGGCGCACGACGTGGCGCGGGCGCTGGACCTGGAGTCGGGGACTCCGGTGGTGCTGTGTGACGCCCGGGACAAGGATTCGGGGAAGGAAGTGCTGATCAGGCTGGTCGAGTATGCCGGGCGGGTGCACACCGCCCGGCTGCTGGACTCGGTGGGGCCGCAGGCCGATTCGGTGTGAGCGGCGGCCGGTGGCGGGGTGGGGTGGGCGGTGCCCGCGTCAGTGGGTGATGCCGTCGACGGAGATCACCTTGTCGATGGTGACGCGGACGAGGAGTTCGCCGGGGACGGCGTTGCGGCGGCCGAAGGCCGCGGCGCGCTCCTCACCCATGTAGCGGGCGGCGATGCGCGTCGCCCAGGGGAGCATCTCCTCCAAGTCCTCGCCGATCTCGGCGCGCCCTTGGAGGACGACGTGGGAGTACGGCGGACGGTCGTCGTCCACGCAGAGCGCCACGCGTCCGTCCCGCAGCAGGTTGCGCCCCTTCACGGTGTCCTTGCCGGTGTTGAACACGAAGGTGTCGCCGTCGAGGACGAACCAGACGGGTGCGACGTGCGGGCTGCCGTCCTCGCGGACGGTGGACAGCTTGCCGGTACGGGTCCCGTGCGAGACGAACGCCCGCCATTCCTCTTGAGTCATCTTCTTCGCCATGGGGACATCCTCCTTGCCCGAAAGGCGCTGGTGGGGAAGGCTGGCGGCACTTACTACGAGGGGTGGGGCGCGGCCATGCCGGCGGCGTCAACGGGGAGGGGCTCGACATGGCACTGGACAAGCAACTCGATTGGCTGCTCGACGACCTGACGCGCAGGGTCCAGCAGGTCAGGCATGCGGTGGTGCTGTCCAACGACGGTCTGGTGACAGGCGCGAGCGCGGGGCTGGCCCGGGAGGACGCGGAACATCTGGCGGCGGTGGCGGCGGGGTTGCAGAGCCTGGCGAAGGGGTCGGGGCGGCATTTCCGGGCGGGCGAGGTGCGGCAGACGATGGTCGAGTACGACGACGGCGCCCTGTTCGTGATGGCGGCGGGCGCGGGGAGTTCGCTGTGCGTGCTCAGTGCCGCCGAGGCCGACATCGGCCAGGTCGCGTACGAGATGACGCTGCTGGTCAACCGGGTGGGGGAGCACCTGGGCGTGGCGGAGCGGCGGATCACCGGGGGCTGAGGCCTTCGGGGTCTTGGGAGTTATCCACAGGTCTCGCGGGGTGTCGTGGCGCTGAGTTACGTTCTTCACACAGAGTAATTGTCTCGTGTGGGGGGAGGACCGTCATGGACGTGGCGACGCAGGTGTTGTCGGAGGTGCGGGGGCCGGTTCTGCCGGTGATCCGGGCGGCCGGGCCCCCGGTCGTACGGGCGGAGCCGCTGCCGGATGCGGCGGTGGGCGGCGCCCGGGCCGCCGGGGAACTGGGGCTGACGCGGACCGAGTTCGCCCGGGCCGTGCAGCTGGGCATCGTACGGGCCGGGCCGCCGGCGCCGGGAGGGGGCGCGCGCTACGAGCGGGCCGAGCTGGAGCGGATCCGGTCGGCCGAGGGGTTCCCGGACGGGCTGCGCGAGCGGGTCGGGACCGTGGCCGGAGCCGAGGCCGCCGGGGCGGTGCTGGGCATCAGCCCGGGCCGGTTCACCCGGCTCGCGCGGTGCGGGCACTTCACCCCGGTCGGCTACCGGATCAATCGCTACCGGGTGGTGGTGTGGCTCTATCTGACCGCGGAGCTGAGGGAGTTCGCCGACCGCGAGCCGGGGTTGCTGCGCGGGAGCGCGTGCCAGGCCGACCGGGAGCTGCTCGCGGCGAAGGCGGATCTGCGGCCGCGGAAGTGGCGCGGGCGGCATGTCGGCCTGCTGCTGAGACGAACCGCGGACCCCTGGGAGCGGGCCGCCGTGCTCGCCTCCGTACTTCCCGGGGAGGAGCTGCGGCAGGCGGTGCCCGATCCGGCGGAGCGGATCGTGCTGGCCGCGCTCGCGCCGCCCCCGCCGTACGGGCACCCGCAGATCCCGGCCGCGGCGGCGGTGGCGCTGCGGCTGCTGCGGGCGGAGCCGGCGGACGAGGTCCACTGGTACCGCACCAGCCTGGACTTCGCGCTGACCGGAGCGCGCGGTCAGCCGAAGTCGACGGGAGAGAGGGGGCCGACGTAGACCCAGGCCCCGGCCTCCCGGCTGAATGAGCTGTGCTCGTGCAGGGAACCGGTGTGCCGGCCCTCGCGGTAGTGCGCCCGGAACTCCACCGACCCCTCCGTCTCGAACATCCCGCCGCGCTCGGTGGCGAGGATCTCCAGGCGCTCCCAGCGCTGGCCGGGATCGAGGTCGAGCCGGCCGGGGCGCGTGCCCGGGTGCCAGGAGCGCAGCAGGTAGGCAGTGTCACCGAGGGCGAACGCGCTGAACCGGGAGCGCATCAGCAGCTCGGCGGTGGGCGCCTGCTGCGCACCGGAATGGAAGCGGCCGCAGCACTGCGGATAGGCGGCGGGCAGCCCGCAGGGGCAGGGGAGGGCCGGGGTGGGCATGGGTGCGCTCAGCTCTTCGTGGACGGGATCGACAAATCGACTACTGGACCGGCGGGTTCTGCGGACGGCCGGAAGGGGGGCTACTGCGGTGACACGGGCGGCTTGGCCGCGTTCTCGGCGTACGGGCGGAAGAGGCCTTCCTGGACCACGGAGACCAGCAGCCTGCCCTCCACGTCGTAGATGCGGCCACGGGCGAGGCCCCGGCCGCCGTGCGCGATGGGCGACTCCTGGTCGTACAGGAACCACTCGTCCGCGCGGAACGGCCGGTGGAACCACATGGCGTGGTCCAGCGAGGCCATGTCGTATCCGCGCATGCCCCACAGGGGCTCCACGGGGATGCGCACGGCGTCGAGGAGGGTCATGTCACTGGCGTAGGTGAGGGCGCAGGTGTGCACCAGCGGGTCGTCGCCCAGCGGGCCGACCGCGCGCATCCACACCGCACTGCGCGGATCGGCGTCCTTGAGCTCCTCGGGAGTCCAGCGGAGCCGGTCCGCGTACCGGATGTCGAACGGCTGGCGGCGGGCCATCCGCTCCAGCGCCTCGGGCAGCGCGCCCAAGTGCTCGCGGATCTCGTCCGCGACCTTCGGCAGCGTCTCCGGGTGGGGGAAGTCGAGTCGGGGAGGCAGCTGGTGCTCGATGCCGCCCTCCTCCGGATGATGGAAGGAGGCGGTGAGATTGAAGATCGTCTTGCCCTGCTGGACCGCGGTGACGCGGCGCGTGGTGAAGGACCGCCCGTCGCGCACCCGCTCCACCTGGTACACGATCGGCACCCCGGGGATGCCGGGGCGCAGGAAGTACGCGTGCAGGGAGTGGACCGGGCGGTCGCTCTCGGTGGTGCGGCCGGCGGCCACCAGGGCCTGGCCGGCGACCTGCCCGCCGAAGACCCGCTGGAGGGATTCCTGCGGGCTGGCGCCGCGGAAGATGTTGACCTCGATCTGCTCCAGGTCGAGCAGATCCACGAGTCTCTCGGCGGGATTCGTCATCAGAGGTTCTCCACTGTCGGTTCCGGCGGCTCCGGCGGGGCCGGGCGCTGCTCGGGCGGGTCGGTTCGCTTGCTCGGGTCGGTCAGAGCGCGCCGAGCTCACCGACCGAGGTCAGCCGGACGATCGCACGGCCTTCCTCGTCGGAGGCCGCGAGGTCGACCTCGGCGCTGATGCCCCAGCCATGGTCCCCGTTGGGGTCCGCGAAGGTCTGGCGGACGCGCCACAGGCCGTGCGCCGCGTCCTCCTCGATCTGGAGCAGCTTCGGGCCGCGGGCGTCGGGGCCCGTGCCGAGGTCGTCGTACTCGTCCCAGTACGCGTCCATGGCCTCGCCCCAGGCGTCGGCGTCCCAGCCGGATGCGGCGTCCAGCTCACCCAGCTGGTCGACGTGGTCCAGGGCGGCGAGCTCCACGCGGCGGAACATGGCGTTGCGGACCAGGACGCGGAAGGCGCGGGCGTTCGCCGTGACCGGCTTGACCTGGTCGGCCTTCTCCTGGGCCTGCTCCGCCGTCTCCACCTCCGGGTTCGCGAGCTGCTCCCACTCGTCGAGCAGGCTGGAGTCGACCTGGCGGACGAGCTCGCCCAGCCAGGCGATCAGGTCCTGGAGGTCCTCGGACTTGAGGTCGTCGGGGATGGTGTGGTCCAGCGCCTTGTACGCACTGGCCAGGTAGCGCAGCACGATGCCCTCGGTGCGTGCGAGTTCGTAGAAGGAGGTGAACTCGGTGAAGGTCATCGCGCGCTCGTACATGTCGCGGATGATCGACTTCGGGGAGACGGGGTGGTCCCGGACCCACGGGTGGCTCTTGCTGTACACGTCGTAGGCGTGCAGGAGCAGCTCTTCGAGCGGCTTGGGATAGGTGACGTCCTGGAGACGCTCCATCCGCTCCTCGTACTCGATCCCGTCGGCCTTCATGGCGCCCACGGCGATGCCGCGTTCCTTGTTCTGCTGGGCGGCAAGGATCTGGCGCGGGTCGTCCAGCGTGGATTCGACGACGGAGACCATGTCCAGCGCGTAGGAGGGGGACTCCGGGTCCAGCAGGTCGAAGGAGGCGAGCGCGAAGGTGGACAGCGGCTGGTTGAGCGCGAAGTCCTGCTGGAGGTCGACGGTGAGCCGGATGGTGCGGCCCTCCGCGTCCGGGGTGTCCAGTTTCTCGACCACGCCTCCGTCCAGCAGCGAGCGGTAGATCGCGATGGCCCGGCGGATGTGCCGCAGCTGGGCCTTGCGCGGCTCGTGGTTGTCCTCCAGGAGGTGGCGCATCGCCTGGAAGGCATCGCCCGGACGGGCGATGACCGACAGCAGCATGATGTTGGTGACCTTGAACCGGGAGGTGAGCGGCTCGGGGTCGGCCGCGATGAGCTTCTCGAAGGTGGTGTCCGACCAGGCGACGAAGCCCTCGGGAGCCTTCTTGCGCACCACCTTGCGGCGCTTCTTCGGGTCGTCGCCGGCCTTCGCGAGGGCCTTCTCGTTCTCGATGACGTGCTCGGGCGCCTGGGCGACCACATAGCCCGCCGTGTCGAAGCCGGCCCGGCCCGCGCGGCCGGCGATCTGGTGGAACTCGCGGGCGCGCAGGGTGCGGACGCGGCTGCCGTCGTACTTGGTGAGCGCGGTGAACAGCACCGTGCGGATCGGGACGTTGACGCCGACACCGAGGGTGTCGGTACCGCAGATCACCTTGAGCAGGCCGGCCTGCGCCAGCTTCTCCACCAGGCGCCGGTACTTGGGCAGCATGCCGGCGTGGTGGACGCCGATGCCGTGCCGGACGTAGCGGGAGAGGTTCTGGCCGAACTTGGTGGTGAAGCGGAAGTTGCCGATCAGGTCGGCGATCTTGTCCTTCTCCTCGCGGGTGCACATGTTGATGCTCATCAGCGACTGCGCCCGCTCGACCGCCTGGGCCTGTGTGAAGTGCACGATGTACACCGGGGCCTGCCGGGTCTCCAGCAGCTCGGTGATGGTGTCGGTGATGGGCGTCGTGACGTACTCGTACGACAGCGGCACGGGCCGGGTCGCGGAGCGGACCACCGAGGTCGGCCGGCCGGTGCGCCGGGTCAGGTCCTCCTCGAACCGCTTCATGTCGCCGAGCGTCGCCGACATCAGGACGAACTGCGCCTGCGGCAGCTCCAGCAGCGGGATCTGCCAGGCCCAGCCGCGGTCCGGCTCCGCATAGAAGTGGAATTCGTCCATGACGACCTGACCGATGTCGGCGTACTTGCCGTCGCGCAGGGCGATCGAGGCCAGCACCTCCGCGGTGCAGCAGATCACCGGGGCGTCCGCGTTCACGGAGGCGTCGCCGGTCAGCATGCCGACGTTCTCGGTGCCGAAGAGCTTGCACAGGTCGAAGAACTTCTCCGACACCAGCGCCTTGATCGGGGCGGTGTAGAAGGTCACCTTGTCCTGGGCGAGGGCGGTGAAGTGCGCGCCCGCCGCCACGAGGCTCTTCCCGGAGCCGGTCGGGGTGGACAAGATCACGTTCGCCCCGGAGACGACCTCGATCAGCGCTTCCTCCTGAGCCGGGTACAGGGTGATGCCCTGATCCTCCGCCCACGAGGAGAAAGCCTCGAAGAGGGCGTCGGGGTCGGCGTTCGGCGGGAGCTGATCAATGAGGGTCACACCCCCCATCTTGCCTGGCTTCCCGCCGTAAGAGGGAACCGGCGGACGGATCGAAGATCACCGCCGGTACGCTGTGCCGTTGACCGGGCCCGAACGAAACCGTCAACAGGGCCCGACCACCACAAGACTGGGGCGGGGAACGACCATGATGGGTCCGGCGCACTCACTGTCCGGGGCGGCAGCCTGGCTGGGGGTGGGAGCGGCGGCCGCGGCCGCCGGGCACCCGATGCCCTGGCCCGTGCTCGTCGTCGGCGCGCTCATCTGTGCCGGCGCCGCCCTCGCGCCCGACCTGGACCACAAGTCGGCGACGATCTCGCGCGCCTTCGGCCCGCTCTCCCGGGGCCTGTGCGAGGTGGTCGACAAGATCTCCTACGCGGTCTACAAAGCCACGCGCGCGCCCAAGGACGCCCGCCGCACCGGTGGCCACCGCACCCTGACGCACACCTGGCTGTGGGCGGTCCTGATCGGGGCCGGCTCCTCCGCGCTGGCGGTCACCACCGACCGCTGGGGCGTCCTCGTCCTGCTCTTCGTCCACCTGGTCCTGGCCGTCGAGGGCCTGCTGTGGCGGGCGGCCCGGATGTCCAGCGACGTCCTCGTCTGGCTGCTGGGCGCCACCAGTGCCTGGATCCTGGCGGGCGTCCTCGACCAGCCCGGCAACGGCGCCGGATGGCTGTTCACCGGCCCCGGCCAGGAATACCTCTGGCTCGGCCTGCCGATCCTGCTCGGAGCCCTGGTCCACGACATCGGCGACGCCCTGACCGTCTCCGGCTGCCCCGTCCTGTGGCCGCTGCCGATCGCCGGGAAGCGCTGGTACCCCATCGGCCCGCCCAAGGGGATGCGCTTCCGGGCCGGCAGCTGGGTGGAGCTCAAGGTCCTGATGCCCGTGTTCATGCTGCTCGGCGGCATGGGCGGAGCCTCCGCACTCGGCTTCATCTAGGCGATCGGGTACGGCTGGGCGTTCGGGTACGGCAAGGGCCCCGGCCCCCGCGCGTCAGCGGGGACCGGGGCCTCGTACGACCGCCGGTGCGGACCGGTCAGCCGTGCCAGGAGCGCCACAGCGCCGCGTAGGCGCCGTCCGCCGCGACCAGCTCGTCGTGCGAGCCCAGTTCGCTGATCCGGCCGCCCTCGACCACCGCGATCACGTCCGCGTCGTGCGCGGTGTGCAGCCGGTGGGCGATCGCGATCACCGTACGGCCGTCCAGCACCCGGGCCAGCGAACGCTCCAGATGCCGCGCGGCCCGCGGGTCCAGCAGCGACGTGGCCTCGTCCAGCACCAGGGTGTGCGGGTCCGCGAGCACCAGCCGGGCAAGTGCGATCTGCTGCGCCTGTGCCGGTGTCAGTGCCGTACCGCCCGAACCCACCTCCGTGTCCAGACCGGACTCCAGCGCCCGCGCCCAGGCGTCCGCGTCCACCGCGCCCAGCGCCGCCCACAGCTCGGAGTCATCGGCCCCGGTGCGCGCCAGGCGCAGGTTGTCCCGCAGCGAGCCCACGAACACGTGGTGCTCCTGGTTGACCAGCGCCACCTGCTCGCGCACCCGCTCCGCGGGCATCCGCGACAGCTCGGCGCCGCCGAGGGTGACCGCGCCGGTCCGCGGCGCGTAGATGCCCGCCAGCAGCCGGCCCAGCGTGGACTTGCCCGCCCCGGAGGGGCCGACCAGCGCCATCCGGGTGCCCGGCGGCACGGACATGGACACCTGGTGCAGCACGTCCACGCCCTCCCGGTAGCCGAAGCGCACCTCGTCGGCCCGCACGTCCCGCCCCTTGGGGGAGACGGCCGCGTCACCGGCGTCCGGCTCGATCTCCCGCACGCCCACCAGGCGGGCGATCGATACCTGGGCGACCTGGAGCTCGTCGTACCAGCGCAGGATCAGGCCGATCGGATCGACCATCATCTGCGCGAGCAGCGCACCCGTGGTCAGCTGACCGACCGACATCCAGCCCCGGAGCACGCAGTAGCCGCCGATCATCAGCACGGAGCCGAGGATCGTCACGAAGGTCACGTTGATGACGGGGAAGAGGACGGTGCGCAGGTACAGCGTGTACCGCTCCCACGCCGTCCACTCCTTGATCCGCTGCTCCGACAGGGCGATCCGGCCCGGACCGAGGCGGTGCGCCTCGACCGTGCGCCCGGCGTCCACCGTCTCGGTGAGCGCGGCCGCGACCGCCGCGTACCCGGCCGCCTCGGAGCGGTACGCCGAAGGCGCCCGCCGGAAGTACCAGCGGCATCCGACGACCAGCACCGGAAGGGCCACCAGCGCGGCCAGCGCCAGCGGCGGCGCGGTCACCGTGAGCGCCCCGAAGAGCAGCCCGACCCAGACCACGCCGATGGCCAGCTGCGGCACGGCCTCGCGCATGGCGTTGGCCAGCCGGTCGATGTCGGTGGTGATCCGCGACAGCAGGTCACCGGTGCCGGCCCGCTCCAGTACGCCCGGGGGCAGGCCCACGGAGCGCACGAGGAAGTCCTCGCGCAGGTCGGCCAGCATCTCCTCGCCGAGCATCGCTCCGCGCAGCCGGACCTGCCGGACGAAGAACGTCTGGACCACGAGGGCCAGCGCGAACAGCAGGGCCACGCGCTCCAGATGGAGCTCGCGGGCCCCCGCCGCCAGCTGGTCCACGACCCGGCCGAGCAGGTACGGGCCGACCATGGAGGCCGTCACCGCGGCCGCGTTCACCGTCACCAGCAGCACGAAGGCCCGCCGGTGCCGGCGGAACAGGCCGCGCACGTAGCCCCGTACGGTCGCCGTCGTGCCCACGGGCAGGGTGGCGGCCGATGAGGGGGCCGCCGGATCATATTGCGGCGGCGCCACGCCGATCATGCGGATTCCTCGATCTCTGTCAGTGCCTTTTCCAGCCGGGCTTCTTCCAGCCGGGTCAGTTCCATCCGGGCCACCCGCTGTTCCGCCTCGGTCTCGCGGGTGACGACGGCCCGGTAGAGCGGTTCGCCGTGCAGCAGTTCGCGGTGCGTACCGGTCGCGGCGACCCGGCCCTCGTGGATCAGGACCACCCGGTCGGCGCGGTCCAGGAGCAGCGGCGAGGAGGCCAGTACCACCGTCGTGCGCCCGGCGCGCAGGGCGCTGATCCCGTCCGCGATCCGTGCCTCGGTGTGCGAGTCGACCGCCGAGGTCGGCTCGTCCAGCACCAGCACCTCCGGGTCGGTGGCCAGGGACCGCGCCAGCGCGAGCCGCTGACGCTGCCCGCCCGACAGGGACCGGCCGCGCTCGGTGATCCGGGTGTCCATCGGGTCCTCCACCCCGTCGGGCGCCGACTGCAGCAGCGCGTCCAGGACGTCCCCGCACTCGGCGGCGCCCAGCGCCGCCCCGGGCTCGACCGCTCCGGACGCCGGTACGGCGAACAGCTCGCGCAGCGTTCCCGACAGCAGCACCGGATCCTTGTCCTGTACGAGGACCAGCGTGCGCGCCGTGTCCAGCGCGAGCTCGTCCAGCGCGACCCCGCCCAGCAGCACCGGGACCCGGTCGGCGGCCGGGCCGTCGTCCGCCGGATGCCCGCCGAGGCGCTCGGCGAGCCGTCCCGCCAGGTCCGGATCCCCGCACACCACGGCGGTGAACCGGCCCGCGGGGGCCAGCAGCCCCGTCGCGGGGTCGTACAGGTCCCCGCCCGGAGCCGGGGCCTCGGGGATCCGGGCCCGCGGAGCCTCGGGCTCCGGGACGTCCGTACGCGTCAGCGACAGCACCCGCGCCGCCCGCGCGGCGGAGGGCCGGGAGAAGGAGTACGCCATGGCGATCTCCTCGAAGTGCCGCAGCGGATAGAGCATCGTGGCCACCGCGCTGAAGGCGGCGACGAGTTCACCGACCTCCAGCCGGCCGTCCAGCACGAGCACGGAGCCGTACCAGACCACGGTGATCAGCAGGGCGCCCGGGAGCAGCACCTGGATCGCGGAGATCAGCGCCCACATCCGGGCGCTGCGCACGGCCGCCTTGCGGACCTCCTGCGAAGCCTCGCGATAGCGGCCCAGGAACAGTTCCTCGCCACCGATGCCGCGCAGCACCCGCAGGCCGGCGACGGTGTCGGAGGCCAGTTCGGTGGCCTTGCCCGCCTTCTCGCGCTGGACGTCGGCGCGCCGGGTGGCGCGCGGCAGCAGCGGCAGTACCGACAGGGCCAGCACCGGGACGCCGATCGCGACGACCAAGCCGATCGAGGGCGCGAAGAACAGCAGGCCGACGCAGATGGCGACGACGGAGAGGGCGGCGGCGAGGAAGCGGGAGACCGCCTCGACGAACCAGCCGATCTTCTCCACGTCTCCCGTGGAGACCGCGACCACCTCGCCCGCCGCGACCCGCCGGGTCAGGGCGGAGCCCAGCTCGGCGGTCTTGCGGGCGAGCAGCTGCTGGACCCGCGCGGCGGCGGTGATCCAGTTGGTGACGGCCGTCCGGTGGAGCATCGTGTCGCCGACCGAGATGGCGACGCCGATCAGCGCCAGGAGGGCGCCGACCAGCAGCAGTCGGGTGCCGTCGCGCTGCACGACCGCCTCGACGCCCAGGCCCACCGCGTACGGGAGCCCGGCGACGCCGCCGAAGTGCACCAGTCCCCAGCACAGGCTTTTGGCCTGTCCGCCGAGTTGGCCGCGCCCCAGCCACACCAAGAATCGCGGGCCGGAGCGGGCGTCGGGTACTCCGGGGTCCGGATACGGAAGATCGCTGATCTGCATGACGCCTCAAGACTGGTCGAGTGGTTCAAACCGAGCAAGGTTCGCCTTCCGGACCGGTTCCGGGCAATCGATTTTGCGTTGGCCACGGCCTCACGCGGCGGGATGTGCGGCCCGCGCGGCCGTAAACCGCCAGGTCAAGGCCGCGTGCCGGCGGGTCAAGGGCGGGTGGCCCGCTCCAGTTCCAGCAGGACCGAGTAATAACTGCGGCCGGTCGCCCGGTCCATGCCCACCTCGCACATCCGGTTCGCCGACAGATGCGCGTCGAACGCCCGCGATGTCACCTCCGCCGCCTCGCGCTCCGTCGCCGAGGCCGTCAGCTCCGGATGCAGCATGCCCCGGTCGCCCGCGAAGGCGCAGCAGCCCGCATCCGCCGGGACCACCACCTCCGCGGCGCAGGCCTCGGCCACCGACCGCAGCTGCGCCGCATCGCCCAAGTGCTGCATCGAGCAGGTCGGATGGAGCACGGCCGAGCCCACGGTGCGCCGGATCTCCAGGTGCGGGAGCAGCTCGTCCGCCGCCCACACCACCGAATCGAGGACGGTCAGCTCCGCGTGCAGCGCCCGGTTGTCGTCCGTCAGGAACGGGACCACCTCCTGCGCGATGCCCAGCGTGCACGAGGAGGCGTCGACCACCAGCGGCAGGCGCCCGCCGGCGGTCCAGCCCCAGGCGGCCTCCACGATCCGGTTGGCCATCACCCGGTTCCCGGCTTCGTAGCCCTTGGAGTGCCAGATCGTCGCGCAGCAGGTGCCCGCGACGTCGCCGGGGATCCACACCGGCCTCCCGGCCCGCTCCGACACCGCCACCACGGCTTCGGGCAACGAGGGGCCGGGCCTGCCCCCGGGGCCGCCGAAGATCCTGTTCACACAGGCCGGGTAGTACACGGCCGCCGCGCCCACCCGCTCGGTGCGGGGCGGTTTCCGGGCGGCGGCGCCGGGGAGCTGCGGCAGCCACTGCGGAACCAGGTCGGGTCGCACGGCCTTGCGGGCGGCCCCGGTGACCGCCTCCAACAGCCGGTCACCGACCCGGTCGGAGAGACGGCCCACCAGCTGGTCGGCGGCGGCCACGGCCAGCCGGGAAGCGCCCTCCACGGCCTTGAACCGCCGCGCGGCGAGGGCGGCCGCGCGCTCCTCGCGCGCGCTGTGCCGGCGGTGGCGGAAGCCGCGCATCAGCGCGCCCGTGTCGATGCCGACGGGGCAGGCCAGCTTGCAGGTGGAGTCGCCCGCGCAGGTGTCCACGGCGTCGTGGCCGTAGGCGTCGAGCAGTCCCCCCAGCACGCGCGAGCCCGGCTGCTGGCGCATCATCTCCCGGCGCAGCACGATCCGTTGGCGCGGGGTGGTCGTCAGGTCCCCGCTGGGGCAGGTCGGTTCGCAGAAGCCGCACTCGATGCACGGGTCGGCGACCGCCTCGACGCGCGGGATCGTCTTCAGCCCGCGCAGATGCGCCGCCGGATCGCGGTCGAGGAGGATGCGCGGGGCGAGCAGCCCGTCCGGGTCGACGACCCGCTTCGTCCGCCACATCAGCTCCGTTGCCCTGGGCCCCCACTCCAGTTCCAGGAACGGGGCCATGTTGCGGCCGGTGGAGTGCTCGGCCTTCAGCGAGCCGTCGAAGACCTCCACCACCAGTCGGCAGAAGGCCTCCATGAAGGCCCCGTACCGCTCGACGTCGGCGGGCTTCGCCGCGTCGAAGGCGAGCAGGAAGTGCAGGTTGCCGTGGGCCGCGTGGCCGGCGACGGCCGCGTCGAAGCCGTGCTCGGCCTGGAGCGCGAGGAGCGCCTCGCAGGCCTCGGCCAGCCGGGAGGGCGGTACCGCGAAGTCCTCGGTGATCAAGGTGGTGCCGGGGGCGCGGGCGCCGCCGACGGCGGTGACGAAGGCCTTGCGGGCCTTCCAGTACCCGTTGACCGTCCCCGCGTCGCGGGTGAACGCATTGGTGACCGAGGCCACCGGAGCGACCAGGTCCAGCCCGGCGAGCACCTCGGCGGCGCGGCGCTCGTACTCCGCGCGGCCCGCCTCGTCCGGGGCGCGGAACTCCACCAGCAGGGCGGTGGTGTCCTTGGGGAGCCCGGCCCAGTCGGCGGGAACGCCGTCGACGCTGACCGACGCGCGCAGCGTGTTGCCGTCCATCACCTCCACGGCGAGGGCGCCCGCCGCGTTGAACCGCGGTACGGCGGCGGCCGCCGCGGGCAGCGAGGGGAAGAAGAGCAGCGCGCTGGTGAGCTCGCGGTCCAGCGGCACGGTGTCGAAGACGACCTCGGCGATGAAGCCGAGCGTGCCCTCCGAGCCGACCATCAGCCCGCGCAGGACCTCGACGGGGGTGGCGCCGTCCAGGTACGCGTCGAGGCGGTAGCCGGTGGTGTTCTTGATCTCGTACTTGGCCCGGATCCGCGCGACGAGCTCCGGATCGCCCTCGATCTCCCGCTTGATCTCCATCAGCCCGCGGCACAACGCCGGTTCCGCGCGCGCCAGCTCCTCGTCCGCACGTGGGTCCGCGGTGTCCACGACCGTCCCGCCGGGCAGCACGAAGGTGAGGGAGGACAGGGTGCGGTACGAGTTCCTCGTGGTGCCCGCCGTCATGCCGGACGCGTTGTTCGCGACGACCCCGCCGAGGGTGCACGCGATGGCGCTCGCCGGGTCGGGGCCGAGGACGCGGCCGTGCCGGGCGAGCGCGGCATTGGCCCGGGCCACGGTGGTGCCGGGCCGGATCCGGGCCCGCCGGCCCTCCTCCAGCACCTCGACACCGGCCCAGTGGCGGCGTACGTCGACCAGGACGTCCTCGCCCTGGGCCTGGCCGTTCAGGGAGGTCCCCGCGGCGCGGAAGACCACCTCGCGCCCGCGGCCGTGCGCGTACGAGAGGACGGCGGAGACGTCGTCGATGTCCTCGGCGACCACCACCACCTGCGGCACGAACCGGTACGGCGAGGCGTCGGAGGCGTAGCGGACCAGGTCGGAGACCTTCCACAGCACCTTCTCGGCGCCCAGCAGTTCCGTCAGCTCGGCGCGCAGCGGATCCGGGGTGCCGGCGGCCCGGTGGTCGGGAACCCGGTCGGGAGCGGGGCCGGCGACGCCGTGCGGCCGCAGGGCCCCGGGCTTCGGTTCCAGCAGCGGCATGCGCGACCCCTCGCCTTACTCGTTCGGCCCAATCCGGGGAACCCTCTCCCGGCCCCGGTGCGGCCTGCTCAGCAGCTGCGCTCCATCGGCATGTCCGTCAGAGCGTTCAGCAGGCCGCCGAGCACCTCGCGCTGCTCGGCGGTCAACGGAGCCAGGATCTCCTCCGCCGCGTCGGTTCGCGCGTTGCGCAGCCGGCGCAGCGTGGCGCGGCCGGTGTCGGTGAGCTCGATCCTTATGACGCGCCGGTTCGCCGGGTCGGGCGCGCGGCGCACGCACTCGGCGGCCTCCAGGCCGTCCACCAGCGTGGTCACGGCGCGGGGCACGACTTCGAGGCGGGCGGCGAGGTCCGCCATCCGGGGCGGCTGGTCGCCGTCGTAGTGCGAGACGAGGCGCAGCAGCCGGCTCTGGGCGGGGGTGATGCCGAGCGGTTCCAGGTGGTGCTTCTGGATCCGGTGGAGCCGGCGGGTCAGCCGCAGCAGCTGCTCGGCGAGCACGCCGTCCGTGCTGTCGGTTTCGGAAGCTGTCCTCATACTGGGAAACAGTACCAGGACCACGTTCATTGTGAGCATAGGTAACAATGAGCTATGCTCATTCGAGTCTCACAGGTCTTGTACTCCGTCAGGTCTCGCCAGAAGGAGGCCCATGCGCCCCGAAGAGCCGAAATGGACCCCATCGAAAGAAGCGCTCGATCCCACCCGCCCCGCCCCTGCGGAGCAGCCGCGTGAGCTGCGCCGGATCGTGGCCCTGTTCCGCCCCTACCGCGGCCGCCTCGCCGTCGTGGGGCTGCTCGTCTGCGCCTCCTCGCTGGTCTCGGTGGCCTCGCCGTTCCTGCTGAAGGAGATCCTGGACGTCGCCATCCCGCAGGGGCGCACCGGGCTGCTCAGCCTGCTCGCGCTCGGCATGATCCTCACCGCCGTCGTCACCAGCGTCTTCGGCGTGCTGCAGACCCTGATATCCACCACCGTCGGGCAGCGCGTCATGCACGACCTGCGCACCGCCGTCTACGCCCAGCTCCAGCGGATGCCGCTGGCCTTCTTCACCCGCACCCGGACCGGTGAGGTGCAGTCCCGCATAGCCAACGACATCGGCGGCATGCAGGCGACCGTCACCTCCACCGCGACCTCCCTCGTCTCCAACCTGACGGCCGTGATCGCCTCCATCGTCGCGATGCTCGCGCTGGACTGGCGGCTCACCCTCGTCTCCCTGCTCCTGCTGCCCGTGTTCGTGTGGATCAGCCGGCGCGTGGGCCGCGAGCGCAAGAAGATCACCCTCCAGCGGCAGAAGCAGATGGCCGCCATGGCCGCGACCGTCACCGAGTCGCTGTCGGTGAGCGGCATCCTGCTCGGCCGCACGATGGGCCGCGCGGACTCGCTGACCCGCTCCTTCTCCGACGAGTCCGAGAAGCTGGTCGACCTTGAGGTCCGCTCCAGCATGGCCGGGCGGTGGCGCATGTCCACCATCGGCATCGTCATGGCCGCCATGCCCGCGCTCATCTACTGGGCGGCCGGCATGGCCCTCCAATCCGGCGCCCCCTCGCTCTCGGTCGGCACCCTCGTCGCCTTCGTCACGCTCCAGCAGGGCCTGTTCCGGCCCGCCGTGAGCCTGCTGTCGACCGGTGTGCAGATCCAGACCTCGCTCGCCCTGTTCGGCCGCATCTTCGAGTACCTCGACCTGCCGGTGGACATCACCGAGCGCGCGGACGCGGTACGGCTGGACCGGGCCCGGGGCGAGGTCCGGCTGGAGGACGTGCACTTCGCGTACGACGCCAAGCACGGGCCCACCCTGACGGGCATCGACATCACCGTCCCGGCCGGCGGCTCGCTCGCAGTGGTCGGACCGACCGGCTCCGGCAAGAGCACGCTCAGCTACCTCGTGCCCCGGCTCTACGACGTGACCGGCGGCCGGGTCGCCCTCGACGGCGTGGACGTACGGGATCTCGACTTCGACTCGCTGGCCCGCTCCATAGGCGTGGTCTCCCAGGAGACGTACCTCTTCCACGCCTCCGTCGCCGACAACCTGCGCTTCGCCAAGCCGGACGCCACCGACGAGGAGATCGCCGAGGCTGCCCGCGCGGCCCAGATCCACGAGCACATCGAGTCCCTGCCCGACGGGTACGACACCCTGGTCGGCGAGCGCGGCTACCGCTTCTCCGGGGGCGAGAAGCAACGCCTCGCCATCGCCCGCACCATCCTGCGCGATCCGCCGGTGCTGATCCTCGACGAGGCCACCAGCGCGCTCGACACCCGCACGGAACACGCCGTGCAGCGGGCCATCGACAACCTGTCCCAGGGGCGCACCACGATCACCATCGCGCACCGGCTCTCCACCGTCCGCGACGCCGACCAGATCGTCGTCCTGGACAAGGGCCGCATCGCCGAGCGCGGTACGCACGAGGAGCTGCTGGAGGCGGAAGGCCGGTACGCGGCCCTGGTCCGCCGCGACCGGGACGCCGCGCTCACGCCGGAGCCGGCCGTGCAGCCCACGCCGGTAAAAGTGTGATCGTATGACCGGATTTTGGGTGTGATACCGGAAATGTGACCCTTCGCGGGTTAGCGTGCCGGCATGCGCCATGAGTACCAGCCGCCACGGCGTCGCTCCCGGCTCACCCGCCGGGGCCGTCTGGCGCTCTTCCTCGGCATGCTGCTCGCCGTCGGTGCGGCCGCCCTGTTTCCGCTGATGCGAGGCGGAGAAGCCCCCGAGAAGCCACGCCGGCTGACCATTCCGGAGGGGTGGCGGGCACCCCAGGTGTACGCCGCGATCGACCGCGAGCTGAAGCTCCCGGCCGGCTCCACCAAGTCCGTGGTGCCCAAGGCCGCACTGGCCCTGCCCGCGGAGGCGAAGGGCAATCCGGAGGGCTTCCTCTTCCCGGCGACGTACCCGGTGACCTCGAAGTCCACCCCGGCCTCCCTGCTCGCGTACATGGTGGACACGGCCAATCGGAAGCTGGCGACCAGAGCCGTCGCGGACGGCGCCAAGGCCCACGGGATGACCCCGTACCAGACGGCCACGCTCGCCAGCATCATCGAGGCGGAAGCCGAGTCCCGCTCGGACCGGGGCAAGGTCGCCCGCGTGGTCCACAACCGGCTGGCGAGGTCGATGCCGCTCCAGATGGACTCCACCATCAACTACGCGCTGGGCCGCAGCACGGTGGGCACCAGGCTGAGCGAGACGCGGATCGACAGCCCCTTCAACACCTATGAGCGCCAAGGGCTCCCGCCGACGCCGATCGACAGTCCGGGAGTGGAGGCCATGGCCGCGGCCGTCGCGCCGACGCCCGGCGACTGGCTGTTCTTCGTCACCGTGAAGCCGGGGGACACCCGCTTCTCGGCGACGTACGAGGAGCACAAGAAGCACGTCGCGGAGTTCAACCGGATCCGGGCCGGGGCAGGTGCCGGTGCCGGTGCCAGTGCCAGTGCCAGTGCCAGTGCCAGTACCGGTGCCGGTGCCGGCGCGAGCACGGGGCCGCGGTCGGAGGCCGGGTCGGGGACCAGCGAGGTCGCCGCCGGCCGCGCCCGGCCCGGCTCCCGCGCCGGCTAGGCCGGCCGGGCGGAAGGGGCGCGATCCGGGCGGCGGCCGCCATCGGTACGGTCCGTGGCCTGCGTGCCGTCCGTGGCCGCCGTGCGGTCCGTACTCCGCGTGCCGGCCGCGCCGCCGGCCAGTAGGCGGCGGATCTCGCGGACCGCGGCCCCGCCGGCGCGGTTGGCGCCGATCGTCGATGCCGACGGGCCGTAGCCGACCAGGTGGATCCGCTCGTCGCGGACCGCGCGGGTGCCCTCGACCCGTATGCCGCCCCCGGGTTCACGCAGGTGCAGCGGACCCAGGTGATCGATGGCGGCCCGGAAGCCGGTGGCCCACAGGATCACATCGGCCTCCACCTGGCGCCCGTCCGCCCAGACCACGCCCGCCGGCGTGATCCGGTCGAACATCGGCTGCCGGTCCAGCGCACCCGAGGCCAGCCCGGCGCGGACGGCCTCGTTCAGCGGGAGCCCGGTCACACTGACCACGCTCTGGGGCGCCAGCCCCTGGCGTACCCGCTCGTCGACCAGGGCCACCGCGGCCCGGCCCTCGGCCTCTCCGAAGCTCCCGTCGCGGAACACCGGGGGCCTGCGGGTCACCCACGTGGTCCCGGCCGCCACCTCCGCGATCTCCAGCAGGTGCTGCACCGCCGAGGTGCCGCCGCCCACCACGACCACCCGGGCCCCGGCGAACTCCTGGGGCCCCGGATAGTTCGCGGTGTGCAGCTGGCGGCCCCGGAAGCTCTCCTGGCCCGGGTAGCGCGGCCAGAACGGCCGGTCCCAGGTCCCGGTCGCGTTGATCAGCGCCCGCGCGGACCAGATCCCGGCCGAGGACTCCACGCGCAGCCGCCCGCCGTCCCCGTCCCGTACGGCCGTGACGTCCACGGGCCGCCGCACGCGCAGCCCGAACCGCTCCTCGTACGCCGCGAAGTACTCCCCGATCACCGCCGAGGAGGCCCGCCGCGGGTCGGCGTCCGTGAGCTCCATGCCGGGCAGGGCGTGCATCCCGTGCACCTTGCCGTACGTCAGTGAGGGCCAGCGGAACTGCCAGGCCCCGCCCGGCCGCGGCGCGTGATCGAGCACCACGTACCCGATCCCGGCCCGCGCCAGGTGGTACGCGCTCGACAACCCCGCCTGCCCGGCCCCGACGACCACCACGTCGACGCCCGCCGCTCCCCGCACCATGTCGTTCACGGTTCTACCAACCCGCGCCGACCGCGGGATCTTCCCACCCGCTAGGCGGCCGGGTGTTCGCAGAGCCAGTCGTAGGCCGCCTCCGCGCTGAAATCGCGCTGCCCGCCGCGGAACAGCAGGCCGGCGCCGGTGAAGGCGGGGTCGTGGGCCGTGGCCGGGACGTACGGGATCGCCACGCAGGACATGCCGGCCGCGTGCGCGGCCCGGGCTCCCGGGGCCGCGTCCTCGACCACCACGCAGTCGGCGGGGTCCGCGCCGAGGCGGCGGGCCGCCTCCAGGAAGACGTCGGGCGCGGGCTTGCCGTGCGCCACCTCCTCGGCGGAGACCGCCGTGGTCAGCAGCGCGTCCAGGCCCGTCCCGGCCAGGACGGCGTCGATCGCCTCGCGCGAGGACCCGGACGCCACCGCCATCGGGATCCCCTCCGCGTGCAGCCGCTCCACGAACTTCCGCATCTCGGGGAAGGCCTCGGTCCCGGTCCGGGCCAGTTCCAGGTAAGCGGCGTTCTGCTCGGCCAGCAGCTGCTCCACCGGGGCCTCGATCGCGTACCGCTCCCTGAGGATCTCCAGCGTCTCCAGGGTGCCGATGCCGATGAAGCGCGCGTGCTGCTCCCAGGTGAAGTCGCGGACACCGTGCCGGGCCAGGGTGCGGCGCCCCGACTCGTAGTAGTTCGGCTCGCTGTCCACGAGGGTGCCGTCGAGATCGAATATGACGGAAATCATCCGCTCTGCCCGTCCTGCCGGTTGTGTACCTGTCCCGGCCATCCTGTCAGGGTTTGCGCACTCCTCGTGCCACGGACTCGACCAGCGGCAGCAAACGGTGCGCGACCCGCTCGCGCAGCGCCACCTCCGTACGGGTGCGCACCACGCCCGGCAGCCGGATCAGCCGCTGGATCACGTCCTCCAGATGCGCGTTGTCCCGGGCCGCGACCCGGGTCAGCAGGTCACCGCCGCCGGTGATCGAGAAGGCCTCGATGATCTCGGGCACGGCGGCCAGGGCGTCGCCCACCTCGTCCAGGTGTCCCTGCGTGACCTCGATGTGCACGAAGGCCAGCACCGGATGCCCGAGCGCCGCGGGGGACAGGACGGGGCCGGTCCCGGTGATCACCCCGGTGCGCTCCAGCCGGTCCAGCCGGGCCTGCAAGGTGCCCCGCGCGACCCCGAGGATCCGCGCGTACTCGCGGACGCTGGTGCGCGGCTGTTCGATCAGCAGACGCAGGATCCGGGTGTCGAGCTCGTCCACCGCCATGCCGCGACTGTACCAATGGCCCAGAGCGGTGCCTTTCCGGCGGACCGCCGCATCCGCGACCAGCGGTCGGCCGGAATCCCTTGTGGGCACACGTCGAGGAACGGAGAGCGCGATGACGGCCACAACCGGCCTGCACTGCCTGGTCACCGGGGCCACCGGCTACATCGGAGGCCGCCTGGTTCCCGAGCTGCTCGACGCCGGGCACCGCGTGCGGTGCCTGGCCCGGTCCCCCGAGAAGCTGCGCGACCACCCGTGGGCCGGGCGCGCCGAGACCGTCCGCGGCGACGTCACCGACGCCGAGTCCGTCGCGGCCGCCCTGCGCGGCATCGACGTCGCCTACTACCTCGTCCACGCCCTCGGCGCCGGATCCGGATTCGAGGACCGCGACCGCACCGCCGCCCGCATCTTCGCCGAACAGGCCCGTGCGGCGGGCGTCGGCCGCATCGTCTACCTCGGGGGCCTCACCCCGGCCGGAATCCCGGTCCGCGAGCTGTCCCCGCACCTGCGCTCCCGCGCCGAGGTCGGCGAGATCCTCCTGGGCTCCGGGGTGCCGACCACCGTCCTGCGCGCCGCCGTCATCATCGGCTCGGGCTCGGCCTCCTTCGAAATGCTGCGCTACCTGACCGAGCGGCTCCCCGTCATGGTCACCCCCAGCTGGGTCGGAACCCGCGTCCAGCCCATCGCCGTCCGCGACGTACTGCGCTACCTCGTCGGCAGCGCCGCCATGCCGCCCGAGGTGAGCCGGGCCTTCGACATCGGCGGGCCCGACGTGCTCACGTACGAGGAGATGATGCGCCGCTACGCATCCGTCGCCGAGCTGCCCCACCGGCTCATCCTGCGCGTGCCGATGCTGACCCCGCGGCTGTCCAGCCACTGGATCGGCCTGGTCACGCCCGTGCCGCGGGCGCTGGCCCGGCCGCTCGCCGAATCCCTGCGCCACGAGGTCGTGTGCGCTGAACACGACATCGCCCGGTACGTCCCCGATCCGCCCGGCGCCCCGATCGGCGTCGACCGGGCCGTCTCCCTGGCCCTGCGCAAGGTGCGCGAGGCGGACGTGGCCACCCGCTGGTCCTCCGCCTCCCTGCCCGGCGCGCCCAGCGACCCGCTGCCGACCGACCCCGACTGGGCGGGCGGCAGCCTCTACACCGACCGGCGCGAACGCGCGGTCGACGCCTCGCCCGCCGCGCTGTGGCGGGTGGTGGAGGGGATCGGCGGGGAGAACGGCTGGTACTCGTTCCCCCTGGCCTGGGCCGTACGGGGCTGGCTCGACCGGCTCGCCGGCGGCGTCGGCATCCGGCGCGGCCGGCGCGACGCGTCCCGGCTGCGGGTGGGGGACTCGCTGGACTTCTGGCGGGTGGAGGCGATCGAACCCGGTCGCCTGCTGCGGCTGCGCGCCGAGATGAGGCTGCCGGGGCTGGCGTGGCTGGAGATGTGCGCGGACCCGGTGTCCCCCTCACCACGGGACGGGGACCGGGGCGGCGCCGTGCAGGGCGCCCGCTACCGCCAGCGGGCCCTGTTCCATCCGCACGGACTGCTCGGCCACCTCTACTGGTGGAGCGTGTCGCCCTTCCACGCCGTCGTCTTCGGCGGCATGGCCCGCAACATCGCCCGCGCCGCGCACCGCCTGGACGAGGAGGCCGCCGCGCATCCGGCCCCCGTGTCCGCATCCGGCCGGGGCCCGTCCGCCGAAGTATCCGACGACAGCCGTCCCCCCGGTCCCGACGCGGAGCGAGAGAACCCATGAACGTCGCGGTGGTCCTGTACACCTCCGACCTGCGCCTGCACGACCACCCGCCGCTGCGCGCGGCCCTCTCCTCCTGCGACCGGGTGGTGCCGCTGTTCGTACGCGACCGGGCCGTCGACGCGGCCGGCTTCGCCGCGCCCAACCGGCTCGCCTTCCTCGCCGACTGCCTGGCCGACCTCGACGACGGACTGCGCGAGCGCGGCGGCCGCCTGGTCCTGCGCTCCGGCGACGCCGTCGCCGAAGTCCTCGCCCTCGTCCGGGAATGCGACGCCGACGAGGTCCACATGGCGGCCGGGGTCAGCGGCTACGCCCACGCCCGCGAGGAACGGCTGCGCGCCGCCCTCGAAGCCGAGGGCGTGCGGCTCTACGTACACGAGGCGGTGGTCACGGTCGCCGCCCCCGGGGCGGTGCTCCCCGCCGGCTCCGACCACTTCGCGGTCTTCACCCCGTACTTCCGCCGCTGGTCCGAACTGCCGCCCCGCGCCGTCGCCGCCGCCCCGCGCTCCGTCCGCGTGCCCGACGGCATCGGCTCCGACCCGCTGCCGCGGCGCGCGGACCTCACCGGGGTCTCCCCGGGCCTGGCCCGGGGCGGCGAGCGCGAAGCACGCGACCTCCTCCGGCGCTGGCTGCGCGCCGGCCTCTCCCGCTACGCGGACTCCCACGACGACCTGGCCGGCGACGCCACCTCGCGGCTCTCCCCGCACCTGCACTTCGGCACGCTCTCGCCCACCGAGGCCGTCCACCGCGCCCGCTCCGCCGCCGCGGGGCCCGCCGGGGACCCCGGCGCCGAGGCGTTCGTCCGCCAGCTCTGCTGGCGCGACTTCCACCACCAAGTGCTCGCCGCCCGGCCCGAGACGGCCGCACGGGACTACCGCGACCGCCGGGACCACTGGCGCACCGGGGCGGCCGCCGAGGAGGAGGCCGAGGCCTGGAAGGAGGGCCGCACCGGCTACCCGGTGGTCGACGCGGCCATGCGCCAGCTCCGCCACGAGGGCTGGATGCACAACCGGGGCCGGCTGCTCACCGCCAGCTTCCTCACCAAGACCCTGTACGTGGACTGGCGGATCGGAGCCCGGTACTTCCTGGACCTCCTCGTGGACGGGGACCTCGCCAACAACCAGCTCAACTGGCAGTGGGTGGCCGGGACGGGCACCGACACCCGTCCCAACCGGGTCCTCAACCCGGTGCGCCAGGGCCTGCGTTACGACCCGTCGGGACGGTACGTACACCGCTGGGTCCCCGAGCTCGCCGGGCTGGACGCCCCCAGGGTGCACGAGCCCTGGCGGCTGCCCGGGCTGGAGCGGGCCCGCTACGACTACCCGGACCCGATCGTGGAACTGGCCGACGGGCTCGACCGGTTCCGGCGCGGCCGGGGAGCGGAGTGAGCGGCGGAGCCGTTCCCTGACCCCTATCGTGAGCGCGTGGACCGCGTGCCCCAGACACCACCGCACCCCCAGACACCACCGCACCCCCAGCCGCCGCCCCAGTCCCCGCCCGGCCCCGCCGCCGCGCTGAGCACCGGCGCGGTCGCCCGCCGCCTCGGGGTCTCGCCGACGACGCTGCGCTCCTGGGAGCGCCGGTACGCGATCGGCCCGGCCCGCCGCGAGACGGGCCGGCACCGCCGCTGGACCCCCGAGGACATCGCCCGGCTGGAGCTGATGTGCCGGTTCACCGCCGACGGGATCCCTCCGGCCGAGGCCGCCCGCGCCGCGCTCGGCGGCGCCCCCGCGGCGACCCGCGCCGGGGCGGCCGTACCGCCGGCGACCCCCGGCGGGCCCGACGCCCTCCCGCTCGGGGCGGTCCGTCAGGAGTGCCGGGGGCTCTCGCGGGCCGCCGTACGCCTGGACGCGCCGACCGTGGCGGAGCTGCTGGAGGGGGTCCTGGCCGAGGACGGTCTGGTCACGGCCTGGGAGGAGGTCATCGCGCCGACCCTGCACGCCGTGGGCCGCAAGTGGGCCACGGCCGGGGAGCGTTACGTGGAGGTCGAACACCTGCTGTCCTGGCAGATCTCCGCGGCGCTGCACCGGATCCGGCCCCTGCCCGAGCCGCCCATGAGCCCGCCGGTACTCCTGGCCTGCGTCCCCGGCGAACAGCACAGCCTGCCCATCGAGGCCCTGACCGCGGCCCTCGGCCAGCGCGGCGTGCCCGCCCGCATGTTCGGGGCCGCCCTGCCGCCCGAGGCCCTGCACGACGCCGTGCGGCGCACCGGCCCGCGCGGCGTCGTCCTGTGGGCGCAGTCCCGTACGACCGCCGACGTGGCCCTGGCCCGGTCGGTGGCCGGCATCGAGTGGGGTCTGCGCGGTGCCCGGGCCCGTCCGGCCCTGCTGCTCGCCGGGCCCGGATGGGGAGCCGAGGCGCCGGGGCCGCGCACCGAGCGGCTGTACGGGCTGCGTTCGGGCCTGGTGGTCATCGAGTCGCTGGCGCCGCCTGGAGAAGCGACCCCCGCAGCCGGTGCAGGGCCCTTCGCATATGGCTCTTGACGGTGCCCAGCGGCAGCCCCGTGCGGTCCGCGATCTGGGTCTGGGTCAGGTCCGCGTAGAAGGCGAGGTGCAGCACCCGCCGCTGCTCGGACGGCAGCCGGGCGAGTTCCCCGAGCACCAGCACCCGGTCCAGGACCTGCTCCGCCTCCTGGCGCGCCGGCCCCCCGAGCCGGTCGGTGGCGCCGGGCGAGGTGCGTACGGCGGCTGCTGTCACCCGGGCCCGGCGGGTCCGCGCCTCCAGCGCGTCGGCCACCTTGTGACGGGTGATTCCGGTGATCCAGGCCCCGAGGCCCCCGGGCCCGGGCCGGTAGCGGTGCCGGCCGTTCCAGGCGGCGAGGAACACCTGCTGGGTGACGTCCTCCGCCTCCCGCTCGTCACCCAGGTACCGGTGGGCGAGTGCGTGGACCAGCGGCCGCCAGCGCCGGTAGACCGCCTCCATGCACCGCTCGTCGCCCGCCGCGAAACCTGCCGCGACGCACTCCTCGCGCTCCCGCTCGTCCATGGCTTCGTCCATGGTCCGAGCCTCGCGAGCGCGCCCCGAAGGAGCCACTCGCAGCGTTTGCGCATCGATTTTCCCACGCCCACGCCCACTCCCACTCCCACGCCGACGCCGACGCCAGCTGCCGACGGCCGGCGTCCGGTCGCTCAGCGTGCGTGCAGCAGGGGCTGCGGCAGATAGGCCAGGGCCACCGCCAGCACCACCGCGCCCGGCGCCACCAGCAGCCAGTTCACCGGCCAGCCGGCCCGCACCAGCAGGGCCCCCGCCATCCCGCCCGTGAACATCGCCAGGACGGCGGCGGCCCGCCGCGCCCAGGCCCCCGTCCCGTACCCGAACGCACTGTCCTGCCCCAGCGCCGAACCGCCGAGGAAGGAGGTCATGGACCGGGTGACCAGCGTGGTCGGCAGCCCGGGCACGTTCACCCGCATGCTGGTGACGTTGCGCATGCCCATCGTCGCGGCCAGCAGCGCCGCCACCGTCATGTGCCGCCCGGTCGGCTCGCCGTAATGGGCCGCCAGGCCCCAGCCCGCCCCCGCCGCGACCAGGATCAGCCCTCCCTCGATCCCCAGGCCGATCACGAACCAGCGCCGCCCCAGCGCCTCCGCCGCGTCTTCGAGCCGGGCCCCGCACACCGCCCCCAGAGCGAAGGCGGCCAGCGACACCGCGGGCGCCAGGGCGGGCAGACTCCCCTCCCGCGCCACCCCGAAGGCCAGGAACAGCACGTTCCCGGTCTGCATCGCCGTGAACACGGGCCCCAGCGCGAGCAGGCTGACCGCCTCGATCATTCCGGTCACGAAGGTCAGTACGACCAACAGCGCCGTCAACGGCGGCAGCCGCCACAGGTGCGCGCTCTCGTCCATGACGCCCGACAGTGACATGCCGTCCGAATCCTCCGGCGCCGACATGCCGGAGGGCTTAGGGTCCGGATCATGAGTGACCTGCTGCTGGTGAGACACGGCGAGACGGCCTGGAGCGCCAACGGGCGCCACACCGGACGGACCGACATCCCGCTGACCGCCGCCGGGGTCGAAGAAGCCATCTCGCTCGCCCCGTACTTTCGCGACCGGCACTTCGCCCTGGTGTTGACGAGCCCGCTGCGCCGCGCCGTCGCCACCGCCCAACTCGCGGGCCTGAACGGCGGCGTCACCGACCCCGACCTGTACGAATGGGACTACGGCGGCTACGAGGGCGTCACCACGGCCGAGATCCAGCGGACGCGGCCGCACTGGTCCCTGTGGACCGACGGCGTCCCGCCCGGCGACGCCGAGCACCCCGGCGAGGACGCCGCCCAGGTCGGCGCCCGGGCGGACCGCGCCCTGGCCCGGGCCGGCGAGGTCCTCGCCGAGGACCGCGGCGATGCCGTCATCGTCGCCCACGGCCACTTCCTGCGCGTCCTGACCGCCCGCTACCTCGGCCTGCCGCCGCAGGACGGCCGGCTCTTCCTCCTGCGCACCGGCACGGTCAGCATCCTGTCCACCGAACACGGCCTCCCGGTGATCGCGGGCTGGAACACCCACCCATAGGCAGGTCCGGCCCGTCCACAGGTCCCGCGGCCGTCCCCGTGGGATTCTGAAACCGTGCGAGCCCTTGGGGAACTCGAACGGGAACTGCGGACGGGCACCGGCCCGGTGCCGGCGGCCGCGCGCCGCGCCGTCCGGACCACGTTCGCCTCCTGCACGAGCTTCCTCGTGCTCCTGTACGTGTTCGACCGGCCCGTCGCCGCCACCTACGCCCTCTTCGGCGCCGTCTCCCTGGCCGGGCTCGCCCGCATCCCGGGCACCGGACGGCAGCGGGCCGCCGTCATGGTCAGGCTCCTCCCGGTGGTCTGCTTCCTGGTGGTCCTCGGCACCTTCCTCGCCGTACGGACCTGGAGCGCCGTCCTCGGCATGGCCGTCGTCGGCTTCTGCCTGGCCTTCTCCTCGGCGGCGGGACCGCGGGCGGCGGGCGCCGCGCCCGGCCTCCAGCTGCTCTACATCCTGCCCAGCTTCCCGCCGTACCTCCCGCACACCCTCGGCGAGCGGCTGGGCGGCGCCCTCGTCGGCCTCCTGCTGCTCATCGCCGCCGAGGCGTCAATCCTGCCCGACCCGCGCGTGCCCACGTACGCGGAGCGGGCCGCGGGCGCCGCGGCCGAGGCGGTACGGTGCGCCGCCGCGCTGGGGCGGCCGCCGTACGTACTGACCGCTCCGGCTTCCGACCGGGCCCGGGCGGCCGCCGAATCGCTGCGCTCCTCCCGCGTCCCGGAGGCGGAGCGGGCCGCCGGACCAGGGGTGCGCCAGCGCGGCCTGGCCCACACCGGACTGGCCGCGCGCACCCTGCTCTCCCGGCTGCGGAACCTGCCCGCACCACCCGCAGGGCGGGAGCCGAGACAGGCGGGGATCGACCTCCTCGGCGCCGTCCGCGAATCGGTGTGCGGGACCGCGACCCTGCTCGGTGACGGGCGCCGGCCCGCCACGGACTCGGCGGAACTGCTCCGGCTGCGCGCCCGCAACGCCCGGACCCCCGCCGAACTGCCCGAGTCCCGCCGCCGGCAGGCCGCCCTGCTGGAGGTCGCGGACGCCGCCGTGGCGCTGCGCACGTCGGCCGAGATCGCCGTGCGGGGGCGCGGCGCGCATCCGGACGCCGACGCGGCGGACCGGTTCTGGTACGTCCGGCAGAGCACCGTACGCCTGTGGTGGCACCGGCTCGCCGCGCACACCGGGCCCCGGTCCGTGCACTTCCAGAACGCCGTACGGATCGCCCTCGCCCTCGCCGTGGCCCGCACCGTGGCCGGGATCGACTCCCTCCCGCACGGCTTCTGGGCGATGCTCGCCGTCGTCAGCCTCACCCGGACCACCGCCGTGCAGACCCGGGGCACCGTGCGCAGCGCACTCATCGGCACCTGCGTGGGCGCGCTCGCCGCCGGCACGGTGCTCGCACTGGCCGGCGGCCAGACCACCGTGTACGCGATCGCGCTCGCGCCGCTGATGCTGTTCACGTTCACCGTCGGGCCGGTGAAGGGCGTGGGCTGGGCGCAGGCGCTGTTCACGCTCGTCGTCTCGGTCGTCTTCGCCCAGCTGTCCGCGGTCACCTGGCAGCTGGCCGAGGTCCGCTTCCTCGACGTGCTCATCGGCAGCTCGATCGGGATCGTGTGCGGGCTGCTCGCCTGGCCGCGCGGGGCCCATGACGAGCTGGGCCGGGCGGTCGCCGGGCTGCTGCGCGCCTGCGCCGACGACGTCGAGTCGACCACCGCCGTGGTCACGGCGCCGGGGCGGCCCGCGGAGCCGCCCGGGGACCAGGAGCACCGGGTCCGGGTCACGCTGGTGATGGCCGAGTCGGCGTACGCCCAGTACCAGAGCGAGGCGCAGCGCCCGCCCGGGCCGGGCCCCGACTGGCAGGCCGCGGTGATGACCGGGCACCACGTGCTCTGGGGCGCCGGCCGGGTGCTGGGCAGCGCGGACGGCACACCGCTCGCGGGCGGCGAGGCGGCGGGGCTCCAGGAGTACGCGGCCCGCGTCGCGGCCGGACTGCGCCGCGCGGCGGCGGTTGCGGAAACCCCCCACAAGACCCGGGACGGCGGCCCACCGGGCGGCCCCGGGGACCTCCTCCCGGAGGCACTGACCCCGCCCACGGAGGCGGCGCCGCCCGACGCCGGGCTTCCCTACTTCGCCACGACGGCCTGGCTGGACTCCCTGACTGCGGACCTCGAAACCATCGCCTCGGGCCGCGCCGCGGCCCGCATCCCCGGATGAGCGCCGGCACGCCGGTACCCCGCCCCGCCGTTTCCCGGCCGCGCCGCCGGGCAGAACCTCCACGGCGTCCGGACCGGCCGGGCGCGGACGCACGGATCGAGGGTGACGGTGGGGGAGCCGATGAAGGGCGGTCGGTCCGCGGCAGAGGTCTTCGACGAGGTCGGCGCACGGTACGAGGAGGCGTTCGGGCACGTCCCCGGACAGCTCGCCGCACTGGACTGGCTCACCGCCCGCCTCGCCCCCGGCGCCCGCGTCCTCGACGTCGGCAGCGGTACGGGCCGTCCGACCGCCGAAGTCCTCGCGCGGGCCGGCTGCGCCGTGACCGGCATCGACGTATCGGCGCACATGGTCGGCCTCGCGCGCTCCCGGGTCCCGCGGGCCCGCTTCGAGCAGGCCGACGTACGCACCTACACGCCCGCCGAGGGCGGCTTCGACGCGGTGTGCTCCTTCTTCCCGCTGCTCGTGATGTCCCAGCCGGAGGTGGCCGCGGCCCTGGCGCGGATGGCCTCGTGGGTGGCGCCCGGCGGGTACCTCGTACTGGCCACGGTCCCGGGGGACATCAGCGACCTGGACATCGTGTGGATGGGGCACGAGGTCACGGTCAGCAGCCTCTCCCCGGCGGAGCACCTGCGACTGCTCGGCGCGGCGGGCCTGGAGGTGCTGGATCACCACACCGCGCTGTTCCGGCCCGAGGGGGGCGAGCCCGAGGAGCACTTCTTCTGCCACGCCCGTCGGCCCGCCTGAGCGAACGCTGGTCCGTTGGTCGCTCGTGGCCGACGGCTGCACGCCTGTACTGGGCCAATGGTCCAGTGAAGCGGAGGTGTGTTGAGCCAGTGGGCCTTCGGATGCTTATCTGTGTCGTATCCATGTACTTACGGCGCCGCGCAGCGCCGGGCGGCAACGAGGCCGGTCCGGAGCGCGGTGCCTTCGCCGTGCCCGCCTGCCGCCCACCACCCCCGGGCGGACGCGGGACCGGCGCGCACCACTGCAAGGGGGGCGGCACACCGCCGTGAAGAGGATGTTCGTGGCTCCGGATCCGGGGCGCCAGAGACTGAGGAACTCGCTGCGGGCCGTGCTCGGCATCGGGCTCGCCGTCGCCGTGTCCGAGCTCTGCGGCCTCTCCCTCACCGCCTCCATCACCGGGGGACTGGCTGCCCTGCTCACCCTCTTCACCGTGCTCGACCCGACCGTGCGGGCCCAGCGCGTGACCAGTGCCCTGCTGCCGGTCGCCGGCTTTCCCGTCCTCGCCCTGGCCACCACCCTGCACGGGACGCCGCCCGCCCGGGACGCCGCCTTCCTCGCCGTCGTCTTCGCCGGGGTCTACGCCCGCCGCTGGGGGCCGCGCGGGCACGCCCTCGGGATCTTCGGCTTCATGATGTTCTTCGTCACGCAGTTCCTGCACGCCGTACCCGGTCAGCTGCCCGAGCTGTACGCCGCCGTCGGGCTGGCGCTGCTCTCCGCCGGAGCCGTGCGCTTCGTCCTGTGGCCGATCGAGCGCCGCACCCCGCCGCCCGCCGCGCCGCCCGGCCTGCCCGGCACCGGCCTGGCCCGGCCGACCACGCGCCAGGCCTTCCAGGCCACCGCCGCCTGCGCCTTCGCGCTCGGCATCGGCCAGGCGCTCTCCGACGACCGCTGGTACTGGGCCGTCGGCACCGCCTGGTGGATCTTCGTCAACACCGCCTCCCGCGGCGAGACCCTCGTCCGCGGGTTCCGCCGGGTCCTCGGCACGGTCGTCGGCATCGCCGCCGGGCTGCTGATCGCCGTACCGCTGCACGGCGCCCCCGCGCCCACGGCGGCCCTGGTCGCGGTATGCGTCTTCGGGATCTTCTACACCGCGGCGCCCTCGTACTCCTGGATGATGTTCTTCGTCACCGTCATGGCCGGATTGCTCTACGGGCTCCTCGGAGTCCTGCACCCGGGCCTGCTGCTCCTGCGCTTCGAGGAGACCGCGATCGGCGCGCTCGGCGCGGCGCTCGCGGTGGCGCTCGTCCTCCCGGTGACCACGCACGCCGCCAACGACGCCTGGATCCAGCGCGCCCTGCACTGCGTACGGGCCTCCACGGCCGCCGCCCTCGACCGCCTCGCCGGGGACCCCGACGCGGATCCGGCCCCGCACGCCGCCGAACTCGAACTGCTGCTGGGCCGCGTACGCATGGCCCTCGCCCCCCTCGTCCACCCGCTGAGCCCGCTGCGCGCCCGCAAGGCGCGGGCCCGGCAGGTGCTCGGCCTGCTCGACGACTGCGCCCGCGAGGTGCGCGGACTGGTGGCCGTCGCCGCAGACCCGCAGGCCTCGCACGACGCCCGGCTGGCCGCCGCCTGCTGGCGGGTGGAGAGGGCGGTGGAGGCGCTGACCGCCCCGCGGGTCATGTCGGAACGCGTCGCCGCGGCCCATCCCGGACCCACCGCCGCGGAGCCGGTCCTCGCGCACCTGCACGGCCTGGAGCACGCCCTCGTGGCCCTCCACGGCCCCCTGCGCACCGACCCGCGCGCCCCCCTGGCCATCACGGCCTGACCCGGCCCCGGCCCCTGATCCGCCACGTCGGAGAACGGCGTCGGCGGATCGTACGCCCTGTCAGGTCCGCTCCGCAGGGCAATGGCCCGAAGATCACTCGGTGGAGTTGTTCCGGATGTACGTGCCCTTCGCCGCTGACCTGCCGCATGTACAACGGGTGAGGGTTGACCGCGCATTCATCCGGTAGGTACGGGGTGGATCTGGCCGGACAGGGGGTAACGCCCGGGATGGAAATACTTCAACAGCGCTCGACCACCGCCCAGGTGTGGGAAGCGGCCGAGGAGTTCATCCAGCTCTTCCACCGGGAGAATCCGCAGGCGGGTGATCCGCGGGCCAGGCTCGCCGCCGTGCGGGCCGAGCTCGCGGCCACCGGAAGCTACCGGCACACCCCGCAAGAGCTGGTCCACGGGGCCCGTGTCGCCTGGCGCAACAGCAACCGCTGCATCGGCAGGCTGTACTGGAACTCGCTGCGCGTGCGCGACCGCCGCGAGCTCACCGGCGCCGACGAGATAGCCGCCGAGTGCTTCGAGCACCTGCGCGACGCGACCAACGGCGGCCGGGTCAGACCCACCATCACCGTCTTCGCCCCGGACGCCCCGGACCGACCCGGCCCGACGATCTGGAGCGAGCAGCTGGTCCGGTACGCCGGCTACGGCGACCACCACTCCGTGACCGTGGGCGACGCCCGCAACGCCCCGCTCACCAGTGCGTTGCTCGCCCTCGGCTGGACCGGGGGAGCGGGCACGCCCTTCGATCTCCTGCCGCTCGTGGTCCAGGGCGTCGACGACAAGCCCCGCTGGTTCGACACCCCCGCGGACGCCGTGCTGGAAGTTCCGATCGAACACCCCGACGACGCCGGCTGGGCGGACTGGGGGCTGCGCTGGCACGCCGTACCCGCCATCTCCAACATGTGCCTGGAGATCGGCGGAGTCCACTATCCGGCCGCGCCCTTCAACGGCTGGTACATGGGGACGGAGATCGGCGCCCGCAACCTCGCCGACAACGACCGGTACAACCTCCTCCCCGCCGTCGCCCGGCGCCTCGGCCTCGACACCGCCAGCGACCGTTCGCTGTGGAAGGACCGCGCCCTCGTCGAGCTCAACCGGGCCGTACTGCACTCCTTCGACCGGGCCGGGGTCACCATCGCCGATCACCACACCGAGTCCCGGCGCTTCCTCAGTCACGTGGAGCGCGAGGAGCGCAAGGGGCGTGACGTGGGCGCGGACTGGTCCTGGATCGTGCCGCCGATCTCCGGCTCCGCCACCCCCGTCTTCCACCGCACGTACGACGACCGGCCGAGCTCGACGGCGTACGTGCACCACCCGGGCGCGCAGGAACGGGCCCAAGGGCGCCATCTGGTCTAGACCTTCTGTTACCGTCGGCTCCCCACGGATCGATCCGGACGGTGGAGAGGGGACCTTGTGAACGGCACGGAAGGCACCGAAGGCGCGGAAGGCGCCGAAGGTACGGAAGGCGCGGACGGCACGGGCCGGAGCGGCGGACTGCGGGCCCACATCGGCTCGTTCACCTCGGGAGGCGGCCGCGGCATCACCACCGCGGCCGTGGACCCGGCGACGGGTGCCCTGACCCTCCTCTCCGCCACCGACGCGGTCGCGGACCCCTCGTACCTCGCCCTGGATCCGGGCACCGGGGTGCTCTATGCCGTGAGCGAGACGGACCACGGCGCGGCCGCCGCCTTCCGGTCCACCCCCGAAGGCCTCACCGCCCTCGGTCCCGCCGTCCCCGTCGGCGGCTCCGGACCGACCCACCTCGGCGTGGCCGGGCGTCGGCTGCTGACCGCCAACTACACCTCCGGCAGCGTCAGCAGCCTCCCGCTCGCCGCGGACGGCAGCCTCCGCGGACCGGCGTCGGTCCTCGTCCACGAGGGCGACGGCCCCGACGCGAGCCGTCAGGAACGGCCGCACGCCCACCAGGTGATGCCCGATCCGGGCGGCCGCTGGGTGCTCAGCGTGGACCTCGGCACCGATTCGGTCCGGGTCTGCTCCCCGGACCCGGCCACCGGGGAGCTGCGCCTGCACGCCGAGACCGCGCTGCGCGCCGGGACGGGCCCGCGCCATCTCGTCTTCCACCCGGACGCGGACGTGGTGTACGTCCTGCACGAGCTGGATCCGCAGCTGACCGTCTGCCGCTGGAACGCGGACTCCGGGCAGCTGGAACCGATCGGCGAGGTTCCGGTCGCCCCCGCGACCGCTCCAGGGGCCGTACGGGCCTACCCCTCGGCCGTGGTGGCCTCGCCCGACGGCCGCTTCGTGTGGGCGGCCGTGCGCGGGGCCGACGCCATCGCCACCTTCTCGCTCGCCGACGGGCCCGAGAAGCCGCGCCTGGTGGGCAGCGTGGACTGCGGCGGCAGCTGGCCGCGGGACCTCGCCGCCGACCCTTCGGGGCGACGGCTGTACGCGGCCAACGAGCGCTCCGGGGACGTCACCTGGTTCGACGTCGACCCGCTGACCGGGCAGCCGCGGCGGGCCGGATCGGTGGCGGTACCGGCCGCGACCTGCGTGGTCTTCGCCTGACCGGCGCCCAACCCTGCCCGTGCACACGGACGAGGGCCCGCGACCCGGGGGATTCAACCCCCGGCGGGGGGGGCCCCCGACGGGGGGGCCCCGGCGGGGGGA
>NZ_JBFAZJ010000046.1:0-42239 GCF_040681715.1 Streptomyces sp. NPDC051582
CGCCCGAACCCCTCCCCCCGCTTCTTCGGGTTCCACGAGGTCTTCCACTCACTGACCCTGGCCGCCTTCGTGGCCCACTACGTCGGCATCTGCGGTGATCCGCCCCTCCCCGAAGGCACCCCCACGTGAGCGGTCAGTGCGCGAGGGCAAAGTCCTGGTCCGCGCCCGAGTTCTTCGCGCGGAGCTTCTTGTCGCGCGCCCGCTGGAGGCTGCCGAATGTCTCCAGCCCTTGCTTCTTGAGAAGGTGCGGAATCCGATTGGCCGGGATTCCTACAAGCGGGGACTCGCTGAGAACGGAAAGGAGGTCGGATTCGGTCTGGTCGGTGTAGTCGGCGGCGATCAGCGCTTCCACGGTCGGGAAAACATCTGCGTGCCGTTCGGTCTTCAGGTCGATGAGGTGGTCCTCCTTCCCGCCCAGGCTCCAGCACCAGAGGAAATTTTCGGGCGCATCGTCCACGACCAGCCGACGAAACCGGCTGATTTCCTTGGTGTAGCAGTAAAAACGGACTCCCGGCGAATTCCTCATGATGCGCATCCAGGTGAGGACGTATTCATCGGAAAAGAACTCGCCTGAATCATGCAAGCGAATCCACTTTCCGGCGTATCGCTTGTGGCTGAGTTCTTCCGTCATTCGCCTCTCGAACTCTTCGGGGGTGTCCCGGCAGAGGAGAAGATTTCGAATGTGGGCTGCGCGGACGTTCTTGAACCGGTACGTGCCGACCCGGGCGTAGCACAACTGGGCGCACACGCCCGCCTGGGGGCAGACGTTGAAATGGCTGCCGTCAGGCATTTCGATCACAAAAGCCGGAAGCGTCCAGTTGTATACGCCGATTCTCCTCAGGTCCGAGTTCTGGGTGAGGAGCCGCTTGGGCTTGGTGCTGCCGGCCGTGTTGTTCTCAGACATCTCGTTCCTCGTGCTTCGAAGGGGAGGAGTGGGTGGGTGAAATGCCGGGGCAGCCGGCGTGGGGGCGGACGCACGCGTGGATTCCCAGCGCGGTCACGCCGCCGCCGGCTCTCGCGAGCACGCCGAGTCCCTTGGCGATGGCGGTGCGCGCACTGCGCTGGTGGTGGCCGCCGTACTGCGCGTCGTCGCCGTGGCTGGCGATCAGGTCGGCGGCCCGCGCCGAGACGCGCGCAATCTCGAACTGCGGGAGGTCCCGGAACTCGGCGATGTACAGCGGGACCATGAACAGCAGCCACGTCACCCACGCCGATGACGCCGACGTCGGGGCGTCCTTGCGGACGTCGACGACCCGGCCGAAGGGGCCGTGCACGTCAGGGGTGGGCTGGGGGTCCGGCTCGTGCTGCACAGGTTCTTTGCTGGCGGAGGGGCCGGGAATTGCTGTCGTCATGGTGAGGTGTCGCTTCATGCAGGGCGCCCCCGGCTGCATCAGCCGGGGGCGCCAGTGGGCAAGGGGGAAGAGCGATCAGTCGCCGTGTGCGAGGCAGTCCGCGGCGTGCGCGGGGGAGGTACGGAGGCGGGGGGATCCCCCGAGCGTGTCGCGGGCCTGGAGGAGGTAGTCGCCCAGGTCCTCAAGGGAGTTGATTTCCTCGGTGGGAACCGGCGCGCCGCACCGCTCGCACGGGGCGAGGAGGTCGAAGACGAGGCGGCGTCGGTCGTCGTAGCTCGCGAGGAAGGTCAGCGTCTTGTCCGCGAAGGGGATGGACAGCGCCACCGCGGGGAAGTGCTTGCCGTCCGCGACGAGCGGATGGGTGTCGTCGTCCTTGGTGCGGATGCTGACCGGGCGGTTGAGGGAGCGCAGTGAGAGACGGTGGCGCAGCACCGCCTCCACCCAGTGCAGTTCGGCGTCCTGACTGTGGAGGGCCGGGTCCGGGCCGATCTGAGCGGGCTGACCGGTCCGGGCGCGCTTCACCGCGGCCGTGACGGCTGCGTTCTCGACGTAGTTGAAGGGCTTCTTCATGGTGCTCGGCATGGGGTCTCCGAGAAGGGTCAGGCCCGTGATCGGCACGCTGGCGCGCGTCAGGGTCACAGGGCTGGAGTTGAGGGCCGCGAACAGCGGCTCCGGCCGGTGGGGTCTTCCCCGTCCGACACGCACCACGATACATATTGAAACGCGAATACGCAACGCACCGGTTTAAGTGACGGCCGGCCAGCTGATGCCCCTGGGGGAGCAGCAGCGCGGCCGGCCGGTGGACGCCGGACTACGCCGGCGCGGCGGTGAGCTGTCCGACCTGGTCGAGCAGGAGCTGGGCCCGGGCGAACGCGGCTGCCTTGTGACCGTACGACGGAACGACCAGGTGCATGGTCTCGTGAGCCAGCGCGCGGTCGGCCTCCTCGCGCGTCGTCACCAGCTGGAGGTTGACGGCCATCAACGGCACCTTCAGCCGCGCGCTCTTCGGGCCCAGATACACCTGGGCTGCGTAGTGCGAGAGGAACGGCATGCCGCTGATCGACGCGTACGCCGCGAGGTCCAAGACGAGGTGGAAGTCTCGCTGCGAGACGGAGGCGAACTGCTTCGCTCGCCGGCGCAGCCAATGCACGTCGACAGGCAGGTTCCGCTCGTCCTCCGGCAGCGGGCTCCGCAGTTCGGCGTGCCTCTGCTCCGTGACCGGGTGGGCTCGATCTGCCATGTTCTTCCTCCTCTCGGGCGCGGTCTGGATCTTGCGTCGATGCTGGTCGGCATGCGGCCGGCGCAGCGAGACCTCCCGGTTCCTCCGCGCGGCCGCCGTGGCCTCGAGGCCATCATGCCAACACGCCCCTTGCTCGCCTCTTCGGTGCCGGCGTCGGGCCGCTCATGCGTACCGTCCGTGCCATGAGTCGGCGTCCAGGCGCTTGAGCGCGGCGTCCTCGTCGGGGGTGAGCCGGTTGGTGAAGTCGTCCCAGTGGATCAGCTGCTCCAGCTCGGGGCCGTCGGCCGGCTCGATGCGTGCTCGCTGCCCGCTGGTCAGGTCTATCTCCACCCCGTCGTCGACAAGGGTGCCGCGAGCGCAGGTCAGGGAGCGCCGACGGGTGGCGTTGAGATTGAACAGGTAGCCAGCGCCGTTGTCCTCGCCGCCGACCAGCGGCCGGATCCACAGAACCTGCTCTGGCTCATCCTCGTCCTCGACCCGGTGGTGCCGGGCGAGGGCGGCGCGGAAGACCTCCGTCCCGTCCGGGTCCCACACGATCAGGCGCGCGCCGGCGTCCACCGGGTCGCCCGTGGGGCTGTGGTTGCCCGCGACCAGGTCCGAGAATCGCTGTCGCCACTGCTGTGTCATTCGATCGCTCCTTGTCAGCTGTAGTCGTCGGTCGTGCACAGGACATCCTCGACGGCCTTCCCGCCCATGTGGGTGATGCCACGTGAGGCGAGGGAAGCGAGGATGGTGGTGCGCTCCGCGGCGGTGTGGCACACGATCCGGCTGGGCGCCTCCGCTCCGAACAGGTCGAGCCCGTTCCTGAACATGACCTCGTTGCCGGCGGCGGAGAATTTCGCGATCTTCATCGGGTCCCGGGTGATCGCGCTCTCGTTGTAGTTGTGGTGCGCGGGGTTGATGGCGCCGTAGTGGTCGCCGTTGTAGGCGTAATAGTCACTTCGTCGCATCAGCACGCTCGGGTCGTCCCAGATCAGCATGCCGCCGCTCGGCTGGCTGGGAGTCTTCTTGACCCGCAGGAACACGCTGTTGGCGCCGCCGGTCATCTTGTCGGCCTGCTCGCTCATGCCGAGTCCGCCGCCGATGCCCATGACGGCCCGCTTCTCCGTGGAGGCCAGTACGCCGGTTCCCAGGAGACTGGCGAGCGCACCGCCGTGGAGACCGTGGGTCAGGGACCTCCCCTTGAACGCCCCCTGGATCTCGGCCTGCTTCCCGGTCACGTCGAAGCGAGACCACGTCAGCCACTTGCCGGACGTCGACGGTGTCGGCTCGTAGCCCGGACTGGCCGCCAGTGCGGCCCCGTCCGAGAATCCGGAGGCCTTGGCCACGGCGTCCCGGACGACCTCGACCTTCATCGGCAGCACCTTGTGGGCGGCTTCCAACTGGATCCGCTTCATCGCCGTCTGCAGGTCCCCGCTGTCGAGGCCCATGAGGGTTTCCATCCGCTGGTGCACGATCTCCTGGACCTGAAGGTCCTGAAGTCCCTGGGCCGTGTCCATGGCCGCCTGCATGCCAGCGGCTCCACCGAGCCCCTGCGCCTGGATGTTGTTCGACAGGTACGTCCACTCGCCCTCGGCCGCGGTCATCGGCTTGTTCATCAGGTGGAGCTGCTCCAGGCGCTCCACGAGGTCCTTGCCGTGGCCGGCGCCAGCCGGGGCGTGGACTTCGAGCTGCCCGCGCAGCGAGAACTCCGTGTGCTTCGGGTCGTTGTCCTTGTACGGGCGGTAGACGGCGGTCCAGCCGTCACCCATGTCGATCTCGTACTCGGTGCCGTTGGCGGAGCTGCGGGTGACGCCGTCCCAGGACGACTGGCCCGTCTCCGGGTCGAGGGACGCCTTGATCCGGCTGGCCTTGCGGACCTTCGCGGCGAGCGTGCCGGGCTCCGGCTCCCCGTTGGGCACCGGTATCTGCTTGGTGACCATCTTGGTCTCGGTCACCTCGTAGGCGTCCATCCACGGCATGACCGACCCGCCGTTGTCGATCTTGTCCTTCACGACGTTCAGCTGGTCCATGTAGTGCTGGGCCATGGCCTTCTCGTCGTCGCTGATCGACGGGTCGCTCAGGACGGCGGACACCGCGTCGACAGCCGCCTGGTGCTTGGCGATCGACGCGTCCGACATCTCGGAGCCGGTCTTCAGCTTGTGCTGCACCGAGCTGATCGCGGTCTTGGTCAGCTCGGCCAGCTTCTTCTCCTTGTCGAGGTCGAGGCGCTCCTTGACCTCCTCCTCGACCTGGATCTCCTCCATGTGGGTGCCCGGGATGCTCAGCGCGTCGAGGAGCTTCTCCTCGGCCTCCTCGGATATGTGCGTGAGCAGCACCTCCCGCGGGCCGTCCGGCGAGTCGTAGGCGACCAGGGTGGCTTCGGAGTTGATGAAGTCGTCCCCGCCCACGAGGAGCGGCGTGCCGGTCGGCTCGCCGACGGGGGGCGCGGCCGGCACCGGCGTCAGCGGCGGGTCCGTCTCCTCATCTTCCTCCTCGACCTCCTCGATGTCGTCGGCGTGGAGCAGTCCGGCCTCCTCCGCCGGCGCCTCCTCAGCGCTGTCCTGCAGCTCCCCCTCAGCCGCGAGGCCCTCGGGCTCGGCCGAAGCCTCCTGGAGTTCCTCCTCGGGTCCGGTAGCGGACACGTTAGGCTCAGGTGCGGGTTCGGCGCCCAGCAGCGCGTCGAGCTCCGCCGGAGCTTCCTCGGGAACGGGAGCTTCCGCAGGGGGAGCAGGTTCGGCAAGCAGCTGAGAGAGCTCCAGCTCCTCGAGCTCGGGGACGCCTGTGCCTCCCGCGGCCGCGCCCGTGAGGTCCGTCCCCTCGGGCGCATTCGGCGCTCCGGTGATGTCCGGCGGCGCGGTGGGTGCCTCGGCGAGCGCGGTGGGGCTGACCGCGTAGCTCTGGTGGCTCGACTTGGATCCGGTTCCCATCAGCTACCACCGCCGTGCTTGAGGGAGGCGCCGGAGGGCAGACCCATCTGCTTGACGAAGAAGTCGGCGAAGTTCTGACGCAAGTTGTTCTTCCTCTCGACTGCGTGGTCCAGGAACGCCGCGGCGATCTGGGCGTGCGTGACCTGGGACTGCGGGACTTTCAGCGCCTTGGCCGCCTTGCTGCGCATCTGCGGCACCCACGCCACGCCGGCCTTGACGCCCTCGTGCGCGGTGGAGTGCAGGATCGAGCGCAGCTGTGCATCCGGCATGGACTCGAACTTCTTGATCACCGGGTGCGCGGCGGCAGGACTGATCTTGACGCCCTTGGCCAAGCCGCCTCCCAGGGCTGCTTGGTAGAGCTTCTGGTGGATCGGGGTGAAGCCGCCGCCGCCGCTGGGGGCGTAGTCGACCGACAGCTTGTCCAGGCCGTAGTGCTTGAAGGCCTGCCCACGATCGATCTGCACGAGGCCGCCCGAGGGCGTGGCCAGCCAGTTGTCCTGGTGACCGTCGTGCTCGCCGACGAACCAGGAGCCCACGTGCGACCGGACGATCGCGTCGACCTGGGACTGCGTCCACTGGCTCGGGCTGGACGTGAACGGCTTGGCGTCCTTGAGCAGCGGCTGGATGGAACCGGCCGTGCCGTCGGCCTTCTTGTGGTGGTACACAGGCACTGCCGGCACGCCGCCCAACGACAGGACTTGGGACGCGGCGGCCTCCGTGTGGCCCAGGGCCCCACCGTGGTTGTGGTCGGCCTTGAACATCCACTGCGAGCCGTCCGGGCCGGTATGGACGGTCTTGGCGTACGTCCCTCCGAGGTTCGACACCTTGGTACCCGCGCCGAAGGACCAGCCGGCGACCTCCTTGGGATCGACGTAGGCCGGGACGTCCTGGCTGGTCGCCTTCGCCTGCTGGACCTCGGCCATCAGCGCCTGGATGTTCGCGTTGAACGACCCCGGCTTCGGCGCCTTCGCCGGCTTCGCTGCGTTCGCGGACGGCTTGGGCGTGGCGGTCGCGCCGTTCTTCGGCAGCTTGCTCGCCAGGGCCTGGACCGCCTCGTCGGAGGCCAGACCCCCATCGGGCTTCGCCGAAGGTGCCATGGCGGCTGCCGACTTGGCGGCCTTGGCCGCTTCCTTCTTCGCGACGTCCGCGTTGACCTTGTCCTTGATGGCCTGCTGGTCGTACTTCTTGTTGAAGCTCGCGGCGATGTAGTTCTGGACCTGGGCCCGCGTGGCCTTGCCGTTGTTGTCCATCCCCAGTTCGGCCGCGACGGTGCGCAGGTCGGCGAGCTTCTGCTTCGCGGCCCACGTCTTGAAGTCGCTGGTGATCTCGTTGGGCTGAAGGTATTTCCCCGGTCCGAGGGCCGGGTGCTCGGCGTACGGGGTGTCGCTGGCACCGCCTTGCTGGGTGTAGGCGTACCAGCCGTTCACGCTCGTCTGCATGTCCCGGACGTCGCCGGCGTTCTTCGCCCACGCGGCGATCGCCTGCGGCGCGCCCGGGTCGCCCGCCGGCGGCAGGTTGAGCGGCTGGTCCCCACCGGGAGCCATCGCAACGTGGGCGGCGTAGCCGGCGTCGAGGTTCGCCAGCTGCTCCTGCCGCTTGGCCGCCAGGGCCTTCAGCGACTCCACTTGGCTTTCCGGAGTGTTGGGCCGCATGAGTGCCACGAGCTGTTGACCACTGAGGTGCTGTGCCTCGGTCTCGCTCAGCTTCCCCGAGGCGAGAGCCTCCTGGACCAGGGGCTTGACGTCCTTCGGATCCACGTACCCGTGATTGAGAGCTTCGTCGACCACCGACTTTGCCTCGGCCTTGGCCTTGGCCAGGTCCTCGCCGAGCTCAGGACAGTCGGCCGACTCCATCTTCTGCTCGGCTGCCAGCATGGCCTGCAGGGCTTCGGCCCTCTGCTCCTGAGACTGCGGCCCGTAGGTCTTCTTCGCCTCGTTCCAGGCTTCGATCGACGCGGTCACCGCCTGGGCGGAGGCCGCGACCTCGTCCGGCGTGGCCTTCCAGGCGCCGTCGCTGAGGGGCGGCTCGGTTCCCTCGAGCTCGTGCAGGTCAGCCAGCGTCATTCCGCCGACCGTCTTGCCGGCGAGGAGCTCGTTGTACCGGTTGAGAGCGGCGGCCTGGATCTTCGCCTTGGACGGGATGTCGCCCGGGTACGCGGGGTCGAGCCAGTGGACCAGGGGGTGCTGGCCCTTGCCGGACAGACCCACCAGCGCCGGGTGTTCGAAGCCTTTGGCCTCGGCAATCTCGCGAAGGTCGTCCTCGTCGAGCGAGTTCAGGTAGGCGAGGGTCTGCGCCTTCAGCGCCTTGGTGTGGGCCTCGATCTCCTCGTCGGAAGCGCCCGCCTCCTTCAGTTTCTCGATGGCCTCCTGAGCCTGCTCGACCTGGCCGACGAAGGCGTTGTACCGCTCGACGGGGTCCGTCGGGACTTCGTCCTCGGGGTCGAGGGCGAACGGCGGGTCGGTGATCTCCTCCATGAGGTTCATCGCCATCAGGAGGTCGGCCTTGGCCTGGACTTCCTCGTCGGACATGGGCTGCGCCGGCGCTTCGGCCACCACGTCGTCCGTCTCGGACGCGGTGGTGGGCCCTACGGCGTAGGAGGCGTGCGAGGACTTGCTGCCCGTGCCCATCAGCCGTCACCACGCGACGGCAGCGCAGGGATGACCTCGGCGAGCAGCTCGTCCAGGACGAGGTCGGCGGCGTGGGTGAGGTCGAGCGCGCCGTCGGGAACGTCGGCGGGCTCGATCGCGCACACGCCGCCGGACTGCGCGATCCAGCGTTCGATGTCCTGGCTGGTGGTGGGTGCGCTCAGGCGCTCTCGCCAGGGGTCGGCCGCCTCGTAGACAAGTGGGACCCAGCGCACGACCGGTGCCGCCTGCTGCTGGCCCTCGTCGAGGCCGAGAACGGCCACGGGGTCGACCGGAAGGCCGAGCACGGGGTGCCAGACGAGCAGGATCCACAGCCGCCAGGCGGGAGCGGCCGTCGGCGTCTGCGTCGTCTCGGCATCAGGGTGGTTGGTGTCGGTCGTCATGGAGGCTCCTCCCGTAGGTGCTTTCACCTGCTACAGGTGTGGGAGGAGCCGCCGGTGTGACAGTGCGGGCGAAGAAGTTTCAGCGGTTCGGCAGGAGCGAGGCCATGTACTGGACCGTGGCGGCGAACGCGTCCTCGCTGCGGGCGTGGACGTCCTCGCGGCCGTTGGGGGTCATGATCGCGCCGTGCAGGGCGTACTGATGGGGATTCTGGGAGATCAAGGTCAACCGGGGACCGAAGATCTCGGCCATCTCGGCGATGCGGTTGGCTCGGGACAGGCCGGTGAGGAAGACCGGCATGTCCTCGGGCAGATGCTCGGCAAGCCAGTGCAGGCCGGGCCGCTCCCAGCTGTCCCAGTCAGCGTTGTCGCGGACGGTCTGCACGTTGATGGCGATGCCCGCCGGCTGGGTGTCCTCGATCCAGGCGAGGTAGCGCTGGAGGTCCTCCAGCCGGAACCAGTACACGTTCGGTACGACGTTCACGCCGGCCTCTGCGAACTCCTGGGCGAGCATCAAGCTGCGGCGCATGTTCAGCAGGTGCTCGGTGCGGGGCCAGTCGCCGTAGATGCTGTAGTTGCACGACAGCACCAGGTCCCACTCCTGCTCTGCGATTCGCTCGACGAGCCTGTCGCGTTCGCGGCGGGTCCAGAAGGCCTCGACGAGGGGGTCCTCGCCGTAGCCGACAAGGACGGCCTTCTGGTGTTCCCCGAGGGCGAGGGCCTGGCGTGCGGTCTGCTCGGTGAAGCGCTTGTAGAGCGTGTGGGTGTCCGGGGAGAAAACGCGCCGCAGACCGACCCCGTAGGCCGGCCAGTTCAGGCTGGTGTCGAGCTTGGTGACGGCGCTGCCGTCAGTCATGGGGATGAAGGACGGCAAGCCGGCGGGCAGGGTGCTGTCGACGGTGATGTCGTCGAAGGTCAGGGTGCCGCCGACGTCGGCCATCCACCCGGCTATGTCGGTCCGGCTCCCGCACCGGATCGGGCACTTCCGGGTCACGCACGCGTTCGCCGGAGCGTCAGCTTCGGCCGCCGCGCACCCACAGAACCGGCAGTCCGAGTTCTGGCCGGTGCACAGCGGCTCGACGGTGGCCGGACCTCCCCGACCGTCCGGGCCGGCGTAGAAGGCGCAGCTGTTGCAGTCGCAGCCCCGGCCGGGCAGGGGAACGCCGACGGTCGGGATGGGCAGGGAAACACTGGTCATGCGGCTTCGCTTCCTTCGTTCATCGCGTCGTGGTCTGTCTCGCCGGCGGGGGCGTCGTCGAGGTGGGTACTGAGCTCGCGCAGGGCGAGACGCAGGGAACCGCGGTCGTAACGCGCGATCTCCTTGCCGGCTCGGACCTCGACCAGCAGGCCGCGGATTCCGTCCAGGGCGGTGCGGATCGTGTCGGCCTCCACGGCCGGGCGACTGGGGGCGCCGTCGGCCGACAGCGCCGCCGTGCCGGCCTCGGCCGCCGACGCCGGTGCCAGCTGCGACGCACCCTCCGCCACCGAGACCTCGGCCGGCCCTTCCTGGCCGAATGCCGACGGGGCGGCGTCGTCCTCGCCGTCCTCGGATTCCTCCTGAGCTTCGGGGCTGCTCAGGACCCGGGTGAGCTTCGCCCGGCGGCCAGCGTTCGCCGCGTCCTGACGCTCCTCGGCTTCGGTGATGATCTCTTCCGGGTCAAGCTCGGGCTCCTCCAAACCGACGTTCACGGCGGTCGGCAGCAGGTGGAGCCGCTTGGAGGACTTCAACGCGGCCCAAATGCCCTCAGCAGCCTGCGCCCGGCCATTGCGGAGCTCGGCGAACTTGATCCGCGTGTTCAGGCGGACCGCCGCCTCGTCCATCTCCTCGGTGAGGTCACGCGGCAGCGCGCGGAACGCACGCACGAGCTCGCCGGCCTTGCGCTCGTTGAGCTGCAGCCCGAGCCGGTCCAGCACCTCGCTCCAGGGAGCGGCACATGCGCTGTCGGTGCCGCGGATCTTCTCCAGGGCGTAGAACCGCTCTGCCGGGTCAGGAATCGCGTAGACCTCCTGGGGCACGGGCTTGCCGGCCTTGAGGAGCTTGCCGACAAGGATGGCGCACCGCTGGTACAGCAGGGCGGCGGCCTGCTCGCCGGGCCGGAGAGGCTCACGCGCGAAATTTTCGACGAAGCGCCACATGTGACGCTCCTCTTCGGACAAGGGACCCGGGCAGACCACGGCGGGCAGGGCCGCGAAGTGCGGGTTGTCCGGCCGGTTGACGGCACCCCAGCGCATCGCACGCAGTCGGCGCTCCCCCGTGACCAGACGGATCGTCGGCGCCTTTCCGTCGACGACGATCTCCTCGGCCAGGACCGGCTCGAGGAGGCCGATGACGGACATGGAGGAGATGAGATCGGCGAGCTCGGACGGAGGCAGGGAGTCGGAGGGGTTACGGGCGTGGGGCTCGGTGAAGGGTGCGCCCTGGCCGCGCAGCGGCAGCATCTCGAACCGCCGCTGCCGCAGCTTGACGCTGCGGTGCAGGATCTCGGTGAGCCGGATCATGCTCCCGCCGTCGGGCGGAGCCTCGAGCGAGGTACTGGTCATGGTGCTGCTTCCTTCGGGGCCGGGGCGCGGCCGGTCACTTCGTGGCGAGGTAGAGGTCGGTAGGGGCGGGGCGGGCGGACTGCGTGCCGCTCAGCAGCGGGGTGAAGATCGGGGCGAACGGCCCGTGCTCCTGGAGCTGCTGCAGGGTGGTGACGCCGATGTGGATGTCGCCCTTGAGCCGGCTGAGACGGACATCCGCCGCGGCGCGGGTGTAGAGGTCCTCCGTACGCGCGGCCAGCCGCTGCGGGCGCCGGTCCGGCTCCCCGGCCTTCGGCGGAGCCGCGTCGAGAATCACCAGGACCCGGGGGAAGACCGGGTAGTTGTACATCCACGCCGGCCGCGTCGCGTTCGGGGTCCGTCGCGCACGGTCCGTACTTTGCGGGACGTACTCGTACAGCCGCCCGTAGGCCTGGAGCTTCGCGGCGAGCCGCGCGGAGGTCATCGTGGCGCGGTCGAACTCCACGAAGTAGCTGAGCATCGTGCGCCGGCCACCGCGCTCCATGTGCACGTAGTTGAGGAGGGCGTCGCTGATGACGTGGTCGTCCTCGAAGCGGCGCTGCCCGTCACGGATCCGGTTGGCGACCTCCGGGGTCCAGTCCAGCGGACCGCACTCGTGGCCGAGGCGGCGCGCCCACTCGACGAAGGCCACCCCGACCTCGTTCACGCCGAGCGTGTGCGCCTGACGGGCCCCGGCGACCGACTCGGGCGACACCCGGTAGGGCCGGGACGGTAGCTCCCCGGCCTCCTCCACCGACGCGGCGCCGGCTTCGGTGAGGAACCACAGGAACGGCTGGCTCTGGACGCGCCCGCGGCCGCCGGGTCCCTGTGCCCGGATCCGGTCGACCAGCCCGGCCTGGTGCAGCTCGCCGAGCTGCCAGCGCAGGTACACGGGGCGGCCGGGCCGCTTCTCGGGCAGGGTCAGCAGCACATGCAGCTGGGGGGTGGACAGCACCCGGTGCTGGTACAGCAGTTCCAGGATTTCGCGGCCGATCGTGTGGAAGCTGCGCGTGGGCGCCGACGTCGCGGGCGATTCGGCGAGGGGCATGTTCATCCGAGCCTCGACTGGTTCTGGTGGGGATTGATCGGGTGCACGTTGTTCGGGGTCTCGTCAGCCGGATCGGGCTGGGCGCCGCTGATGAGGGTGCCTTCGCTGTCGTGGACCCGAGGCTTGGCGGGCTCACCGGCGGACGCCGGGCCGTCGGTCGGTCCACCGGGGCCTTCGTCGTCCGCGGGTGCGGCTTCGTCGAAGTCGGGCTCCTCAGGCGGCACGTCGGCGCCGGTGGGATCGTCGTCGTCCGGCGGGACATCGAGGGTGACGATGAACCGGCGCAGCCTCAGGTCCAGCCGGCGCAGGTCGGTGAGGATGTCGCGCACCGAGCGGCGCTGCAGGTTCTCGTCGATGGCCCGGGCCAGCCGCTCCTCGTTCTGCGGCCGGAAGTAGTCGCCGTACAGGTCCTCCACCGAGGCACCGCGGACACGGAACGGGTCGCTCGTACCGCCGTCGAGCGTCACCGACATCACGTAGTTGTACCGGTTGAGCTGGACGATCGTGTCAGGGGAGACCTTCTTTCCCCACCGTCGGGTGACCAGCGTCGCCTCGTCGACGTCGGACGCGGTCGTCGACAGGATCGACAGATTCTGCAGCAGGCCCTGCCGGGTGGTGGCGCTCAGCCGCTGCGCCATCTGCGTCATGGCGAGCAACTTCACGTTGTACTTGCGCAGCTGCTCGGTGATCTGGGCGAGGGTGCCCTTGGACGCGCCGTCCACGCTGGTCAGCTCGTCGATGAAGGTGTAGAAGTCGCGGCGCTGGTCGGGCGGGGTGTCACGTCGTGAGAGCCCGGCGCGGAAGAGGTCGTAGATCAGCAGGGAGCTGATGATGCGGTCGACGTCGCCGGTGCCGGCGGGGCAGACGAAGACGATCTTGCCGGTGTCCATGGCGTGCCGGATGTCGTACGTCGACCGGCTCGACCCGAGGAACGCCTTGATCGCGTTGCTGGACGACAGGCGCTCGATGATGTTGGTGACGACCGGTACGGCTTCCTTGCTGTAGCTCGGGAAGACGTTCTCCCAGAAGTCCCGGATGTCCTTGGGCAGGTAAGGCAGCACGTTGGTGCGCCACACGGCGTCGGTGAGGATCGTACGGATCTGGAAGACGGTGGGCGCCAGCTCGGGCCGCCCGGCGCGGCAGACGTGCCACGACAGGTAGACCAGGGACTCGACCGCCCTGGTGAGGATGGTCTTCGCTCGGCCGGCGCTGTCGCTCCAGTTCAGGGCCGCGGCGAAGCCGGTGACGATGTACTGGACGATGTCGGGGATCTCCGACTCGCGCCGGCGCTCCATGGACAGCGGATTCCAGGAGCCGACCATCTTGTCGAGCTCCGGGGACGTGAGGTCGATCTCCCAGATCCGGTCGGCCAGTTCCTTGTGCGCCAGGTACGGCCGCGCGCGGGTCCAGCCGTCGCCGTGGGGGTCGAGGAAGAGCACGCCGAACCCGTTGTGGGCGAGGGCGATCGCCTGCACCAGCGACATCTCGGTCTTGCCGAAGCCGGACTTGCCGAGGAACAACGCGAACAGCAGGTACTTCAGCGGGACGCCGGCCAGGCGCTCGCCGCCGCCGGACTTGGACACCCAGCCGAGGGGGAGCAGGCCCTTCTGTCCCGTCCACGTCGGGAGGGCCGCCGGCGGGGGCGGCACGACCCCACCCGAGCGGGTGATGTTGGGGGCGTTGTTGTGCTTGGTGGGCGGCTTGAGCAGGCCGGCGATCTCCTGGGCGGTCACCCAGGAGTGCCGGCGCGGCACGAACAGCCCGGTCTCGAAGCGGCGGTCGAACTTGCTCCGGTAGAACCAGTGGTCCGAACGGACGCGGGTGACTCCGAGGTGGAGACCGACGGGCCGGAGATGGTTGTCGCCGGACCACGGCTCCAGGGCGGCGAGGACCTGGTCCAGGAGCATCCGGGCCCGGTACTCATCGCGTGCGCAGGTGCGGACGAGCAGCTGCATGGAGAAGACCGGCTCGGCGCCGGGGGCGAGCTTGCCCATCGCGGCCTTCATGTCGGCGACGCGGTGGGTGCGCTGCTGCTGCTGGTGGTGCTGCCGCTGCCGGGCGCCGCCGCCCTGGTTGCCCTTCATCTCGGTGGCGATCTCGGACATGACGGCGCCGAGGTCGAAGCCGAACCGGTTGGTGCGCTGCTGCGGCATGCCGGGTATGGCCGGACCGTCCGACGGGTTGCGGCGGGCCTGGGCGAGCAGGCGCCGGCGGCGGCTGCCGACCCGGTTCGGGGCGACGGGAACGAGGTCCAGCATGACGTCGGCGCTCTCGCCGAGATCCTCGCGGACGTCGGCGACCGCGTTGGCCAGGGCCTCGAGCGGGTCCGGGGTGAGCGGCACTTCGCGCAGGGCGAGGTGGTCAGGGAGTGCCAGGGCCAGCTCCGCGCGGGCGTAGTGCATCTCCCGGGGGGCCGGTTTGTCGCGGACGTCCGCTTGCGGCTTGGCGAGATCGACCGGCGGTGCAACGGTCGGGTCTGGTGCGATGGTCATGGTCTACCTGTCTGTGGTGTGCGTCGGGGCGTCAGGAGCCGAGCCGGATCTGCGGCTGTTCGCGTGCGGCACGGCCGTCGGCCTCCACGGGCCTCATCTCGACCTGGGCGTAGCCCTGGTGGCGCAGCACCGACATCGCTCGGTCCGGGCCCTCGACCCTCATGGACAGCGCTCCGTCGGAGCAGGTGAAGCGGACGCGGAGGGCGCTGGTGCGGGTCGAGGAGACGAGCCAGCGCGACACGCTCTTGTGCGCGCGGGCCATCTGGTGCCCGAAGCGGATGACCTCTTCCGGCTTCGGGTCGAAGCCGGTGGTCGGCAGCACTTCCAGGGCCGTTCGCTTGGACATCGGGCCGCGGGAAAGGGCCCAGCGGACCGCGGCAGCGACACCGCCGGCGACCAGGGCGACCAGTGCGACCCACCAGGCGTTGGCCATCACCGAGTCCGCCAGCTGTTCGGCGTGACCGGGAAGGTCCCCGGTGAAGCCGATGACGCCGTCGATGAGGTCGGTCGTGGTCATCGCGCACCGTCCGCGGGCAAGGTGGGCGGCGCCGCGGCGTCAGCCGGAGCGGGCACGGGGGAAGTCGGGAGCACGGCGGCACCTCCAGAGAGCAAACGGGCCTTTCGTCTGCTACAGGTGTCGGGATCCGGCTCGGTGTGACACTCCGCTCCGAAATTCTTCGCCGAGTTGCGTCGGCCAGCGCCACGTCCCCCTTGCAGGGGGCGCGTGACGCCGGCCGTGGGTCAGATCTTCACGCCGTGACCGCGGAGGTAGGCCAGCGGGTCAATGTCCGATCCGTACTCGGGTCCGGTACGTATCTCGAAGTGGAGGTGCGGGCCGCTGACGTTGCCCGTGTCGCCGGACCATCCGATCCGGTCGCCGCCCTTCACCTTCTGGCCGACGGAGACGTTCAGCGAGGACTGGTGCGCGTACTGCGAGTACTTGCCGTCCCCGTGCTTGATCACCACCTGGTAGCCGTACGCGGAGTTCCAGCCGGCCGTGACCACGGTGCCCGGGCCCACCGCGCGAACTGCGGTTCCCTTGCCTACCGGGAAGTCCACGCCAGTGTGGTGGCCGCTCGACCACATTGACCCCGAGACCCCGTATCCGGTGCCGATGTGCTCGTCGGCGACCGGGGCGACCCAAGAGCCCGACGTGCCGCCTGAATCGGGCTCGGTGTAGTCCGGACGCTTCATGATCAGGATTCGGTCCGTCCAGAACGAGAGGGGCTCGATCCGGACGCGCGCACCGGTGTGCGGTGCGTCGATCACCTCTCCGCCGCCGATGAACATGGCGACGTGCTCCGGGCTAGAGGCGCTGCCACCGGAGAAGATGAGGTCGCCGGGCCGCAGGTCTTTGGCCGAGTTGACCTTGCTGCCGATGCCGACCTGGTCGTACGTGACCCTGGGGAGGTTCACACCGACCTTGCTCCAGGCGTATTTGACCAGGCTGGAACAGTCGCAGCCGGTAGAGCCCACGAACGGAGGCTTGCAGCTGCCGCCCAGGACGTAGGGGGTGTTGTACGCCTCCTTGGCGCCGGCGACGACCTTGGCCAGACCACCGGAGACCTTGCCGTCCATCGGAGCGGCCCACTTCTCCGCCCGCTCCCGGATCTCGCGGACGTAGTCCCGGGTCTCCTTGTACGGCGGGATGCCGCCGTACCGCTTCACCGCGCCGCCGCCGGCGTTGTACGCCGCAAGCATGTTGTCGACGACGTCGCCGGGCACGCTGCGGATCTCGTCGGCGAGCTTGCAGTCGTAGGACACCATCGACGGGACGGCGTCCTCGGGATCCAGCGGGTCTGCGCCGCCCTTCTTGTTGGCGTCGATGCCCTGCGTGGCCCAGGTGGACGGGATGAACTGGGCGATCCCGAGCGCGCCCGCTCCACCGTCGGGCGGGTTCTTGCGGAAGTTGGATTCCTGGTAGAGCTGGGCGGCGATCAGCGAAGGCGTGGTCTCCGCGCAGCCGTAGTCCCGCACCGCGTTGAGGATGATCGGGCGCAGCCAGTCGGGGATGTCTTTGGTGTCCGACAGGCCGCCGCCGAATCCCGCGTTCTCCAACGCGTCGCTGGTGTTGTCCTCACCGATCGCCGAGGTCAGCGCCAGCACGGCAGCCAGCATCAAGCCGAAGCCGAGCAGGCATGACAAAAGGATCGAGATCACTACTCTGCGCAGGGCCTTGGACTCGCCTTGCTCAGACATTGGGAAGCCCCACGACGCGCCAGCTGCCGTCGGCGCCACGGCGGAGCTTGAGCGCCACCTGTTCTTCCGACGCGACGGCGGTACCCGTGGCCGGCGTCTCGGACAGCCTGTAGATCACGCGCGCGAAGGCGGAGTCCTCGGTCGGCGCGGGAGCTCCGTCCGGCAGTGACACCCGCAGAACGGTGACCGTCACCTGGACCTGACGGTCCTTCCAGTTCAGCCACTGGCGCCGGCCGGCGCTGCCGCCGGTGTGAGTGCGCAGGTCCTCGGCCAGATCGCCGTCTGCGTAGGCGGCGGCGCGCCGGGAGGCGTCGTCGAACGAGGTGTCCCGGCCCGGCCGGGCGTCGTGGCTGGCCCACGCGGTCGTGAACGCCCGGGCCGCCTCCTGCAGGGGTGAGGGCAGCGAACTCGGTTCCGAGGCGACGGGAGACTCGGACGGCTCGGACGGCTCGGCTACGGGCGAGGCCGTCGTCGGGCGTGCGCTGCCGGAGCTGCTCCCGGTGGCAGCTGCCGAGGGTGCGGCCGTACGGGCAGAGGGTTCAGGGGCGGCGGGACGATCGCTCCCACCGAGCCCGAGGAAGAGGGCGACGCCGACAGCTGCCAGGACTGCCGCAGCGGCGAACAGCGCGATCGTCCCGCGCTGGGCGCGGGCACGCGCGACATCGGTTTTCGGCATGAGGGTCCCCCGTGAGGTGGTTCTGGTGCGGTGATCTGGGCGGCCGGGGCCCGTCGGGCCCCGGCCGCGGCCCGGCTACGGCCGGGGCCTGGGCGGGCCGGGCGGCCGGGTGGCGCGCCGGATGGCCCGGGGCGGAGCCGGCGGCTTGGCCGGCGTCGACTTCTTCGCGGCCGGCGGGGTCGGCGGTGCAGGGGTGGGCGGGGTCGGCATCTTCGGCACCCCGGCCGGCCCGGCGGCCGGCGGCTTCACCGAGCTCGGCGTCTTGGTGCCGGCCGCCTTGGGCCCGGGCGTCTTGGCACCGGCCGCAGCCGATGCGCCCCCGGGAGTCCTCGGCGCGATGGCACCGGCCCGGGGCCCGGGAGGACTCGCGGCCCTCGGGTTCGACTGGATCGGAGCCAGACCGAGGTTGACCTGCGCCTTCGTCCCCTGCTTCGCCACGAACTTGCCAGCCGTGGCGACGTTGCGCTTGTACTCGGCTCCGAAGTCCTTGGCCTCCTGGACCTTCTTGTCGACGGTGCGCGCCTTCACAGCCTTGAGGTCGTCGCCGACCTTCTTCCCGCGCGCCATCGCCGCAGCGCCACCACGCTTGGTCGCGGCAACACCGCGGGGGATCCCCACCGGCGCGCCCACCGTGGCCATGAAGGCGAACTTCCCGGCCTTGGCGCCGTACTTGGCAGTGGTGGCGGCCGCCTTCCCGGTGGCCATGGTGGCCCTGCCGCCCCTGGTCTGGGACATCTTGTTCGCGGCCGCCGTGGCCAGCCGCTTCTTCAGGGTCTGCTTGGCCGCCTGCTGCGCCGCGACCTTCGCGGCCGTGCTCGCACCGCCGGTGCCGACTGCCGCGGCCGCGTTGGTGGCGAGCCGGGCAGCAGTTCGCAGCCGGCTGCCAGCCTTGCGGTTGGCCTGGGGTGAGCCGACCCAGGCGTTCTTGGCGGACTTCAGGCCCTGGCCGACGGGCTTGCTCACGCGCCGCGCCTCGCTGCGGGCCTCGCCCCACATCTGCTTCAGGCCGGGGGCGGTCTCGGCGTAGCGGCCGGGACTGCTGAACACGGAGCGGCGGCCGGCGCCGCCGACGCGGGCATTGGCCAGCTTGCGGTTGAGGTTGACCGCGATGCTCTGCGCGGTCTGCTTGATCTTCTTGTGGCCGGCCAGACCGGCGACGGCCGTGACGTCGATGACGATGAACTTCACGGCCAGGACGTCACCGGTGTCCGCGTCGATCAGGGCCAGAACGATCAGGATGAAGATCGCCAGGAAGAGGATGGCGATGATGATGCCGAGAACGGCCTTGGTGATCGCGGAGAACCAGCGCCACAAGGTGGCGCGGCCGCCGCCGGGCAGGATGCCGGCGGTGAGGGCCCAGTGACCGCGGATCGCCTCGAAGGCCAGCCAGCCCTGCGCTGTGAGGAACGTCCCGGTGACCAGGATCATGAGGATGGCCACGATGACCGCGGCGATCGCGACGAACAGAGCGGAGAAGGCAAGGTCGGCGGATGCCCGCTTGGCCTTGGGCTTCACGTCCCCGCAGGCCGCCTCGAACTTCTTCGCGTTGTCGTTGAGTTGCCCGATGAAGTTCGTGTCGTAGATCGAATCCATCATCGCGGCGTCCCAGTAGTTCATCCCGAGCTGATCGAGGTTGAACTCGGCGAGCTTGTATTCGCGGAAGGCCTTGTCGCACGGCCCGTCGAACGTCTGCCCGTACACCATGAGCTCGTTGGGCTTGACGATGAACGCCTCCACCAGAGCGTTGGTGATCGGCTTCGCTACGTTGTCCGGGTCGGCGCTGCCCTTGGCGCTCGCGGGGTCGTCGGCCAGGACGATGCTGGCGACCTCTAGGGTGAAGTCCTTCGCCTTGCCCAGCAGGCCTCCTTCCGAGAGCAGCATGGTGGAGCCCTGCGGCAGCGCCTGGTCGTGCTGGCCGAGCAGGACCTGGGCCGGCGAGACAAGCACGGTGGTGGTCAGTGCGGCGACGACCAGGGAGACCCCGATCTCGGCGAAGCCGCGCGAGCGCTCCTTGAAGAGGATCAGCCAGCCGCAGTAGAAACCCGCGAACGTCAGGAACAGGCCGGGGAGGCCGAGCCGGTCGATGACCTGGTTCTTGATAGTGCTGGAGATGTCCTCGACGGGACCGACCATGACCTTGGCCAGCCCGAAGTTCAGCGCCCACTTGATCAGCCAGCAGGTGAAGCCGATGACCCACTTCGAGACGCCGAAGAGCAGCTGGGCAACGATGTTCCAGATCTTGAGGTCGATGTCCTTCCAGCCGCCCGTGTCCGTCTTGACGGTGTAGGAGCTGATCGGGACGCCGTCCTTGTCGGTGACGTTGAACGGCTGAAGGAGGCCGTCGCTGCCGTCCTTGGGCTTCTGGTTCAGGTTCTTGCCGCCGGGGCCGGCAGCCGGTTTCGCCGGCGCGGACGTGCTGGGCGACGGCGACGGCGACGGGTCTGCCGTGGCCGCAGGGGCCAGCACCACGGTGAACAGGGCCAGCAGAATGCCGATCAGACCCAGGCGCCGCTTGAGGCCACGCTGCCGGAGGCGACTCATGCCAGGACCCCGTCCGCCGCCTCGGCGAGCTGCACGGTCTCGTCGGCTTCGTCGTCGAGCTGGCCGGGCGTCGTGGTGATCGCGGCGGCCGCATTCTCGTCCGCGGGGATCAGCACCTTGATGCCCGCGATGCGCTTGCGGAGGTCTCGGTACAGGCCTTCGCCGGCCCGCAGGGCGCGCTCGGTCTCGCTGACGTTGAGCGGGCTGAGGTTCTCGGTGATGACCTTGAGCATCTCGTCGTCGGTCGGGTCGAGGTCGAGGAACTCCAGGCACCGCGCGGCCAACGCCTTGCCGCGGTGGCGGAAGACGAAAATGTGGCTGAGCAGCGCCCTGATCTTGTCGCCGATCTCGTTCTTCGGTCCGATGTCGTACGGGTCGTGACTGCCGGCGAAAGCTCCGGCGTTGTGCTTGCGGCCGTCGGCGATGAGCTCGAGCATCAGGTTGGAGCCCTCGGCGGACGAGGTGAGCCACCAGCACTCGTCGAGGAAGACGCCGGCGAACTCGTTCGGGTCGGCGAACGCGATCTCGCGGCAGAGCGCCGTCATCAGGTACATCAGCCGCCAGCCGAAGCGCTTTTCGACCTCCAGGCTCGGGAGGCGGTGCTCGGAGAGTTCCTCCTTGGTGGGCAGGCCCAGGCGGTCGACGGCGAAGACGATGCTGTCGGAGTCCGTGATCCGTACGACTGGCAGCGTGGGGTCGAAGATGGTGCGGCCGAGGTCCTTCTTCGCCAGCGAGCGCAGCTTGCGGACGAGTTCGGAGGCGGCGCCGCGGACCGCGTTGTCGTTCGGCTCGTCCGGGTCGGGTGTGCGGGCCCGGTCGGCGAGGGTGTTCATCAGGGCGGTCATGCTCGGCTTCGGGCCGAGCCGGGTGGCCTCGATCGCCTCGGCGAGGGTGATGCCCTCGATGCTCATCGAGCCGATGTCCAGGAGCGGGGTGAGGAAGGACTCGGTGTAGCGGGCGGCGCGCGGGCCGCGGAAGACGCGCAGGGGGTCCAGGCTGACGCCGGCGTTCTCGTCGACGTTGATGATCTGGGTCGTGCCGGGGCACGCGAGCGCGAACCGCGACCATTCCTGCTGGGGTGTGCGGTCGATGACCAGGGCGCGGCCGCGGGAGTTCCTCTGCCCGGTGCGGTGGCCGGTGGTGAGGATCGAGTACATCGCGCACTTCATCGCGACGGACTTTCCGGAGCCGAGCTCGCCGACGAAGGCGGCGGACGCGGAGGCGTTGACGCGGGGGCCGTGGGAGAAGTCGACCAGCACGGGGCGGACGCCGCCGCCGTTGAGCTGGAGGCCGAAGAGGCTGCCGGAGTCGTCGCCCAGGCCGGCGCCGCAGAACGGCATCGACATGGCGAAGTCGCGGGCGAGCAGGTATTGGGTGTAGTCGAGCATCGGGCCCGGGGTCTTGGTTCCGGGCAGCATGCCGTGGAAGAGCGCGACTTGGTCGCCGGTGGGCCGCACGAGCGTGTAGTCGTTGCCGCCGAAGTGGTTGGCCAGCGACGTCGCCTTCTCGTCGGCCTCTTCGGGGGTCGTGCCCCACACGCAGGTGGCGACGGTGGCGCGGATCTCGACCTCGGTGCTGGAGGCGGTGAGCCGGTCGCGGTACTCGTCCAGGGCGAAGGACGCCTTGTCGAGTGATGCCGGCACACCGGAGGTCTCGCCGTCGTACTCGCCGCGCTGGTGCGCGAGCTCGCGCTGCTGCCGCCGGCTCTTCGGCTCGGCCTTCGAGCCGGACTCGACGTGCAGCCGGACGGCCCAGTCCACGGGGAAGTTGAACTCGTCCAACGCCGCCAGGTACTCGCTGCCGGGGAACCGGAAGGCTTCCGGCATCTCGGAGAGCACGCAGAACGCCTGGTAGGAGTCGCCGTGTTCGCTGGTGGCGCGCAGGTAGCGGCGCTTGAAAGGGTTGGTGGGGCCCTTGGAAGCCCGGGTGCCGCGGCCGCCCTCGTCGAGGATGACCTGGGTGTGGGCGGTCACCGTGTGGCCGCGGCCGCGCAGACCCCGCGGTGCGCCGTCCTCGGGCAGGAGCGGCTCGTTCAGGCCGCGGCGGGCGCTGTGCCCGTAGATCCACAGGATTTCCGCCTCGGTGGCGGGTCGCATCTTGATGCCGGAGGGCCAGCCCGCCGCCAGGCGGGTGGCCTGCTCCAGGCGCTGGCGTTCGTCGGAGAGGGATATCGGGGCGACCGGCAGGCCGAGGGCGCTCATGACTTCTGACTGGACGGAGGAGAAGACGGCCCGGGTGCTCTGCTTGAAGTCGACGTGGGACAGGGGGACCGCGAGGAAGTCGACGCGGCCGGTGAGTTCGAGGTCCTGGAGCTGGTCGAGGACCTTCAGCGCGAGGTCGACGTACTCGGGGGAGGCGTCGAGGTCGACGCCGGCGGTCATGCGGGTGACGACCGACGCGGCGTCGACGCTCGGGCACAGGCTGAGCAGGAGGGCCTCGCCTCGCAGGGACTTGAAGAGGGACTCCAGGGAGTCCAGTCGCTCGCGCTTCGTGGACTTCGAGGCGTGGGTGTAGTTCTCGGTGTCGACGCGCCACACCGCCCACACGGTGGCGGCAGTGGTCCAGATCAGGTGGCCGCTGATGTGCCGGACGGGGAGACGCATGGCGTTCTTCTTTCTGTGCTGGTGGTGATGTCGAGGCAGCTGGTTACTGCTCGTCGAGGGAGGCGAGGAGGGCCTGCAGCCCGGTCTTCGGCTCCGGCCGCGCGGCCGCGGCGGTCGTCGGCACCGCGGCCACCGGCGCCGCGGGCGCAGCCGCACGGGGCTTGCGCGCGGGTACGGGTGCGGGCTTCGCTACGGCCGCCGCCGGGGCGGGCCGCTCGGCGGACCGGACGCGCACCGTGCAGGTGGCGGTCGCCAGTCGCGGTCGAGCGACCCGCTGCGGCTTGCCGGCCAGGCGCCCCTGGGCCGGGGTGGAGGAGTAGATGAGCAGGCTGCGCACGGCGCGTGCCGGGTCCCGGCCGTCGAGCCGTGCGTACCGCAGCACCCAGGCCAGACCCCAGGGGATCAGTGCCATGAGGATGAAGTTCATGGCGCCGAAGTGGGCCCACAGGTCCTTCGTCATGACGAGGAGCCCGAAGCTGATCACCATGGTCATGACCTGGGTGATCGTGTAGGGCCCTCCCGGGAGCCGGCCGGCTCCGGGGAGCTTGCCGATGACGAGCGGGTGCTTACGGGCTCGCGTGTACGAGTGCCCGATCAGCTCTTCCTCCGAGGCACTCATGACAGCTGCCAGTCCTTACCGGTTCCCGCGGGGCCGGTCTTGGCGTCCGGGTGGACGGACATGGCGTTGGTGCCCGTGTCGTTGATCTCGGAGCCGACCTTGGTCTGCAGGACCGAGAGGTTGCTGATGCCCCACAGCACGAGGGCGGCCAGGACGAAGGCGACGAGGGTGCCGACGAAGGAGCGGGTCTTCCACCAGGCCATCAGCACGGCGATGATCGCCATGAGGGCGGCCACGGTGAGGACCAGCGTCTTGACCTGGCCCGTCTTGGTGTTGGCCCAGTCGAGGACGTCGCCGGCGAGGACGACGTGGTCGGGGTTGGTTGCTGCCAGGGTGTGCATGAACGATTCCTCTTCTTCAGGAGTTCGACGGCGACGGCGAGGGAGATGCCGTGGCTGTGTCGGGGCTTGGGGTGGTGGTGTGCGGCGCCGCCGAGGGCGGGCTGCTCGCGCGGATGGCCGGGGCGTCGTCGACGGACGCGACCTCCCAGCGGCCGGCGCGGGACTTGAGGGTGAGCGCGTAGCTCAGCGAGACCGGGCTGCCGGCCTGGTCCGTGGCATCGACCTGGACCAGCTGGTGCAGCACCGTGCCGTCGGCCGGAACCTTTTGCTGTCCGGCGGTGAGCGCGTCGTCCTGGACGCCGGTCACCTTCACCGCGGCGTACGGCGCAGGGCTGATGGCCTGCATGCGCGTGCCGGGCGAGGTGTAGCGGTCGAGCTCGGTGGAGCCGGTGAGGTAGGCGGCCAGGAACCCGCGCGCGGTCTCCACCGACGGGTCGGCGCTGCTCGACCCGCGGTCGGTCTCGTACGCCAGGCCGCCGGGCTTGACGGAGGTCGGTGCGGCCACCTGCGCCGGCAGGGACGTCGCGGCGTAGCCGGCATCGAATGCCGCCTTGTCGGTACCGCCGGCACTGGCCGGGCCGGTGGCCTGAATGCCGACGCGGAAGTACTGCACCCCCAGGCGCTTCGCCTTGCCCTTGTCGTCGTGCGCCGTGACGTCGGCGGCCACGGTGATCGACCAGTAGCCAGGCTGAACCTCACGGGAGGCCAGGACGGTGGACTGCGTGGCCTCGCGGGTCCCGGGCTTGACGGCCAGTGCGAACGAGCCGGAGTAGTACGGCGTCAGGTCCCGCTCGGTGCCCTGGCCGGCCTGGAGGTAGGCGGCGACGAACAGTTCGGCGAAGCCGGCCGGTCCGACCGAGGACGCGGGCGCTGCGGCAACGACCGGCTTGGTCGCGCCCTGGGCCGGGCCGGACGCGCTGAGGAACGCCAGCATTCCCAGAGCCGGGCCTGACGCCACGAGAGCCCAGACACCGACGCGGGCCAGCCGGGAGATCCCGGACATGTGGGCGGTGCTCGCCTTCCACCCGGTTTCATCCGGCTGGTCCGTCGGCGACTCCTGGTTCTCCTCGACCTCCTCGTCCCAGACTTCCGCCTCGACGAACTGCTTCTTCTTGTCGGCCTTCCGCTGCCGGCGCTGGCGCTTCACGACGCCGTCCGCAGGGCCTGGACCGTCAGGACGGTCGAGATGCGCTCCTTGAGCTGAGCCGGCGTTCGGGCCAGCAGCACATCCCACGACGCCAGGGCGGGCTCCGACTCGCTGTCGAGGAAGGCCCGCATCTGCTGGTGCAGGTCACGGTCCATCGGCCGGCTCACCAGAGCGGCGGCAATCTTGGTCAGCTCGCGCGAAGCACGGGCCACACGGGCCTCGTCGGCGTCGAGCAGCTGTCGGCCGGTGCCGGCCGGGGACTTCGTGGTCACGTCGGTTCTCCCGGAGGTTGAAGGGTCGGGGCGGGGCGTTAGGGCTGGAGGAGCTCTGGCGGGCCTCTCGCCTGCTACAGGTGTCGAGGAAGTCCGCGGTGTGACAGTCGGGCCGAAGTTTTTTTCGAGGGACCTCTGCGGCGGTCAATCCACGGCGCGGGCCGGCCGCTCTCAGGCCGCGGCGCGGTACTGGGCGAGGGGCGCCTTCGTGCGCAGCGTGCGAACGGCACGGCTGGCGTGCTGCCGCAGCAGGTCCCCTTCGTGGCCCATGGAGCGGGTGGTCATGTGCCGCTGCTCGGGCCGCTGCGAGGTGGACAGGTAGTACCGGGCGATGCGCTGCGCCTCGAGCTCCTTCAGCGCTCCGATCTCCACCGCCCACAGCAGGAGGTCGAGGACCTCCGTCCGCGCCTCGTGACGCGACAGGGCCGGCTCATCGACGCCGACGAGCTCCATCTGGGCAGCGCGCATCAGCAGGTCCGCGAGCTCGACCGTGCCGTGCGGGGTGTCGGGGTCCTCGCTGGAGACGACGTGGGCGTAGCGGGTGTGGCACTCAGCTGAGGCAAGAGGCGCGACGCCGGCGGCGAACTCCTGGACGTCCTCCACCTCGTCGAGGCAGGCGGCCAGGGTGCGGCGGGTCAGCTGCAGGGTGTCGAGCGCGAGGTTGTTGAAGATCCGTCGCGGCCGTCGGTCGAGCGGGTAGGTGCGGACGACCTCGAAGGCAGCGCCCAGCACGGTCGCGCAGACGTCGTCCCACGGAAGGCCGTACGAGCGCCGCTGCGTCTTCGCCATCAAGACCGTCTTGGGCAGCAGGACGCGCACGGCCACCCGCCACGCGAGGTGGGCGTCGAAGCCGGTCCCGCCGGCGCGCTCGACCAGCAGGTGCATCACGCGGTCGTGTCCGTCCAAGTCACCGCGGCGGTAGTAGACGGAGATCTTGTCGACCACGTCCTGGGGACTGGTTGCCCCAGCGAGGTCGGGGTGCTCCTCGGCCCACGTGGCGACGCGGTCCGCCGCCCTCAGGTCGCGGCAGAGCACGTCCCAGTCGCGGTTCATCAGGGCGAGCGTGTCGTAGCGGGTTGTGGACTCGGAGGAGTCAAGTGCCGGGGTGTGCTGGGTGGTGGCCACGTCCGTGTCCGTCCTTTCGCGCCATCTGGTCTCGATGGCGCTCACACTCCCGAGGCCCCCCTTGACCGCGGTCTGACGGCGATTCCGGCGCGACGAGGTCAAGGGGAAACCGGACGTCGGCACCCGCCGCCCAACTGGGCAAGGGGGGCCGCGGTCAAGGGGGTGGGCGGAGTGGTCAAGGGGGATGGCATCCACTCGGCGAGGTGGATGGGTGCGACCCACTCCACCGAGGACGCGGTGGAGACCACTTCCAGTGGACGGACCTAAGGCACCGCGGAGCCGGCGCCATCCACTTGACCGGATGGAGCACACCGAGTGGATGGACCACGCCCCGTCGCGGCGCTCACGAACCTCCACCCACTGGCCACCCACGGTGGGCCCGGACCTCCCGCCCATCGGCCCATCGCGATGGACGCCATCGCGAACTGGGTCCGAGACACCCCGGGTCGCCATCGCCTTCACGCGCCGTTCTGCACGGCGCCGGGCTCCGGTGCGTGTCGCCGGGGAGGAAGCGCCAGCCGGGCCCCGCGGCTCCCCTGCTGGGCGGCCGCCCGTCGTCGGGCAGAGGGGCTGTCCGTGTCGGTGCCGTGCGCCGGCCTCATCGGATCCTGGCCCTCTGGCGCCTGCTGCGTTTCCCCTTGACCCGGGCCCAGGTCAAGGGGAAACAGCAGGCGCCCCGTCCCGTGGTCAAGGGGTGGAAGCACGGCCGGTCAAGGGGGTGGCTGAGGGGCCAGATGATGCGGTGAAGCTGGTCAAGGGGGAGAGGAGAGGGCGGCGAGGGGATCGCCGGACGTTGGCTGCCGGCGATCCCCTCGGGTGGGTGGCACGCGCGGCTTCACTCCGATCCTGCCTGCGGCTCGGGTGGCCACCGGGGCCCATCCGATCGCCTCGTCCACCGGCCGCCATCGGTGGGCGCCACCGGTGCACCGGATCGGATGGAGCCCACCGAGTGGATGAACCACACCCCGTCCACCGGGTGTCGCCCACTGGGTGTCGCCCATCGGGTGGTCCGAGCCGATGGAGCCCACCCGATGGACGAAGGCGACTCGCCACCGGGTGGGCTCCACTGCGGACGCGGTGCCACCGGATGGAGCCCACCCGGTGCGCGGGACCGGGCGGTGGGGAGTGGGCTACGCAAGTGGCGGGGTGGGGAGTGGTGGGTGCATCACGCGGTTCGCGGTGGCGGAGACAGCAGCGTGCGCTCGCGCCGCCCCACCCTCGACCGGGACTCCACGGCGGCTTGTCGCGGGCCCGTGTTTCCCCTTGACCAGGGCGCGGGTCAAGGGGAAACCGGCCGCCGCGAAAGCTGGTCAAGGGGCGCCTCTGAGACGTCAGGACCACCATGTCCTGTCGTGGATCGTCGAGCTCGTCCAGGCCGCGGGCGCCCGCTGTGTGCAACGTGGCTCCGGCGTGGCCAGCGCATCGCCAACCGGAGTGTGGAGAGCTCTGGGGCGGTGGAGTGGACGGCTCACGATGCGGCCCGCTCCAACTGCCGGGTTCGGCACCGGACACAGAGGCCAGTGGAACCGAGGGCAGGACGGGTGCATCCGCTGCCGTCCCACCCCGCGCATACCTCGGGCTCCACCGCTGAGGACGGGCGGCCGGCGCGCACCCCATCGTGCTCCTCTCGGCACGGCCTGCACCTGCGGCCCGGCTCTGCCCGGTCCAGCACCAGGACGGCGCAGCCACACTCGGGGCACCGGCCCCGGGGAATGGCGGGAGTGGAGCGCTGGGTGAGAGTGCCGGTGGGGGTGGAGTGGACGACGAGGGTGGGAGTGGGCGCCTCGGGCTGCGCGGTGGCGCGGCGCCGGTCGCGGACGATCTCTTCGCACACCGAGCACCTGCGGCCGCTGCTCCACAGGACACCGGCCTCGCAGTCGAAGATTCCGCAGCCCCAGTGCGGCAGGCCGACGCCGAGGATCCACCGGCCGGGGTCGCGGATCTCGTCGGTGAAGAACCGGGCGGCCCGTTCCTCCAGGCGCTGCCGCAGCCGGGCGTCGTCGATGCCGGAGCGCAGCTGCTGGCCGACCTCCCGGGCGATGCGCCGTTGCATGTAGACGCTGGTCTGCCGGTAGAGCCTGTGCACCGGCTCGAGAACGGCGTGCACCCGGGCGCTGATGGTGAGCCCGGGTCCGTCGTAGGCGCCGGTGTGGTTGGTCAAGGGGGTGCCCGCGGGCTTGGTCAAGGGGGTGGTCAAGGGGGTTTGGTGGTCATCCGCGCGCAGCGCGAGCCCACCGTCGCCGTCGCCGAGCGGCGGTTGCGCACCGCGGTTTTCCACAGCTTCACCTACCTGTACTTCGCCTACGGCGGGTGAGAAGGGGGCGCGCTCGTCATCAGGTCGGTCAGTCCTAGGTTCTTCCTTAGTCGCGAGTGATCCCGCATCAGCCGAGGAACCCGATCCCTCACCAGGACCAGAGGTGGAGGAGGGTGCGACGTCCGCGGTGGACGGTTGTCCACAGGGGTCCTGAGGAAGGGCGGCGGGGATGTCGTGGGCGATGAAGTGGTGGCGGCCGCGCACGCCGGCCCTGCGCTCCACGGTGATCCACCGGGTGGCTTCCAGTTCGTCGACGATCTCCCCGGCGGCCGCGGTGGTGAGCGGCTGGCCGGCCCGTCGGCCGCTGTGGTGGTGGAGCGCCCCTGCGATCTCCGACTCGGTGAGCGGGATCCGCTGGGCCTGGGCGTACGCGATGAGTGCGTACGCGCGCAGCTGGCGCGGGGTGAGGTCCTCGGAGGCGGCCACCGGGATCCATACGAACCGCTCGGTCGCAGACAGGGGCCGGGTACGGCGCACCGCCGAGGTGCCGCATCCGCCGGGCAGGGAACGGCGGGTCGAGGACAGCTCGACGACGCCGTCGTGCCCGGGGCGCATCAGCTGCGTCATGCCGCGCTCGACGGAGGCCTTCGACAGGCCGACGTACTCCGCGATGGTCACGGTCGCCGCCGTGCATCCCTCGGGACGCGACGCCAGCGCGGCGATCTTCACGTACGCGGTCAGCGCGACGTCGGCGTAGTGCGGATTGGTGACGAGGCGCAGGGGCACCTTGACCCGCTGGCGGCGCTGCGGGCGCGCCTGATCGCCCGCCGGCGGCGGGCTACTCGGTGGTGCTGCTGTGCGGGGCACGCTTCTCCTGGCGCACCGGTGCCGCGGGGCGGCGACTCGGGTGCGCTGGGTCTCGACGGCGTCCGGCAAGGACGCGCGGTCTGGGGTCTGGCCAGAGGCACTCGGGCGAGGGCTGAAGGAACGGGTCCTTCAGCTGCTACGGGTGTCGAAAAAGCCGACGGTGTGACAGTCCGCCCGAAGAAATCCCCAGCGAACCTGTGACCTGCGGGTCAAGGGGCTCTCTGGGTTGGCGGCAGGCCCCCTTGACCGGGCCCGTGAAGGCTCGTGGGTCTGGTGTGGGGAGCGAGGCTTCGGCATTGCTGGTCAAGGGGTGTCGGCTGGAGCTGGTCAAGGGCAGACCGCTGGACCGCTGTGGGCCACGGTGGATCCAGGCCGCACCGACCCGGAGAGCGGGAACGCAGCGTGGCGCTAGCGTCACGGACGGGCGAATTACCACCGCGATCGGCGTGCTTCGATGGCGTCCGAGCTGACAAAGGGCATAGGTGTACTGCAAGATGGACCCCGTTCTCCCGGGTCGCCCCGGGAAACGACAAACCCCTTCGGGGGGATTGCTGCTGGAGGGCAGTGATTGCCGGACCATTCGGTCCGGTCCTCGCTCGGACTGGGCTGCTAACCCGGGTCGGAGCGGTGACGGCCGGCAGAGGAGCTGCTAACTCCGAAGTCGGTGGAGAGGGGCGAGGAGCAGCCTTTGCTAGAGGCGCCCGCCCGGAAGACCTACGACATCCTCAACTCCCCCTTCACGGGGGATTTCGTGTTTCTGGGCCCGGCAGTGCCGGGCCGCCCCCACGGCAGCGCCGCGCCCGGCGCGGCGAAACCGCCCCGGGTCTGCGCGGTGCTGGTCATGGGAGAACCGCCTTCTCGGTTCGCCGGGCCCGTCCTCGACGCTGTGCGCCGGGGGCCCGAGGTGAGGCGTTTTGGATCAAGCGGAAGTCACCCTATCCCCTGACGGCCGCCGTGCACACGCACTCGGCGCGTTGTTCACGCGACGTCGAAAAGTGCGGCCAAGAGGGGGCAGTTGGCGCAGAGAGTTACTAACTGGCGCTTCCCGTGCGGATAGTCACGCGATCCGCACGTACTACCGTCAAAAGGTATGAGGTTGGGCGCTCATCCGTATATCCGACTCTTCGAATCTCGAACACTGCGGTGCCGGCCTTGGCCTTGAGGAGTGAGCACTCCTCGGTGGTGGCGGACCTCGCGCCCCAGGTGCTGGTGTGGCTGTCCTCGCGCCGCAGCGTGCCCGCCGTGAACGGCGCGACGGTGGCGGCCTCGGCCCCGGTCACCGCGAGCGAGTCCGGGGTGAAGAGGGTCTGCAGCGCCCACGGGATGCCGGCCTGCAGCAGCACCGACTGCCGGACGGACAGGGCGGCGTCCGGCTTGAGGCCCAGAGCCTCGACCGCGGCGGCGTCGGTACCGGGAACCCCGCGCCTCGTGTCATCGTGGCCGCCGTCGCCGGACTCCGCCGGCCTGATCAGCCCGTCCTCGTGCAGGCGGACCGTCATGGCGAGGGCCGGCTGCAGTACTCGACTGCGGCGGCGCGGGGCCGTCTCGACCAGTCCCTCCTCTTCGAGGAGCCGCAACGCCTGGGCCACGGTGTTCGGGGCGACGCCGAGCTTTTCACCCAACTCGCGCTGGCCGGGGAGCTGATCGCCCGGGGCCAGCCTGCCGCTCAGGATGTCGGCGCGCAGCGCGGCCGCGACCTGCTCGTGCGGGTGATGGGACGTCATGCGCACATCTTGCCGCACCCGCCAGAACTCTCGGCTCATCCGCTCGACCTCTCCTTGACGTGATCGCCAATGGCGTGCATCATCTGACGCAACTGCATTAAGGCAGTTAAGGCAGATGGCGCGTGAAAAAGCAAGCGGCCCCCGGGGCTGGTCCCCCCGGAGGCCGTGAACGCGCCCTCACCCACCAGAGCGCAGGAGATGAGAACGCGTGAACACCATGATGGCAGCCCACCCGCCGACGCCGGCAGACGCCCGCGGATTCACCGAGGACGGCATCGCCCGGTACCTCGCCGACACCGAGTCGATCGACGACCTCGTCGCCGGCGGCTACCTGGCCGGCCATGACGGCCGGCTCATCGCTCAGCAGCTGCGAGCCCCGCAGCTGCGCCGGGCCATCACCCACTCGGTGTGCCACACGGTCCAGCCGGACGTCGACAACTTCTACCAGGAGGACGGCGAACCGGAGGCCGACTGGCAGCAGCGCCGTGCCCGCACGGTCCGCGACCACTGCACCGTCTGCCCGGTACGGGCCGCGTGCGCCGAGCTCGCGCTCCGCGACGACGACACCGTCGGCGTCCGCGGCGGCCTCGCTCCGGAGAAGCTGACCCGCCGCCTGGTCGCCGAGGCCACCAGGCTGGAGCGCGCCCGCGCCATGGACGGGCGCGCCGCGGAGGCCCGGCGCGCCCGCATCGCCGCCGGCGCGGAACTGCAGAGGCTCTCCGGCCAGTACCTCGGGACCTCCGGCAAGCCGGAGAAGCGCCTGGAGAACATCGAGAACATCCGCGAGGCCGCCCGCCGGCGCGACGAGCTCGTCGCCGCTTACCGCCGTGCCGCCGGCTGGACGGTCGCCGCATGACCCCCGCCGGCGACGAACGCGCCCTCAACCGCGCTCTGGTCAGCGCCCTCGCCCGCCGTGACGACGTCCGCTTACTCCCCGTCCTCGTGCCGGCCGGCGCCGACGTACCGCCCGTCAACCCGCTCACCGTGCTGCTCCTGGTCCTGCTCGGCCAGGCCACCGCCGAGCGTGACGCCTACAGGGACTGGATCACCCAGGACCCGACCCCGCCCAGCGACGACCCGCTGCGCGCCCGGGCCGCCGATGCGGCCAGCAACCTCGCCAGGAGGGACTCCCCGTGACACCCGACCTCGCCCCCCACGGCGCGGCCCTGGCCGAACTCTTCGGCAGCTGGCAGTTCGTCCTCGGGGCGCTCGTCCTCACCCTCGGACCGGCGATCGCCGTGCGCCGGCGCCGCGTTGCCCTGGCCGCGCTCACCGACACCGAGCGCGCCGCGGCCGCCGACCGCCGTGGCCGCCGGATCGAGGACGTCCTCACCGTCGTCATCGCCGCGGCCGCGGCCGCCCTCTCGGCCACCGGTCTGCGCCGGGTCGGCCACCACCAGATGGGCCTGGACGCTCCGTTCGACCTCCTGCCCTTCGTCGCACTGGACGTCGCGGCGATGGTCTGCGGCCGCCGAGCCCGCCGCCGCGCCCGCGACGGCGATGGGCCGGGCCTGTCCGGAGCGCTCTTCTGGATTCTGGCCGGCATCAGCGCGGTCTTCTCCGCGTCCGAAGCCGCCTCCCTCCTCGGCGGCGCCGTTCGCGCGGTGTGGCCGGTCCTGGCGGCCGTGCTCTGGGAGATCGGCTCGCTCGAGGAGCGCCGTGCCGCCCGCAACAAGGGCGGACGCCCGGACCGTCGCATCGCCCTGGTGCGCTTGCTCCACCCCGTCGAGGCCTTCCGTGTCGCGCTGCTGCTCGCCGCCCGCCAGGACCTGGCTCAGGAGGAAGCCACCGCCGAGGTCCGCATCTCCCGGGCGGCCTACCGCTGGTACCGGCTGCGCCGTGCCCAGGACGCGGTCAAGCGAGCCGGCGGGATGACGCGCTGGGTATACCGCCTCGTCGAGATGCATGCCGACGCCCGCGCACAGGATGCCAGCGAACGAGCAGGATGCTCCGACCCCGCCATCCTGAACCGCGTCGTCGCCCGCTTGCAGATGCGCGTACGCCAGTCCGACATCGCCGGGATGAACCTGAGGAATCCCGCCGCGTTCGAGGGCATCCTCAGCACCCTGATCGGCACCATCCCGACCATCCCATCCCAGGCGGCCGACCCTCATCCTGCGCCCTCATCCCACCCCGCCAACAACGAAGAACCGCAGTTCAGGGCCAGGATGGCTGATGGCGGTGAGCCCGAGGGCGACAGTGACGACGAGGACACCGCCCTGCCGCACCCGGACGTCGACGGCGAGCAGGATGAGGCGCCGGGCGCGGAGCGGAAGACCGACGAGGAGGTCATGGCCGCCTTCGTCGAGACCGTCCCGCGCAAGGATGACGGCACGTTCGCCTGGGGCATCAACAAGTGCGCCGAAGCCCTCGGCATCGGCAACCCGCGGGCCAAGCGGTTCCTGAAGACGCAGGCCGAGTGGCTGCCCGAGGCGCTGGCATCCCATCCCGCGGCGCACGGCGCCGACGGCGAGGAGCCGGACCACTTCGACCAGGCCCTCGCCCTCGCGAACGAGCCGCCGCAGCCGGCCGCCGCGCCCCGGGCCCTTGATCCCGCCCTGCCACCGGCCGGCCAGCAGCTGGCCATCGACGAGCGCTTCGCCCTCGACCCGACCGTGGGCGACTTCGAGCAGCACGACAGCGGCCTCCTCCTCCCCGCAGCAGCCGGCATCCGCCAGCCCTGACCTGACGCCCCGCTCCGCAGGGCGCCCGGAGGCTGCCTGCGAGCACGACCGTGAGGACCACCCATGCCCGCCACCTCCTTCGACCAGCACGTCAACGAAGCCCTCGACCTCATCGCACCGGCCCGCCGCCAGGTGAACGCCGGCCGCCCGGCCCGGACCGCCGGCGCCCCGCAGCAGCGCCGGCCCCGCCTCGCCCTCGTGCGGCGCCCCGCCTCCCACGAGGGGAGCGAGCAGTGAGCACTACCCCTTCCACCCGCGGCCGGCGCAGCCGGGCGCACGCCGACGCCACCCAGGGCGAACCGCACGCCACCCCGGAGACGGAGGACACCATGGGAGCTGACGAGACGCAGCTGCGCCGCGTCCTGTCCCGCATCGGTGTCCGGCCGCTCGGTCATGCCGAGCAGCCCGTCGACGAAGAGCCCGAGCCCGCCGCCCACCCCGCCCCGGACCAGCAGCCCATCGGCGCCAACCGGCGAAACCCGACGGAGCCCGGCGCCGGCCGACTGCCCGCGCCCGGACAGGCCATCGACCTCACCGACCCCCCTGAGCAGCAGGCCCGGACGGACGAACCGGCGCTCCCCGAGGAGCAGGACGACGCGGCAGACCCGGCGCAGCCACCCAAGAAGCGAAGCGCGGGGGAGACGGCGAAGAGCGTGTGGCCGCCCCGCGTCCCCTGGCGACGGCACGAGGACGACGACCAGGCCGACGGCCCTGCCGCCGCGGTCGGCGACGACGAGCTCCCGCAGCCGGAGGGCGACCAGCCCGACTGGTACCGCGTCCAGAAGACCGACGATCCGCAGGTACCAGACCCGGGCACCTACGAGGTGCACAACCACTACTACGGCACGGGCCAGGACTCCTCCGCACCCGCAGGGGAGGGCGCCGGCCGGAGCCGCAACCGCGGCTCCCTCACCGCCTGGTGGGCGTTGCTCACGCCGCTGCAGCGGTTCATCCTCCACAACGGATCAGCCGCAACCGCCGGCGCCTGGGGCTGGGGCATGTTCACCGCCCAGTGGAACACCGGCCTGCCCCAGTGGACCCTCGCTGTCATGCACGACGCTGCCGCCGGCAGCACCGAGCCGTCCACCCCGTTCCTCGTCGGGGGCGGCGTGCTCCTTCTCGCGGCAGTCGTCGGCGGCGCCGTCACCGCCTTCGTGGAGAAGTGGCTGCACCGGTTGCCCTCGTTCTGCGTCGTCGTCCGCTTCCTCACTCACATCCCGGTCGCCTCCGCCGGGATCGCCGTTCTGTGGTTCTCCGCCCCCACCTTCTAAGGGATACCCGTGACTAGCCTGCTCGCCGCCGGGGCCGGATCAAGCGCCCTCGGCCCGATGTCCGCCACCACCATCAGCGTCATCTTGATCGTCACACTCATCTACGGCATCAAGGGAAAGGGCAGGAAGAAGCTGGCCCTTGGCCCCGCCCAGGCCGTCGGCTTCTTCGCCGAGCTCGCCTTCCTGCGCGCCGGCTCCTGGCCACACGATCTCGGCACCGCCGTCCAGGACATCCCGCGACAAGTGGCCGCGAACCCTGACCTTGGCAGCATCGGCATGACCGGCGTAGTGATCATCCTGCTTGTGATGTCCGCGTTCGCCCCCCTCGTACCGTTCACGGGCGCCCTGTGGGGGATGCTCACCGCGGCCGCCATGGCCGCGGCGCAGGGCTCTGTTTGGCGGGCGGTCATCGCGGTCGCCACTGCCGCGCTGTCCCTGGTGGGCGCATGACTGGGAAGCCCGACGAGACTCCGCCCGGCCGACCAGGTACTACGAAGACCACCAAGCGGGAGCGACGGCAGCCCACGCTGGAGGAGATCCCGTTCGTCCGCGAGGTGCCCGTCGTGGCTAGCGCAACCATGGTCGTGCTGCGCTACGTGGGCGCCTGGCTGCGCGGAGGCGATGAGGAGAGCGGTGGGTTCGGCGTCCGCCTGCTCGCTCTCGGCATCGCGGGCTACGTCGCCCTCTACTTCGCGGAGAAACATCCCGGGCTCTGGTACGCCTACGGCGGCGCGGGCTTCTTCCTCGTCACGACCGTCGCCGTCCGCACCGGCCTGTCGGCCGGCCGAACCGTGAAGGACCTGGAAGCCGCCCACGCTCCCGCCGCCGCCGAGAAGGAGCAGCGTGGCACCGACATTGAAAACGATCATGAAATGGCGGGGGAGGAGCACCTCAAAGCGGAGCCGCTCACGGTCAGCCCGGCCGAAGCGGACGCGGCGTTCGGGTTGTTCGTCGAGCACAACGTCGCCTTCGCTGTCCGAACGGATCCCAAGGGCGACCGAAAGGGCGTCCACACCGACACCCTCCTCAAGATCCTCCATGCGAAGGAGATGCTGACCGACTGGACCGAACCCATGCTGAGGCAGAAGTGCAAGGCCCTCGGCATCCCCGTGCGCAAGCAGATGGGCATCCGGGGCCGGAACTACTTCGGGGTCCACATCGAGGACCTCGAGCAGTCCCTCGGCAGGGCCGTACGCGTACCCCCTCAACTGGTCCCGGACCTCACCGTGAACGCCCCCACCCCACCCCCGTCCGAGCCCCCCGCCCCACCGTCCGAGATCACCCTCATCCAGCCCCCTGCGGGAGCCGACTGAACCACCCGCCACCGCCCCCTGCCGGCCACCGCCCGGAGGGGGCGACTCGGCGCTCACAACAGGCCTTCCGCCGGCCGCCACTCCCCTACCGGGCAGAGGGCGAACCCACCCCCTACTAGCCGCATCTACGACTGCCTGACCTGCGCATCTATCCCAGCGGTAGATGCGTCTATCGCGTCCATCTACCGCGCCCTACCGACTTGTTCTCGTCCCGCTGCGCACGGCCGCCCGGTACGGTCGAAGCACACTTCAGAGGACCAGTGGAGGGGGAGCCCGCGGTGGCATGGCGGTACGGGTGCGGCCCGTGCGAGGTCACGACAGGATGGCTGCCCAAGGACCAGGCCTCCGCCAAGCGGGATGAGCACCGGGATACCGTTCACGCCGGCATGATCCCGACCGTCGAGGTCTTCGAATCCAACGCCCGGCCGATCGCAAAGGATCCGGCCGCCCTGCGCATGTGGGCGATCATCGCAGCCGTCTGCCTCGTTGCTTGGATCATCCAGAACATTCGGTGACCGGGTCCGCGTAGCGGTGCCTCTTGCCCCGTCCCGGCCCCCCAACGCCTGACGAAAGCCCCATGGGTCGCGCGCTCAACTAGACGTTGCGTGTTGGTAATTCAGTGTGTACTGTGATTCTTGACGGAGAAAGTTCCGCATCCGTGTCACACGCAGCTCACCTACGACACCTGTAGCAGTTGAGCGCACCCACACACCTTTCGGGAGTCCACCGTGACCACGCCCCGCACTCTGATGCTCGGCACCGCCATAACGGCCGCCACGCTCCTCGCCCTCACCGGCTGCGCCAACAAGCCCGTCACGCACGGCGAGGTCATCGACAAGCGAGGCCACGCCGGTCGCTGGATCCCCGAGTATCAGGACGTCTACCGCGAGAACTGCCCGACCATCCGCACCAGCTCATTCACCACCGCCTCCTTCGAGGGCCGCAGCAGCGGCTCCAGCGGCGGAAAGTCCAGCGGCGGAAAGTCCAGCTCGTCGGGCAGCACTGGCAAGAACAACAACACCGGCAACTCCGGCGGTACGTCGGGCGGCACTCCTCCCGGCAAGTCACTCACCAGCGGAGGCACCTCCGGCACCACCAACCCCGGCTCTTCGGGCGCGACCACGGGAGGCAGCACACAGCCCAGCAAGCAGTGTCAGCGCCAGTACGTCGGCCGGAAGCAGACCGGTCAGCACTGGCAAGCGGGCAAGTGGGAGCTCCAGCTCCGCGACGACGACCGAACCGGCTGGATCACGGTCTCCCAGACCACCTACAACGACACCGATCTCCACGACCAGGTCTGACCCACCACCACCCCGGAGACCCGACCATGCCCGATGCACCCGAGTACACGTCTTACAGCATCTACGTCCTGGAGCCGCACGCTGATTGGGTGACCGCCGAGAACGGCCACATCCCGATCGAAGCCATCGCCGAGCGCGTCTACGGCAAGCCGTACAGCTCGCTGCGCGGATGTCAGCGGGACGACGAGCACATCGGCAATGACAGCGTGAAGCTGTACGAACTCACCTCCGACGAGAACTACCTGGAGGCACTGGGAGCCCTCGACGACGCCGAGATGTATCTGGGCCGGGACTCCCGCACCGGCGAGAGCATCGTCAAGACCGGCATGACTGAGCTGGACTACTGGCTGAGCATCCGCGTCGCAGACGAGAACACACCAGCCACTGTCGAGGCGAACCCGCCAGCAACGCAAGACCTTGAGAACGCCGTGTTCGAGTCCCGATTTTTCGCCGATCGCGCTTTCTCCCCGTCGCTGGAGCTGATCCTCGCCGATCTCATCCGTCGCCGCGAACTCCCGCGCGCTGACTACCTGTTCCGGCACTGGTGGTGATGGAAACGGAACGAAGACCCATGCCCCGCAGCCCGGGTGAGTCACGACTGGCCCTCTTCCCCGGCGATCCGCTGCCGCGCGACCAGTTACCCACCCCCAGCACACCCGCCCGACTACCTCCGATGCGGGGCCACCACCCGGTGGCCCCGCATCATCCAGTGGGAGAGAGCAGATGCACCCCTTCGTTCTCGGAACCGTCCTCGGAGCCGCCGTCACCCTGGTCGCTCTCGCCTTCTGCCGGCGACTCACTCGGCGACCGCACTGCCCCTGGTGTGCCACAGCCTCCGCCTGGCCCACCTCCCAGCACGACCCCCTGCACTGCCGCGGCTACGTACAAGAACGCCGCCGCGAGCGCCTCCGCGACATTGCACACGGACGCCCCGTCCCGGAACCGAACCCCTGGGGCCACGCATATCTCCTTGACGAGGAACGACGCTAACCGCGGCTCACGCTCCGACACCCCACCCTCGCGCGGCCACGCGCCCCGTCCAGCCGCTTCACACAGCCCACCCGGATAGGACCGATGACTCACTGCCCCGCCGCACTCCCGACGGATCCCACCTCCTGCGCCGGCCCCATCGTCGTCACCGTGCTCGACCAGGACAACGCCGGCGCCGACGGTTGCGAACACCACGCCGCACACCTCCTCGCCGTCCTCGACCGCGGCCGCGTCTTCGCACTACCCCACGCCCCCGCCGGAGCCGCGCACCGCGTCTTCAAGGCCGCAGCTCCGCAGGACGTCCGCCTTCACCACCTGGCCGACGCCATCGTGACCTCGCCTACAACGCCCCGATGAAGCGCGGGCCGACCAGGCCCCGCACACCAGTCGCCCTGAAGGGAACCTCCGTGCTTGTCGGCCAGCACCCCGAACACGCCGTAACGGCGTACCGCAACGAACGCCCGTCCATCACCCGGCTCATCCTCGAAGCGCGCTGGGCGCACTACCGCCTCACCGACACTCTGGAACACGACCCCGACAGCAACGCCGTCCCCGCCCTGCGCCGCTTCCATCTCCTGCACGCCGGCGCGCTCGTCGACGTCCTCGCCCTGCGCACCCAAGACCCCGACCTCTACGAAGCCGCCCGCGACCACGGCGCCCTCCTCCGCAAGGTCGACGGCCTGGCCCTCGACCACCACCCCCACGACGGCCTCAACCACCTGCGGGCCCAATACGCCCGACTCCACCACCACGCCCATGGCCCCGCATGCCGAGCACCACACGCCACTGACGACTCTCTGCCGCACCAGCGCCCGTTCCGCCGATCCGGCCCCCGGCTGGTCCGCCAGATGCTCGACACGTACGCCTGGGCCAACCTCGGGCTCACACCCCTCTTCCCGGCCGTCGACGTGGCCAGCGAACAACGGCAACACCTCATGACCCGCGGGCTCCTCCTCGACTGGGCCGCCACCGCGGCGCCGGCCGACAACGCCGCAGCGGCGGCCGCGGCCGCCGCCGGCCACGCCCTGCGCGCCTTCGACCGCCGGGCCGCCGTGAGCGACCTACGCGCCCGCGCTTACCTCCTGGACGCTTTCCGCGACTTCGACGACCAGGACGAAGACGACCACCCGCATCCCCACGACTGCGCAGGGCGCTGCGACGGCACCGGCGAAGTCCTCACCGTGCTCACCTGGGAGCACCACGGCACCGCCGTCCACCAAGAGCCAATCCAGTGCTTCGGCGCCCCCACCGCCCACGCCCCGGACTGCACCACTTGCGACGGCCACGGCTTCACCTACACGTCCGGCTACCGCGAGCTCTGCCTCGATGGGCGCATCGCCGACAACGGGCCGGTCGCGACCACCGTGTCGCCGCAGGGAGCATGACCCCACTACGTCCCAGCCGGCCAGAACCGCCGGCGCCGAACTGCCCGCCCAACCTGCGCAGGCGCCGGCCCTCCCGGGGCCGCTCCCTCGGACTGTGATTTCTCTCCCCCAACCCGAGAGGGGGAGAAATCTCCCCCTCCACGGCCACTGAGAAATCTCCCCCCTGGTCACTGAGAAATCTCTCCCCGCTGGAAGGGGGGAGATTTCTCCTCCCTGAGAAACCAACTGCCGTGGGGGAGATTTCTCCTCCCTCCGACATCCGGGGAGGGGAGAGAAATCACCCCCACGCGAAAGCCAGGACTCGGCCCCGCAGACCACCGCCAAAGGCCAACTTGCCCTACAACTTGCCTCACAACATGCCCTACAACTTGCTCTACAGCTTGCCTTTCAACTTGCCCCACAACTTGCCCCCACGCTGCGCCTCCGACACGGAAACCTGCAGTTCAGGGGAACGGTCAAGGGGCTTGTGGCGCGCCGACTACTTCTCTACGAGACCCCCAAGGGCACTGAGGACATCAGCGAAGAGCCACAGGCGAACGACAGGAAGGAGGAGGCCGGCGGGGAGTGAGGAAGGAGCGAGACGGACGAGGAGCGGAACAGGACGGGAGGAGCGAGGGAGAGAAGAGCAGCGAACGCGAGGGCAGGCGGACCGACAGCAGCAAGCCAGACGAAGAGACCGAAGAGCACGAGAACCGCAGAGACAGAGGAACAGAGGAACCAGACGACAACAGACGAGACACAGACAGACCAAGAAGCACGCAGAGAGGCAGGGAGAACGAAAGCGGGAAGACCCAGGGACCGTGAGCACGAGGCAGAGCCGAGACGGGACCGAGAGGGCCGGGGAGCTGAGCAGGTCGCCGAGGGCTGCGGAACGCAAGCGGCCCCGCCCAGCGAAACGCTGAGCGGGGCGCGAGCAGGGGAGGCGGGTGGAGGGGCGCGCCGGGAGCGGGAGCGGGCGCGGCGTGCGGCTACGAGGCTTCCCGAAGCATCCGCAGCGCGGCGGTCCGACCGCTGGCGCTGACCAGTTCCGCCGCGTGGAGTCGCAGCGCCCGCCCACGCGTGAACGCGGCGGCGGCCTGGGCATCGCCGCTCGCTGCGCGGGCAAGCAGCTCCGTGATCTTGCTGTCGGTCATCAGGGGCCTTCCGGAAGTGTTGTAGTGCGCGCCGTGCGCACACGGGCGAGGGATAAAGGGAGGAAGGTTGGTGCGCCGCCACGGCGGGCGGCGCCGTTGGAGTCAAAGCGTTCTAGAACTCCCGACCGTCCGCGCAACCGTGCCAGTCACTGCGGGGGAGGTCCCTAAGGACGGAAAGCTCACCGTGCTCTCCGCATACGACGCATGTGCCTCCGCGCTGGTCCCCCTTGGTCTCGAAGTCGCCGGGAAGAATCAGGTGCGGGTGAGTCATCGCGTTCTTGATGTTGGACACGATCAGCCCGGACTCGGGGCGCTGAGCGGCGCGCTCCTCGAAGATCGCTTTGCGCTCTTTGATGTCCTCTTCCTCCTCCATGGCCCACACCCAAGCCAGGCCATTCAGGGAACCCTCCTCACCGTAGGGCAGCCGGAGCCCTGTCTCGGGGAAGAAGCCCTCCGTCTCGTCGGTCCCAGGGCAGGGCGCCGACTCCCGGGTGACGGGCGTAGCGACCTTCGGCGAACGGCGAAACAGCGCGAGCATGGGCTCTCCCAGAAGTAGTTGCGGCGACTGGCTGATACAACAAGAATACACAGTGAAACGTGAATACGCAACACGGACGGAAGAGTGCCCGTCTTGCGGGTGGCCCGGCCCCGGCCTCTGGGAGAGGGGGTCGCCGGGGCCGGGCCGTGGCGGGCGCGTGCGGCCCCTGGAGGGGTAGGGCCGCCCGGCCCTGGTCCGGGGTCCTCTGCTGGCTCGCAGGAGGTCTATATGGGCATCCGGGGACACTGCGCGTTCAGCCGTGTCATGAGGCAGCTAGGTAGTCGGCGAACTCTTCCTGCATCGCTTGGTGTACAGCCTCACTCGCGTTAACACGAAAGGTTGTGCGCAGCAGACCCCGGTGCTCAGCCCAGCCCACGTCGGGACGGATCCGTTGCGCTTCGAGGATCAGTTGCCGGAAGGCACGGCCGTGAGGGAAAGCCACTGTGTATTCGCCCTGAACGCGACTCATGATCCACCTGTCTCGTGTTGGCCTGGATTTGCGGCGGGCCCGCATGACCGCCCATGGTGCCCGGGCGGCCCGGGGCCCTGGGTGGGGCCCCGGCCCTGTCGTGGGGGGTTAGGCGGTCTTGTAGGTGTTGAGCTTTTCGACCATCTCGGCGCGGATGAGGGCGAGGGCCTGGGCCTTGTCGTC
>NZ_JBFAZJ010000047.1:0-41090 GCF_040681715.1 Streptomyces sp. NPDC051582
CCCGTGAACGTCTCCACCCACACCGGCTCAACCCGCAACACCCCACCCATACACGGAAAATGCCCGGAACTCAGCCTTCTGCAACACCCTTTAGGCCGGCGCCGGGAGGGTCAGTTCGAAGCGGCAGCCGCCGGTGACGTTGCGGACGTGGGCGTGCCCGTCGTGCGCCTCGACGATGCCCCGGACGATCGCCAGGCCCAGGCCCGCGCCTCCCGGAGGCGTACGGGCCTGGGTCCCGCGCCAGCCGGTGTCGAACACGCGCGAGAGGTCCTCTTCGGGGATGCCACCGCAGGCGTCGGTGACGGACAGCACCACCGAGCCCTCCCGGGCTTCGGCGGCGATCGCGACCGTGCCGTCGGCCGGAGTGTGGCGGATGGCGTTGACCAGCAGGTTCGACAGGACGCGGGTCATCTCCTTGCCGTCCACCTCCACCGGGAGCGACGCGGTCCCGTCACCGACCAGCCGTACGCCGTGTTCGCGGGCGAGGGCGTCGGTGCCGGCCAGGGCGTCGCCGACCAGGTCGTAGAGGTTCAGCCGGGTGGGGCTGAGGCTGAGGGCGCCCGCGTGGATGCGGGAGAGCTCGAAGAGGTCGCCGACCATGGAGTTGAGTCGGTCGACCTCGGTGCGCATCTGCCGGTGGTAGCGGGCCGGGTCGGCGGCCATGCCGTCCTCCAGCGCCTCGGACATGGCGCGCAGCCCGGCGAGCGGCGTCCGCAGATCGTGCGAGATCCAGGCGACGAGTTCCCGCCGCGAGGTCTCCAGAGCCCGCTCGCGCTCCCGGGACGCGGTCAGGCGTTCGCTGGTCAGGGCCAGTTCGCGGCTGAGCGCGGTCAGTTCGGCGGGGGCGGGTACGGGCGGCGTGGTGAAGGTGCCGTCCTCGCCGAAGACCCGCGCGGCGTCGACGAGTTCACGGCAGCGCTGGACCAACTGGCGCCCCAGCAGCAGGGCGGTGCCCAGCGAGACGGCGGCGGCCACCGCGAGGACCACCGTCACCGCGGTGAGGTCGTGGGAGGAGAGGAACATCGCCCAGGCCACGGTCAGCGTGCCGGCGAGCATCGCGAGCACGGCGACGGCGGTCACGACGGCGAGGGAGACGGCGACGCTGCGCCGGCGCAGTATCCGCAGGGCGACGGCGCCGAGCGCTCCGGCGCCGCCCGCGCCGAGCAGCGCGTACAGGGCGATCAGCAGCAGGTCCTGGTCACGCATGTTCATGGCCGTCCGCCCTTCTCGGGTCCGCGGCGGGCGCCGCGGCGGTGGGCTGGGTGTCGAAGCGGTAGCCGGCGCCCCAGACGGTCTGGATCAGCCGGGGGTTCGCCGCGTCGTCCTCGATCTTGCCGCGGAGCCTGCGGACGTGGACGGTGACGGTCGACAGGTCGCCGAAGTCCCAGCCCCATACCTCGCGCATGAGCCGCTCCCGGTCGCAGACCTGCCCGGGGTGCCGCAGGAAGAAGGCGAGGAGGTCGAACTCCCGCAGGGTGAGGGCGAGCTCCTTGCCGTCCTTGCTCACGCGGCGCGCCGCCGGGTCCAGGCTCAGGCCCGCCGCGGTGAGCCGGGGGCCGGCCACCGGTGCGGCGGGCACGGCCCGGCGCAGGACCGACTGCACGCGCAGGACGAGCTCCCGCGGGCTGAAGGGCTTGGTCACGTAGTCGTCCGCGCCGACTTCCAGGCCCAGGATCCGGTCGTCCTCGTCACCGCGCGCGGTGAGCATGATGACCGGGACGGGCGGGACGGCGCCCTGGCCGCCGTGCTGTCCGGCGGCTCGCTCGCGCGCCCGCAGCCGCCGGCAGACCTCCAGCCCGTCCATGCCGGGCAGCATGAGGTCCAGGACCACCAGGTCCGGGCGCCGCTCCTCGGCGGCGCGCAGGGCGGCCGGGCCGTCGGCGGCGAGGCGGACGGTGAAACCGGCGCGGTCGAGGTATCCGGCCACGACCTCCGAAACGGTCGGGTCGTCGTCCACGACCAGGATGCTGCCGCCGCCGACGGGACCGGGCGTCCCCGCCCCGTCCGTACTCTGCGCATTGCTGACTGCCATGACCACAGCCTGACATCCGCCCGGGCCCGTTCGTGCGTCGCCCTCCCCCGATCAGGCACGACGTCCGCGTTTCGTAAGGACTGAAAGCCCCTTTCCTCCGCGCCCGCTTCCTACGGTGAGCACGTGACTGATTCTGCTTGTGCGCCGCCCCGGGCGGACCTCGTACTGCCGTGTCTCAACGAGGCGCAGGCGCTGCCCTGGGTGCTGGCCCGGGTGCCGGCCGGGTGGCGGGCCATCGTCGTGGACAACGGCTCCACCGACGGCTCCGCCGACATCGCCCGCCGCCTGGGCGCGACCGTGGTGCGCGAATCCGTACGCGGTTTCGGCGCCGCCTGCCATGCCGGGCTGCTCGCCGCGCGCGCCGACCTCGTCTGCTTCTGCGACTGCGACGCCTCGATGGACCCCGGGCTGCTGGCCGCCATGGCGGCGCGGGTCGAGGCCGGCGAGGCCGACCTGCTGCTCGGCCGGCGCCGCCCGCAGGGGCGCGGGGCCTGGCCCGCCCACGCACGCGCCGGGAACCTCGCGCTGGCGCGGATGCTGCACCGGCGTACCGGGCTGCGCCTGCACGACCTCGGACCGATGCGGGTCGCGCGCCGCGAGGCCCTGCTGGGCCTGGACCTGACCGACCGGCGCAGCGGCTACCCGCTCCAGATGGTCGTCCGGGCCGCCGACGCGGGCTGGCGGGTGGCGGAGACGGACGTCCCGTACCTGCCGCGCGCCGGGAAATCGAAGGTCACCGGCACGTGGCGGGGCACCTGGCACGCCGTGCGGGACATGCGACGGGTGCTGGCCGAGACGCCCGGCCCCCGGTCCGTCCCGGCCGGCGGGGTCTGCGCATGAGCGGGTACGGGAGCGGCCCCACCCTCGACGGCGGTGACGCGGGCACGCTCATCGTGATCGCCAAGGCGCCGGTGCCGGGCCGGGTCAAGACGCGGCTGACCCCGCACTTCACCCCGCAGGAGGCCGCCGCCCTGGCCCGTGCCGCCCTTCAGGACACCCTGGACGCCGTCCTCGCCACACCGGCCCGGCGGCGCGTCCTCCACCTTCGGGGGGCGCCGGGGAACTGGCTGCCCGAGGGCATCGAGGTGGTCCCGCAGTGCGCGGGCGGGCTCGACGTCCGGCTGGCCGCGGCCTTCGCCCGTGACGGGGGGCCCGCGCTGCTGATCGGCATGGACACCCCGCAGGTCACCCCGGAGCTCCTCGCCCGGGGCCTCGACTTCGCCGGGACGGACTCCTGGTTCGGCCCGGCCCTCGACGGCGGCTTCTGGGCCCTGGGCCTCGCCGAGCCGGACCCCGCGCTGCTGCTGGGCGTGCCCATGTCCGTCCCGCACACCGGAGCGGTGCAGCGGCGGCGGCTGAGCGCATCGGGGCGGACCGTTAGGGACCTCCCGGCGCTGCGCGACGTGGACACCCCGGACGACGCGGCGCAGGTCGCCGCGTCGGCGCCCGGAACCCGCTTCGCCGCGCTGTACGCCGAGCTCTGCGCGGCGCTGCGGTGAGCGCGCAGACGACCGCGCGGATGACCGGGCAGACGACCGTGCCGCTCGCGGAGCCCGCCGCCCTGGCCTGGCGGGCCGACCCGTACTCCGACGCCCTGCGCACCGGGCGGGGGCCCCTCTACCTGCGCCGCACCGACGGCTGGCTCCTGCCGCTGGAGGTGGAGCGCTGGTGCGCCGAAGCCGACGCGGCCGATGCCACCGTGCTGGCCCGCTGCGAGGGCCCGGTGCTGGACATAGGCTGTGGACCGGGCCGCCTCGTCGCCGCCCTCGCCCGCCTCGGGCAGCCCGCACTGGGCGTGGACGTGACCCCCGAGGCGGTGGCCCGTACGGTGCGCACCGGCGGCAGCGCCCTGTGCCGGTCCGTGTTCGAACCGCTGCCCAGCGAGGGCCGCTGGGGCACGGTCCTGCTGATCGACGGGAACATCGGCATCGGCGGCGACCCCGGTGCGCTGCTGCGCCGGGCCGCCGCGCTCGCGGCCCCGGGCGGCACCCTGCTGGTCGAGGCGGCCCCGGTGGACGTCGACGAGCGCGTCGAGGTGCACGTCGAGGACGGGGACGGCGGCCGTGGGGCGGCCTTCCCGTGGGCCCGGCTCGGCACCCGTGCGCTCCGTACTCAGGCGGCCGGCGCGGGCTGGACCCGAGCGGCGACCTGGCACGCGGCGGGCCGCGCCTTCGTACAGCTGCGCCGCTGAGCGCTCGCCGGGACAGGTGGGGGCGGCTGACGCGCGGTTCGCGTCAGCCGCCTCCGTACGTCCCGACGCTCACGTCCGCCGGCGCGCCCCGCGCAGCGCCGCGCGGGCGGCGACGTACAGCCCCGCGGCCAGGGCGACGGCCGCCATCGTCAGCAGCCAGTTCCGCAGGTAGTCCAGCGGAACCACCGTCGGGTTGGCCGCCCCGCCGGGGCGCAGCAGCGGCGGGAGGGCGATCGCCGTCAGGGAGCCCGCGACGATCAGGGCGGCGCGCGGGACCCCGCGCAGGCGCAGGCCGAAGGCGCCGGTGAGCGCGGCGACCGCGATCACGAGCGGCGCGATCAGCCCGTCGTGCACCACGACCGCGCCCGCGAGCCACAGCGCGATCCGCCAGGGCGAGGGCTCCTGGACCAGCAGGGCGCCGCCCAGGCCCATCAGGACCAGGCCGAGACCCGCCACCGCGTACCGGTACGCCATCACGCCACCTCCAGTCGGCGGACCCACTTGGTCTGGAGCACGCCGGGCCGGTTGGGGGCGATGATCCGGGCCGGGTAGCCGTGGTCCGGGCTGAGTTCCTCGCCGCCCAGGCGCAGCGCGAGCAGGGTGAGCGGGTCCTGGGCGTACGCGCGGCCCATCTCCATCACCCGGTAGGCGCCGACCGGCTCCAGGGATTCCACGCGGGCCCCGGCTCCCGGGCCGCCTCCCGCGCGTTCCAGCAGGTCGCGCACGCGGACCCCGGTCCACCGGGCGTTCTTGCTCCAGCCTTCGACGCAGGCGATGGGCAGCGTCACCTCGTACTGCGGCAGCGCGCGCAGTTCGTCGAGGGTGAGGGTGTAGGGGCGCGGGCCGGCGACGATCAGCCGCCAGTCGCGCACGGAGTCCGCGGTGACCCCGGCCGCCCTCGCCGTACGGTTCACCGGGAGCCCCTGCGGTCCGACGCCGGGATCGCGCGGGGCGAACAGGTCGAGCCGGCCGAGCGCGGTCACGGACTGCCCGGCGGTCGTCAGCGTCACCGCCCCCACCGCCGCGGCGACCCCCGCGAGCAGCGTGCGCCGGTCCGGGCCGTCGGCCTCGGGCAGGGCGAGGGTGCCCGGAGAGCGATGGGTCCAATGGTCGTGGATCTGCGGCCACTTCACGGCGATGTGCACCATCAGCGCGCCCAGCAGCAGCCAGGACAGCGCGAAGTGCACGGGGACGAAGGAGAACGGCCAGGGGTACCACTGGAAGGTGTTGAGCAGCCCGGTGAACAGCTCGAACACCCCGGCCGCCACCAGGACGGCCACGGAGGCCCGTTCGAGCGCGTGCCGCACCGAGCGCAGCGGCGGCCATTCGAACAGCCGGGGGTAGACCGCCCACAGCTTCGCGAACAGCAGCGGGACCGCCGCGATCCCGGAGATCACGTGGAGTCCCTGGGTGAACCGGTAGCCCCAGTAGGGGCGGCTCGGCAGCCGGTCGGCGAGCCAGCCGGGCGGATGCTGGAAGTAGTGGCTGAGCACACCGGTCGCGAAGCAGACGGCGAAGGCGAGTCCGAGCCAGCGGCCGACGGCGGTCGCGGTACGGGCGTCGTGGAGCCGCGCCTTGAAGGTGACGGGCGGGTCGGCGGGGAGGCGGATGGGGAAGCGCATGGACCCATGACACCCCCGGGAAGCCGCTCGGAGGCGGTTCGGACACCTTACGAAACGCGGACATGGGCGGCGCGGGACCCCGATCCGCCCCGATCCCTGGAACGCTGCGAACGTGAACCTGCGTACCGCCCTGCGCCTTTGCGCCCTGCCCGTCCTCGCCCTGTGCGTCCTCGTCGCCGCCCTGGTGTGGACCGTCCGCTACGACGGCCATTTCACCGACCCCGCCGGACTGTCCTGGCGGTACGCGGCCTGCTGGGCGCTGTTCGCGGTCGCGCTGCTCGCGCTGCGCCGGGTCCCGGCCCGCCTGGTGGTGCCGCTCGTGCTGGCGGGGACCTTCGCGGTGGCGGCGACGGGGCTGGTGGCGGAGCCCCGGACCAGCACCGATTCGTACCGCTACGCCTGGGACGGGCGGGTGCAGGCGGCCGGTGTCTCCCCGTACGACCACGCCCCCGAGGACCCGGCGCTGGTGCGGCTCCGCGATCCGTGGCTCTTCCCCACGGGGGCCGCCGCATGCACCGGCCCGGACCGGGCCCGGATCCCGTACACCGGGCAGGACCCGCACTGCACGCGGATCAACCGGCCCTCCGTGCACACCATCTACCCGCCGGTCGCCGAGGCGTACTTCCTGTTCGTCGACCGGCTCTCCCCCGAAGGCGCCCGGCACAAGCCGCTCCAGATCGGCGCCGGGGTGCTGTCGCTCGGGGTGACGGGCGTGCTGCTGCTGATCCTGCGCCGCCGGGGCACGGACCCGCGCGGGGCCGCGTACTGGGCGTGGTGCCCCGCCGTACCGATCGAAGCCGTGAACAACGCGCACGTCGACGTGTTGGGCGTGCTGCTGGCCGTGGCCGGTCTCGGGCTGGTGGCCGCGCCGGGCCCGGGGCGACGGGCGGGGGGCGGGCTGGTCCTGGGCGCCGCCGTGGCCACGAAGCTGATGCCGGCGATCGTCCTGCCGGGCGCCCTGTCGGGCGTGCGCCGGGTGCGTGACGCGGTCGCCGTACTGCTGCCGGCCGCCGCGTTCACGGCGCTCGCGTACCTGCCCTACGTGCTGCTCTCGCACGGTTCCGTCCTCGGCTACCTCGGCGGCTACGTGGAGGAGGAGGGGTACGAGGATCCCTCGGCCGGTTCCCGGTACGCGCTGCTGAGGCTGGTGCTGCCGGCCGACTGGGCGGTGCCGGTGCTGGTGACCGCGATGGCCGGCGTGTGCGGGTACGTCCTGTGGCGCGGGGATCCCCGGCGGCCGTGGAGCGGGGCGCTGTTGGTGACGGGGTGGGCGTTCGCGCTGCTCACGCCCGGCTATTCGTGGTACGCCCTGCTGCTCGTGGGGCTCGTGGCGCTGGACGGGCGCTGGGAGTGGCTGGGCATCGCGGTGGCGGGTCCCGCCGTCTACGTCACGGGCCAGGCGTTCGGCTCGCGGGGGGCGGTGAGCGCCACCGCGTACGGGGCGGCCGTGCTGCTGGTGCTCGTGGTCTCGGCCGTGCGGTGGCGCCGGCAGCGCGGCGAGGGGCCCGGCGTGCGATCGGCGTAGCCCGGCTGCCCGGCTGCTCGGCGCCGGGGTTCAGGGCTGGTCGTACCAGGAGAAGGCCGCGATCCGCCAGCCGTCCGGGGTGCGGACGAACTGGATGGTCTTGGTACCGCTGCCCTCGAAGGGCTCGCCGTCCAGGACCCCGGACTTGGCGTACGCGCCGAACCGGCACGCGATGTCGCCGGCGATGTCGGTGCGTTCGGAGGTCTCCCACTCGCAGAACCCGACCAGCCGGCCGTCGTTCAGCAGCTTCCGGCGGGGCTCGATGAACTCCTCCACGGTGTAGACCGTGAGCTCCGGGCCGGTCTTGACGATCACCGCGCCGGGCAGGACGAGCCGCCGGATCCGGGCCACGTCGGCGGTCTTGCCGCCCCGGTTGTCGAACGCGCCGAAGAACTCGTCGGTCAGCGCGTCTATTTCAGCCTTGGACATGGCGTGACGGTAACACGCGGCGCGTGTGACGAGTGGGTGCGCGATCCTGCTCGATGGGGCGGGGTTTCAAGCAGGTATTGACATGCATCCGGCACTGCGCTGCACTTTGCCTGCACTGTGGCCGACCTCTGAACTCCCCCTTACCTCACACGACTTGGGGATTTGCCATGCGTCTGCTCAGATTGCTGATCGCCGCCGTCTGCGCGGTGGCCGCGCTCTCCTTGCCCGCTGTGGCCGCCGCCGGACCCGCCGTCGCCGGACCCGCGGCCGCCGGACCCGCCCAGGCGGCCGCCGGGCCGCCGCGGACCGTTCCGGCGCTGCGGGAGTGGACGGCCGCCGCCGGTGCCTACACCTTCACGGGCTCCAGCCGGATCGTGGTCGATCCCGCCCACGCCGCCCAGCTCTCGGACGAGGCCGCCACCTTCGCCGAGGACCTGGGCGCGCTGGCCGGGCGTCCCGTCGCCGTCGTCACGGGGAGCGCCTCCCCCGGCGACATCGGGCTGAGCCTGGGTGAGACCGGGCTGCCCGCGGAGGGGTACCGGCTGACGGTCGGGCCGTCCGTGGCCGTCCGGGCCTCGACCGGCACCGGCGCGTTCTACGGCACCCGCACGGTGCTCCAGCTCCTGCACCAGTCGTCCTCGGTGCCCGCCGGCACGGCCGTCGACTGGCCCGCCAAGGCGGAGCGCGGGCTCATGATCGACCAGGGCCGCAAGTTCTTCACCGTCGAATGGGTCAAGCAGCACGTCAAGGAGCTGGCCTACCTCAAGCTCAACTACTTCCACTTCCACCTGTCGGACACCTTCGGCTTCCGGTTGGAGAGCTCCACCCACCCGGAGATCGTCTCCGCCGAGCACTATTCCAAGCAGGACATCGCCGACCTCGTCGCGCTCGGGCACAAGTACCACGTCACGATCGTTCCCGAGATCGACACCCCGGGGCACATGAACGCCGTCCTGGCCGCCCACCCCGAGCTCAAGCTCAAGAACAGCTCCGGCACGGCCAGTCCCGATTTCATCGACCTCTCGCTGCCGGCCTCGTACAGCCTGATCAAGGACCTGGTGAACGAGTACCTGCCGCTGTTCCCGGCCCCGTACTGGCACATCGGCGCGGACGAATACGTCACCGACTACGCCAAGTACCCGCAGCTGCTGAGCTACGCCCGCGCCCACTACGGGGCGGGCGCCACCGCCAAGGACACCTACTACGGGTTCGTGAACTGGGCCGACGACCTGGTCCGGGCGGCCGGCAAGACCACGCGGATGTGGAACGACGGCATCAAGGCCGGCGACGGGACGCTCACCCCGCACGCCGGGATCCTGGTCGAATACTGGTACGGCTACGGGCTCACCCCGCAGCAGCTGGCCGCGGCCGGCCACACCGTCGCCAACGAGTCCTGGACGCCGACCTATTACGTGCTCGGGGGCGCCAAACCCGACACGAAGTGGATGTACGAGACGTGGACCCCCGACCGCTTCGAGGGCGGGGCCACCCTCACCGACCCCTCGAAGAACCCCGGTTCGCTGCTCCACGTGTGGTGCGACAACCCCGGCGCCGAGACGGAGGGGCAGATCGCCGCGGGCATCATGTACCCGCTGCGCGCCCTGGCCCAGCAGACCTGGGGCTCCCCGAAGCCGGTGGCCGCGTACGCCGACTTCACCCCGATCGCCGCAGCGATCGGGCACAACCCCGCCTGGCCGGGCCTCGCCCAGCCCGGCAACCTCGCCCGCAACCGGCCGACCACCGCTTCCGGCACGGAGACGGTCGACTTCCCGGCCTCCCTGGCCACGGACGGCGACCCGGGCACCCGCTGGTCCAGCCCGTACGCGGACCCGCAGTGGCTCCAGGTCGACCTGGGGTCCAGCCAGGCCGTGAACCGTGTGGTGCTGCGCTGGGAGGCCGCCTACGGCAAGGCCTTCCAGATCCAGCTCTCCGACGACGCCTCGACCTGGCGGACGGTGTACTCCACGACGACCGGCGCCGGCGGGGTCCAGGAGATCACCGGACTGTCCGGATCGGGTCGTCACATCCGGGTGTACGGGACCAAGCGCGGCACCACGTACGGGTATTCGCTGTACGAGTTCGAGGTGTACGGCGGCCGGCCCGGCGCCGCCCGCACCCTCAGCGCGGCCGGCAAGGCCCTCGACGACCCGGGGAGTTCGAGCGCCTCCGGAACCCAGCTGATCACCTGGACACCGCACGGCGGACCCAACCAGCAGTGGCAGCTGACGCTCGAAGCCGACGGCTCCTCCACCATGGTCAACGGCTCCTCGAAGCTGTGCGCGGACGTCTCGGGCGGCTCGACCGCGCCCGGCGCCGCCGTCGTCCAGGCCACCTGTACCGGCGGTGACAGCCAGCGGTGGCTGATCACCGCGCTCGGCGGGGGCGGGCACTCGGTGGCCAACAAGAGGAGCGGGCTCCTTCTGACCACGGCTTCCGGGGCGGACGGCGCCGCGGCCACGCAGCAGCCGGATTCCGGTTCGGCCTACCAGCGATGGCAGATCGCCTGACCCTGCGAGGCCTTCGGCCGACCGCGCGGGCTGCGCGCCATTCCGGTGCGCAGCCCCGACCGAACCGGCGGGTAACACGCTGACGGAGTGTGGAACACCGCGCCCACCACGCACGTTGTGCGGGAGATGGAGAACCGACCGAACCGCCACGACCACCTCTTAGACCCCCACTCACTGGAGTCCCGCGTGAACCAAGCACCCGCCGCCCCGCTGGTCCTCGATCCCGCCGGCGCCGACCGGCACGCGGAGCACCGGCTGCTGCGCGCCCAAGGGCCCGCGGCCCGCGTCGACATACTCGGTGTGCACGCGTGGGCCGTCACCGACCCCGCCCTCCTGAAGGAGCTGCTCACCAGCCCGGAGGTGTCCAAGGACGCCCGCGCGCACTGGCCCGAGTTCGAACAGGTCGTCCAGACCTGGCCGCTCGCCCTCTGGGTGGCCGTGACCAACATGTTCACGGCGTACGGAGCCGACCACCGGCGGCTGCGGCGGATGGTGGCCCCCGCGTTCAGCGCCCGCCGCGTGGCGCTGCTCCGCGAAACGGTCGAGGGCATCGTCACCGGCCTCCTCGACGAGCTCGCCGCCCTCCCGCCGGGCGAGGTGGCCGACCTGCGGGAGCGGCTCGCCTACCCGCTGCCGATCGCCGTCATCGGGCACGTGCTGGGCCTCCCCGAGGAGCAGCGCGGCGACTTCCGCGCCGTGGTGGACGGGGTCTTCGACACGACCCTCACCCCCGAAGAGGCCGCCGCGAACGGCGTCCGGGCCTACGAGATGCTCGGCCGGCTCGTCGCCGCCAAGCGCGCCCTGCCCGGCGACGACATGACCTCGCTCCTCATCGCCGCCCGCGATGACGAGGGCGACGGCTCCGCGCTCAGCGACTCCGAGCTGGCCGACACGCTGTTCCTGATGATCAGCGCCGGGTACGAGACGACCGTCAACGTGATCGACCAGGCGGTCACGGCGCTGCTCACGCACCCCGACCAGCTGGAGCACGTACGCGCCGGGCGCGGCAGCTGGGGTGACGTCGTCGAGGAGACCCTGCGGCACGAGTCGGCGGTCAAGCATCTGCCGATGCGTTTCGCGCTGGCCGACATCCCGCTGCCCGACGGACGGACCATAGCCAAGGGGGAGGCGATCCTCGCCTCGTACGCGGCCGCCAACCGGCACCCCGACTGGCACGGACCGGACGCCGACGCCTTCGACGTCACGCGGGTCACGAAGGACCACCTCGCCTTCGGACACGGGGTCCACTTCTGCCTCGGCGCCCCGCTGGCCCGGCTGGAGGTGGCGTCCGCACTCGGAGGGCTCTTCGACCGCTTCCCGGCGATCGAGCTGGCGCTGCCCGCGGACGAGTTGCTGCCGGTCACCTCCCTCATCAGCAACGGCCACCGGTCCCTGCCCGTGCGGCTGGGCCCCTCGGCATAGGAAGGACTTCGGAAGTTCACCCTTCCGACGCGTCACGCGGGCCGATCATCAGCCTTGTCCGCCCTAGGCTGCCGCCATGTCTGAGGTCGGGGTCACGGTCCGGGGTTGCCGGCTGTTCGGAACGCTCGGGTCGGTGCTGCTGGCCGCCGGGAGCTGGTCGGCCGGGGCCCTGCCCTTCGGCGTTCCGGACGGGGTGTGGGCGCAGCGGAGCCCGGCGCACACGGTGCTGGGGGCGGCCGCGGCGTACGCCGGGCTGGTGCTGCTCGTCGTCGCCTGGTGGCGGCTGGGCGGGCTGCTGCGGGCCGGAGAGCCGGTCGGCCGCCGACGGCTGCGCTCCGTGCTCTGGTCCTGGGTCCTGCCGCTCGTACCGGCCCCGTTGATCTTCAGCAATGACGCGTACAGCTATGTCGCGCAGGGTGCGCTGGCGGTCCGGGGCTGGGACGTGTACCGGTGGGGACCGTCGGTGCTCAGCGGTCCCGTCGCGGACAACGTCCCGGAGCTGTGGCAGGACGCGCCGGCGCCGTACGGGCCGGTGGCCGTCGCGGCGACGCGGGCCGTGGTCGCCGTCACGGGCGAGCACCACACGGTGGTCGCGGTGCTGGGCATGCGGCTGCTGGCCCTGTGCGGGCTGGCGCTGATCGTCTGGGGTGTGGGACGACTCGCCTGTGAGTGGGGCTCCACGCGCGGCTCCGCCTCCGGTGACGCGGAGGCCGGGGCGCTGTGGGCGGCCGTGCTCAACCCGCTCGCCCTGGTGCACCTGGTGGGCGGGGCCCACAACGAGGCGCTGATGATCGGCCTGATGGTGGCCGGTCTGGTGGCGTTCCGCCGGGGGCACTGGGTGCTGGGCACCGTCGTGCTCGTCGCGGCGACGCTGGTCAAGGTTCCGGCCGCGGTGGCTCTGCTGTGCGCCGGCGCCTGGTCCGTGGGCGGGCGGCCGGACCGGCGTGCGGCATGGCTGCGGGCGGCCGGGATCACGCTGGCGGGCGGCGCGGCGCTCGTGCTCGGTGTGGCGGTGTGCGGTCAGGGCTGGGGGTGGCTGTCGACGCTTCGGGGCCCGGCGCAGGTGTACACGGTGCTCTCGCCGAGTACGGACGTGGGCCGGATCCTCGGGCTGCTGTCCGAGGGGTTGGAATTGGGCACGGCGGCCGGTGCGATTGCCGCGGCCCGGTCGGTCGGGATGGTGCTGGGCGTCTGCCTGGTGGGCTTCTGTGCGTGGCGCGCGCCGCGTACGGGCCCCGAGTACGCCACCGGTATGGCGCTGCTGGGGCTGGTGGTGACCGCGCCGGTCGTCCAGCCCTGGTACGTGCTGTGGGGGATGGTGCCGCTGGCGGCTGTCGCGTGGCGGCTGCTGGAGGGTACGCGGGCACGGCTGGCGATGCTCGTGCTGCTGTTCATGGTGCTGCCCAGTGGGACGTCGGCGAGTTGGTCCTACGCGTTGGCCGCCATCACGGGCGCGTCGGCGGCCGCGGCGGCGCTGGTGGCGTGGGCTCCGCCGGGGCTGGGGGCGGCGCCCCGTCTTCGCTTGCAGGAGCGCGCGTGGGTGCGGGCTGCGGTCAGAACGCGCCGGTGACCGGTCGGATCAGCGTTGCGCCGGCCCGTCATGATCATTAGGGTCTTCCATGTGACTGCCGGGTCGGCCTTGAGCCATGCACGAGCAGGGTTCCCGGCCTCGGCGTGAGCCCGAGGCGGGCCAGGAGCCCGCCGCCTCTCCGCGTTTCTTGCGCCCGGCGCCGCCCGCGTGCGGCGCCCTTCCAGGGGAACCGAAACCGGAGGGACACCACAGATGTCGAACACCCAGCAGTACGCGAACACCGTTCAGTTGAACCACACCGTGGTCCATGCCAGGGACCGGCAGCTGTCGGCCGAGTTCCTCGCCCTGATCCTGGGGCTGGAGGTCGGCGCTCCCTTCGGGCCGTTCCTGCCCGTCGACCTCGGCAATGGCGTGACACTCGACTACCACGCGATGACCGACGATCCGATCCAGTCGCAGCACTATGCGTTCCTGGTGCCCGAGGAGCGGTTCGACGGCATGATCGCCCGCCTGGAGGCGGTGGGGGTCTCCTACTACGCCGACCCCCACCACACCGAACCCGGAAGGATCAATCGCCTGTTCGGTGGTCGCGGTGCGTACTTCGCCGACCCGGACGGCCACAACATGGAGATCATGACCCGCCCCTACGTTCGCCCGTAGCCGGGCGCCGGCGTCACGGCGGCGGGACGGCCCGGCCGTCCCGTCGCGGGGTCACGGGTGGCGCTGGGCAGGCAGTACGGACCGCGACGCCCAGGCCCGCAGATCATCGGCCGAGGCTTCCAGCGCGTCCCCGCCCGGACCGGCCCAGGCGATGTACCCGTCCGGGCGGACGAGGAACAACCCGCGCCCGTAGGCCTCGTACGCACCCGTCCGCGCGGTACGCAGCCCCGGGATCGGCGGCAGCCGCTCCGGCAGCGGGGTGTCGACCGCGAGCAGGGTGAAGTGGGGGCCGCGGTAGAGGTCGAAGAGCCTCAGTCCGTCACGGTTCCCGTCGGGCGCACGGTCTCCGGCGGTGAGGGCGCCCTCCGCCAGGCCCGTGCGCATCTCGCGGGTGAGCGAGGAGCCCCGCTGGTCGAGGCCGAGCTGGCGCGTGGCCGCGCCGCGCTCCTGCTCACCCCGGTGGATGCGGGTGGAGAGCCCCAGCATGGCGGCGGCGTTGGGCAGCCGCTCCTCCTCGTACGTGTCCAGCAGCGCCTCGGGGGCTGTGTCGCGCAGCACCGCGGCCAGCTTCCAGCCCAGGTTGTAGGCGTCCTGGACGCTGGTGTTGAGCCCCTGTCCTCCGGCCGGCGAGTGGATGTGGGCGGCGTCGCCCGCGAGGAAGACCCTGCCGTCACGGAACCGGTCGGCGAGCGCCGCGTTCACGGTGAAGTCCGATGCCCACAGGACCTCGGCGACCTCCGCGGCCGGTATGTGCGTGAACTCGGCGACCAGCGCGCGCACGTCCTCGGCCGTGATCTCACCGTCGACCGACGCCGGTTGTGCGACGAACTGGAACTCCCGCGTGTGCGGCAGGGGACACAGGGCGGCGAAGCCCCTGCCTGCGGCGGCGGGCGGGAAGATGTGCCAGTTGTCCCGGTCGAGCGTCGGTATGACCACGTCGGCCACGAGCATCGGGGCGGGGTCGACGCGCTCGCCGGTCATCTTGACGCCCAGGAGCCGGCGGACCGTGGACCGGCCACCGTCTGCGGCGACGGCGTATTGCGCGCGGACGGCCGCCGGGCTCCCGCCTCCCGCGGGTATGAGGGTGGCCGTGACGCACTCCGCATTCTGGGTGAGGCCGGTCAGCTCGACCCCGAACACCACGTCACCGCCCAGTTCGCGGAGGCGGTCGAGCAGGATCCGCTGGGTGCGCCACTGGGGCAGCAGCCAGGGCCCGGTGTAGGGCGCGTCCTCGGTCGGCTCGACGTCCTCGAACATGCGGTACTCCCCCGCACGGGAGCCGCCCCGCCACGTCATGCCGATCGGCGCCGGACCACCCCGTCTCAGGACCTCCTCCACCACCCCGAGGTCGTCGAAGACCTCCAGGGTCCGCGGCTGGACGCCCTTGCCGCGCGAACCGGTAAACAGCTCCGGCGAGCGCTCTACCACCAGCGCGCGCACACCGCGCCGGGCAAGGTCACAGGCCAGGACGAGGCCGGTGGGGCCGGCGCCCACGATCAGGACATCGCTCGGCTCTTCTTCGTACCGCCACTGGTTCATCGGTCTCCCCGCTCGGCCACTTCCGTCACCGCTCCTTAACAGCGTTAAGGAACCTCGTCACGCAAGAATGCCCTTAACGCCGTTAAGCTGTCAACGCCACGGAAGAGTGAACCGCCCCGGGAGACAGAGCAGCCGATGAACGCCAAGCCGCAGCAGACTCCGCCGCGCGTCCCGCCCCTGACGCGCCTGACCGTCGCCGAGACCGCGCTGCGGCTGCTGAACGAGGGCGGGCTCGACAAGCTCACCCTCCGCGCCATCGCGCAGGAACTGGACGTGAAGGCCCCGGCGCTGTACTGGCACTTCAAGAACAAGCAGGAACTGATCGACGAGATGGCCACGGAGATGTTCCGCCGCATGGTCGCGAATCCGGAAGCGTCCGGTCCGGACGACCCCTCCACGCCCTGGCGCGAACAGGTGCTGGCCGCCAACCGCGGCCTGCGCCGGGCCCTGCTCTCCTACCGCGACGGCGCCCGCGTGTTCACCGGCTCGCGCTTCAACGGGACCGAGCACGCGCAGCGGTCCGAGGCCCATCTGCGGGCGCTGCTGGCGCAGGGGTTCGAACTGCCCCAGGCCGTACGGGCCATGGCGACCGCCTTCGCGTACACGCTCGGGTTCGTGATCGAGGAACAGGGCGTCCACCCCGTCCCGGGCGAGCGCCGGGAGGGCTACGACGTGGTGGAGCGCGGCGAGCGCCTGGCCGACTACCCGCTCGCCGCGGCCGCCGGCAAGTACCTCTTCGAGGAGTACGAAGAGCACTTCGAGGAGGGTCTGCGGATCGTCATCGACGGCATCGCCGCGCGGTACGCAATCCACTGACCGCGGCGGCCCCGGCGCCGTCCGCCGCGGATCGGGGGCTACGGGACGTTCGTCATGGTCTCGCAGCGGACCGCCACGTCGGCGCCGTCCGTCCCGTCGCAGGTGTCCTTCGCGTCCTCGCCCCCGTCCAGGACGTCGTTGCCGCCCGCCACCGCGTCCGGTGCGATCGGCGCGCTCTGCGCCGGCGCCGCGGGCTTCGCGGGCTTCGCCGCCGGGGTCGGGCGGCTCTGGCCGGCCGGCCGCGCGGGCTTGCCGGTCAGGCCGCTGTCGCCCTTCCCGTGCGCGGCGTGGCCCGAGTTGCTGTCGCCGATGATCGCGTCGACGCCGGGCCCGCCCAGCAGTACGTCCGCACCGTGGCCGGTGGCGGTGCCCTCGGCGGAGGAGTCGCCGGTGATGCTGTCGTCCCCGGGGCCGCCGTCGATGAAGTCCCTGCCACCGCCGGTCGCGTTGATGCCGCCCCGGCTGTCTCCGATCATGGCATCGTTCCCCGCCTCGCCGAACAGGACGTCGTCGCCGCCGCCCGACGCGGTGGAGCCGAAGGCCATGCTGTCGCCGCCCATGCGGTCGTCACCCGGCCCGCCGAAGAGCACGTCGTTGCCGCCGCCGTCCACGGAAGCCCGGGTGGAGAGCAGGTCGCCGCGCATGAGGTCGGCGCCGTCACCGCCGTCCAGCTGGTCGTCGCCCAGGCCGCCGGCGATCGTGTCGTTGCCGCCGAGGCCGCAGATCAGGTCGTTGCCGCCGAGACCGTCGATGGTGTCCGCCGCCTCCGACCCGATGATGACGTCGTTGCCCTCCGTCCCGGTGATGGTGCCGGACCCGGTGATGGTCGCGGGCTTCCCGAAGCAGGTGGTGTCGGCCGCGTGGGCGAGGGTGGCCGGTGCCCCGAAGGAGAGCAGGGCGGCTGCGGTCAGCATCGTGAGTGACTTACGGCAAGGCATACAGACCCTCCGGTCGGAGTGGGCACAGCCGTTCCGGCTGTCCGGGGAACCAGGCTCGAATCCGTGGGGAACATATGGCGCAAATGCCTTGAATGCAATGAACTGCATAGCATTTTGTATGCCTTACGCTCGGTTGGCCCCGGACAAGCGGGTTCGCGGACGGTCGCCTACCGTCGAGGTATGAGCGGGATCATCGTGGTGCGCGAGCTCGACACGCCGGCGGGCGAAGGGGCGGTGCGCCGGGTTCACGCCGCACCCGCGGCCCCGGGGACGTCCACCGAGCCGGGCCCGCGCACGCTGTGCGGCAGGGACACCTTCGCGATGCGCGCGGCCGGGCGGTCCCCCTCCGGGGAGCCGGGCTCGCCGTGGTACCCGCCGCAGGAGGCGGGCCTGGTGTGCCCCTCCTGCGACGCCGCGATGGACGACGGCTGACCCGGCACCGGCCGGCACGGTTCGACCTGTTGGCCTACGCGGGCGGGGGAACCACGAGCCCGCCCCGGGCCCGTCCCGCCCGTGGATCACGATCCGTCACCCGGCGCACCACATGCGCACCTCGTGCGATCACGTGAAGCTGGGGGCAGCCGATACGCAACGCCCGCTCGGAAGGGTCTGGCCTCATGCCGCTCACGCATCGCAAGGATCTCGGTCTGCTCGCCCTGCGCCTGGGCGCCGGCGGCGTGCTGCTCGCGCACGGATCGCAGAAGCTCTTCGGCTGGTTCGGCGGGGCCGGCATCGACGGCACGGCCCGCGGCATGGAGCACATGGGCTTCACCCCGGGCCGGGAGAGCGCGATCGCGGCCGGGCTCGGCGAAGCGGGCGGCGGGGTGCTGCTCGCGCTGGGACTGGCGACTCCGGCGGCCGGCGCCGCGGCGGCCGGGGCCATGGCGGGGGCGGCCGCCGTGCACGCGCCCGCGGGGTTCTTCGCCCAGGGCGGCGGCTTCGAGTACCCGGCCTTCCTGGGCTTCGTGGCGGCCTGCCTCGGCCTCTCCGGACCCGGCCGCTTCTCGCTCGACCATGCGAGCCGGCACCGCCTGGACCGGCCTGCCACCGTGGCACTGGCCTTCACACTCAGCGCCGCCGCCGCCACCGTCGTACTCAACCGCCGGGCCGCGACGCTCGCCGCCGCCGAAACCGCTGCCGAAACCGCCGCCGAAGCCCCCGGCCCGGACCGGGACGCCGACGGCCGGACAGCGTAGCCGCCACCAACCGGGCGGGGAGCGGGGCTACCAGCCGAAGCGGCGGTCGACCTCCCGGGCGAACTCCTCGAACGTCAGAACGTTGTCGCCGTTCTTGTCGGCGGCGTCGAACAGCGCGGACGAGGCGTCGACATCGCCCAGGCCCCAGAACGGCAGGTCGCCGCGGGCGGCCAGGGTCGGGCCCATCGTCCGCAGAGCGGTGATCACTTCCAGGCGGGTCAGGGTGCCGTCATGGTTGAGATCGAGCGCCTCGAACAGCTTGCGGGCCTTCGCACTCATCACGCACGTCCTTCCGGGAGGAATCGGCAGGCACTGCCTGCCGCCAGCCTACGGCGCACCCCGGCAGGGCTCCGGGGCGGGCCCCCGCGGCCGACCACCCGGCCCGTGACCCCCTTTCCGGCCGATCCGAGCCTTCCGTCGCACCAGGCCGCGCCGTACCCCGAACCGACAGCCGGAGGAATGAGGAACCAGGCGGATGAGCGAGACACCACCCCGGCACGCCACCGCGGAACGGGCCGTCACGGTCCTGATGGCGGTGGTGCCGTGCGGAGCCGACGCCGCGCGGCGGATCCTGGCGGACACGGCCCGGGCCGCCGGCGCCGGGCTGCGCGAGACGGCCGGGGCCGTGCTCGTACTGGGAGACGGCGGCAAGCCTCCCGCCCCGCTCGGCCGGGCCCTGGCGGACGCGATGGACGAGGCCCGGTCCGCCACCGAGCCCGTCACGCGGCCGTACACGTGGCTGCTCCCCGACCCGCAGACCATCGGCGACCTGCTGAAGCGGCACCGCGCCCTGCGCCGCCGCGCCTTGGCCGCGCCCGACGACAGGGCCGTACGCGACGAGCTCGACGACGCCACCTACACCCTGTGCGTCCTGATGGGAACGCGCAACGCCCACACCGCGCTCCGCTCGGCCGAACTCCTCATCGGTGCCGAGTGGCTCGGCACCACCACGCGCAGCGGAGCGGAACCCCGTCACCCCGCCCCGTCCCGCCCCCGCGGTACCGGAACACGTCATCAGGGCGCCACGGGCCGCGACTTTCCGTAGTCGAAATGCTACCTTTCGTGCTCGCCGAGGAAGGACCTCTGACGGGTGAGACCTCTCGCACTGCGCTCCGTGGACGTCCGCCGCCCGAGCACGTCCCGGCGGGCGCTGCTCGCCGGGTCGGTGGGCAATCTCATCGAGTGGTACGAGTTCGGCGTGTACGGGAGCCTGGCCACCGTCATCGCCGCGAACTTCTTCCGGTACGAGGGGAGCAGCGGCGCCGAGGCGCTGGTGGCCGCCTACGCCTCCTTCGCCCTGGCGTTCTTCTTCCGGCCGGTGGGCGCCGTGGTGTTCGGGCGGCTCGGCGACCGGCTGGGGCGGCGGCCCACCCTCATCGCGGTCGTCGGCCTCATGACTCTCGCCACCGTCACGATCGGCCTCCTGCCGACCCGGGCCGCCATCGGCGCCGCGGCGCCCTGGCTGCTCACACTGGCGCGAGCACTGCAAGGACTGTCCGCGGGCGGCGAGTTCGGCGGAGCCGTCTCCCTCATGACGGAGTACGCGCCCGTCGGCCGCCGCGGCCTCTACGGCGCCTGGCAGTCCTTCACCGTCGCGCTCGGCCTGCTCGCCGGAGCCGGTACGACGGCGGCCCTGGCGAGCGCGCTGCCCGCCGAGGCCCTGCACTCCTGGGGGTGGCGGATCCCGTTCCTGCTGGCCCTTCCGCTGGGCGTGGCGGCCCTGTGGCTGCGGACCGCGCTCGACGAGCCACCCCCGCCGGCGGCCCCGGCGGCCCCGGCGGACGTCGTTCCCGTCGGCCCCCGGGAGCTCGCGCGGGCCGTCGTCCTCGGCATCGGGCGGATCACGGGCTGGTCGGCGGCCGGGTACACCTTCCTCGTGGTCCTGCCCTCGTACCTCCAGGCGACTCTGGGCGCTTCCCTGCGCGAGGCCCTGCTCGCCACCGCCCTCGCCAACGCGGGATTCGCGGCCTCGATCCTGCCCGCCGGAGCGCTCAGCGACCGGATCGGCCGGCGCCCCGTGATGCTGAGCGGGGCCCTCGGCGTCGTGGTGCTCGCCCTCCCCCTCCTCCATGTGCTCCAGTCCCCCTCCGCCTCGCCCTGGTCCAGGGGCGGGGCCGTCCTGCTCGCGGGCGCCCTGGTCGGCCTGATGGCCGGACCCGGGCCGGCCATGCTCGCCGAGATGTTCCCGCGCAGGGTGCGCTGCACCGGGCTCGGACTGGCCTACGCCCTCGCCAACGCGGTGTTCTCCGGCTGCGCCGGGCTCGTCATCACCGCTCTCATCGCCCGGACGGGAGACACCGCCGTGCCCGCGTACTACGCCGCCGGAGCCTGCGCGCTCAGCTGCTCCGCCCTGCTGAGCCTGCGCGGCCGCGGCCACCGGGAGCCGCTGGGATGAGGGTGATCGGACTGATGTCGGGGACCTCGTACGACGCCGTCGACGCCGCGGCCGCCGACCTCGAACTCTGCGCCGAGGACGGCACGCTGCGCCTCGTGCCGCTGGGCATGGTCAGCGAGCCCTACCCGGCCGACGTGCGCGAGGCCCTGGCCGGCGCCCTGCCGCCCGCGACGACCACCCTGGCCGAGGTCTGCCGGCTCGACACCCGGATCGGGCAGTCCTTCGCGGCGCTCGCGTCACGAGCCGACCGGGAACTGTGCGCGGGTCGCGCCGAGCTGGTCGCCTCGCACGGGCAGACGGTGTACCACTGGGCCGAGGAGGGCCGGGTGCACGGCACGCTCCAGCTCGGCGAGCCCGCCTGGATCGCCGAGCGCAGCGGCTGCCCGGTCGTCTCCGGCTTCCGGACGCGTGACGTCGCGGCCGGCGGGCAGGGCGCACCGCTGGTGAGTCTGATCGACCTGATGCTCCTGCGCGGGCGCCCCGGCGTGCCCGCCGCCCTGAACATCGGGGGGATCGCCAACGTCACGGTGCTGCCGGCGGGCGGCGGTCCTCTGGCGTTCGACACCGGTCCGGGCAACGCCCTGATCGACGCCGCGGTCCGTGAACTGAGTGCCGGGAAGCTGGCGTACGACGCGGACGGCGCGATCGCCGCCGCCGGGCGCGTGCACGAGGGGCTGCTGGCCGAGCTGCTGGCCGGGGAGCCGTACTACCGGATGGCGCCTCCCCGGACGACGGGCAAGGAGCTGTTCCACGCGGGCTACCTGAGGGCGCCGCTCGCTGGGTTCGGCGAACTCCGGCCGCAGGACCTCGTCGCCACCCTCACCCGGCTGACCGCCCGTACGGTGGCGGACGCGCTGCGCCCGCTCGCGGCCACGGAGGTGTTCGTCTCGGGCGGCGGCGTGCGCAATCCGGTGCTGATGGCGATGCTCCGCGAGGAGCTGGGCGGCGCCGCCGTACGCGGATCGCACGAGCTCGGGCTGCCCGCCGAGGCGAAGGAGGCCTATGCCTTCGCCGTGCTCGGGTACCTCACCCTCCACGGCCTCCCGGGCAACGACCCGGGGTGCACGGGCGCCGCGGGGCCGCGCGTCCTCGGCTCGCTCACTGCGGGCAGCCGCCCGCTGCGCCTTCCCGCGCGTGCGGGCCGCGCCCCGCACACCCTGACCGTGCGGGCGCCGGCCCCCGTACGGGCCGCCCCCTGACCGGAAGCCCGGTCAGGGGGCGGCCGGGGGATCGAGCAGCTCGGGGCCGTTGTGCTGCACGCTGTTGACCGCCGTGGAGACCGCCCGTACGTCGAGGTGGCCGCCGGCCGGGGTGCGGAGCAGGGCCCGGAGGTCGTGGAGGTCCTCGTGGGCCGGGTCCAGCCAGGCGTCGTGGTCCCGCGCCGCCACGGCCAGCGGCATGCGGGGGTGGATGCGGCCGGCCGCGTCGGAGGCCTCGGTCGTGATGATCGTGGCGGTGACGAGCCAGGCGGCCGGGTCGTCCTCGTCGGTCACGGCCGGGTCGCGCCAGAACTCGTACAGTCCGGCCATGGCCATCACCCCGGCGTCCTGCGGAGCGATGTAGTACGGCTGCTTGTACGCCTTCGCCGTGGCCGTGGCGGCCACCGGCTGCCACTCGTAGAAGCCGTCCGCGGGCAGCAGGCAGCGGCGCCGGGCGAAGGCACGGCGGTAGGCCGGCTTCTCGTGCACCGTCTCCACCCGCGCGTTGATCATCCGGGCGCCCCCGTTCGGGTCCTTCGCCCAGGAGGGGACCAGGCCCCAGCGCAGGGTGCGCAGCCGGCGCTCGACCTCTCCCGTCGTGCGGTCGGGGCGTTCGAGGACCGCCCACACCTCGTCGGTGGGGGCCACGTTCCAGCTCGGTGCCAGCGTCTCCCGGGGGTCCCAGCGGGCCTCGAACAGGCCGGCCAGGTCCTCGGGGGCGCGGCTGGAGGCATATCGACCGCACATGGCGTCCACTGTCGCACCCGGAGGGCCGTTCCGGCCGCGCGCCGCCCCGCCGTGGCGGAGCCGAGCCCTCCGTGGTGCCGGCGCCGCGGGCGCGGGATCAAGGAGGGGTACGTGCCCGCAGCCGCCGGGGCGGCCGCCCGGGCCGCTCACCGCGGACGGCCGCCGTCTCCAGCCTAGGCCGCACTGCGGCCACCCCGCTCGGTGACGGCCACCGGGCGGGGTGGCCCCGCTCGTGCGGGCGGCCCCCGGTCGCCCGCCCCCGCTGGCCGACGGCCCGGTGGCGGGCGGGCATCGAAGCGTCGGAGGACGACGGAGGCGACGGAGGCCCCGGATCCGACGGAACCCACCGGAAGCGGCAGATCGGTGACGTGCTACCTGTCCCTGGCCCGGGCCGCGGCGTTCAAGGCGTGGTACTGGAGCCCCAGGCGGACCAAGGCAAGGAGTCCGTGGACGCCGTCCTGGCGCTGGAGAACACGTACGTCCTGCGGGTGAACCCATTGACGCCCGCCGACTGCGCCGCCTGCCGCACGACCGTCGTCATCGGCCACGAGTACGACATGACCGGCAAGTACGGGTGCAGCCGCTCGGAGGGCACGGTCATCGTCTGAGCCCTCGGGGCCGTACGGGTCCACGGCCTCATGGCCTCCGGGCCTCATCACCTCGCGGCCTCACGGCCTCACGGCCTCATCGCCTGGCCTCCGATGTCGGCGGCTCCGTCGAGCAGTTCCTGCCACCACGACTCCACCTCGCGGTGGTCCATCGTGGCCCAGGCCGGGGTCTGCTCCACCTGGCCCCGGCCGAGGCGGCGGGCCAGGGCGACCATCTCCCGCCCCGCCGCGCCGCGCGCCGCGTGGTACGCGTCCAGCAGCTCGGACCAGGTGCCGGCCCGGCGCCAGGCTTCCTCGAACGCGCTGGCGTCCTGGAGCGCCTTGGCCACCCCGCTCGTGTTGTGCGGGCGCACCACGGTCGCCGCGTCGCCGGCGAGCAGCAGGCGCCCGGCCGTCGTGCGCGCCGCCTCCAGGTCGTAGATGGGCTGGACGTAGGTGTCCGCCGGCTCCGTCAGGGCGAGCACCCGCGCCCAGTGGGGCGGGAACTCCCGGTCCAGCAACGTACCCAGGTGCGCCGTGAGTTCCTCGGTCACCCGCCCCGGCGGGAAGCTCGTCGGATCGCCGAACGGCAGCCGGCCGCTGTTCGGGGGCGTGGCGTACAGGACCCAGTTCACCCGTGGGCCGGCCGGCCCGGGGATCGGGTAGATCACGCAGCTCCCGCCGGGGAAGCAGATCGTGGTCACCGCGTCGGTGGGCACGCCTCCGTTGCCGAGCCCCTCCAGCCGCCGGGCGTCGAGGTTCCCGCGCCAGCAGACGTACCCGGCGTAGACCGGCCGGGAGTCGGGGCAGACGGCCTCGCGCACCACCGAGCGGTACCCGTCGGCGCCGACGACCAGGTCGTACGGCTCGGCCCTCCCGGCGGCCGTCCGCACCTCGGCCCCCGCGCCGGTGTCGGCCACGCCGGTCACCGCCGCGCCCTGCCGGTAGACCACGGAGGCGGGCGTCGCCTCGCGCAGTCCGCGCCACAGGAGGCCCCAGTGGTACGAGTGGAAGGGGAAGGGCTGCTCCCAGAACACCCGCCCGGCCGGCCCGGCCGCCACGTCGTCCCGGACGATCCAGCGGCGCCGGCTCAACGGGTGCGCCGCGATGCCGGCGGGCAGGGCCCCGGCCGCGGCGAGTTCGGCGGCCCGGCCGTCGTGGATGCAGAGCCCCAGCCCCCGGTCCGCCAGCCGTCCCTGGGTGCGCTCCAGCACCACCACCTCGTCGGCGCCCGCGCGGGCCGCCGCCGAGGCCAGCGCGCACCCCGCGACGCTCCCGCCCACCACCGCGACCGTACCGCCTCGCATGACTGCTCCCTCCGTGCGAACTCCCGGAGCCCGTCAGCCTACTGAGAACCGCCCGGCGCGGTGGGCGGTTCTCCGGCGGCCGGGCGCGGCGTGGCGGCGGAATGCGGGGGAAGGCGGGGAAATCAGCCGGCCAGTGCCGCCGAGACGACGGCGCGGGCCTCCTCCTGCACGCGGGCCAGGTGGTCGGCGCCGAGGAAGGATTCGGCGTAGATCTTGTAGACGTCCTCCGTGCCCGACGGGCGCGCCGCGAACCAGGCGTTCTCCGTGGTGACCTTGATGCCTCCGATCGCGGCCCCGTTTCCGGGAGCCTCCGTCAGCACCGCCGTGACCGGCTCGTCCGCCAGGGTGTCGGCGGTGACCTGTTCGGGGGACAGCCGGCCGAGGACCGCCTTCTCCTCCCGGGTGGCCGGGGCGTCGATCCGGGCGTACGCCGGCTCGCCGAACCGGGCCGTGAGACCGGCGTACCGCTCGCTCGGGGTCTGCCCGGTCACGGCCAGGATCTCCGAGGCCAGCAGGGCCAGCAGGATGCCGTCCTTGTCGGTGGTCCACACCGATCCGTCGCGGCGCAGGAAGGAGGCCCCGGCAGACTCCTCGCCGCCGAAGCCGATGGTGCCCGCGGAGAGCCCGTCCACGAACCACTTGAAGCCGACGGGGACTTCCACCAGTTCGCGGCCCAGGTCGGCGGCCACCCGGTCGATCATCCCCGAGGACACCAGCGTCTTGCCGACGCCCGCGCCCGACGGCCACTGCCCGCGGTGGCCGTAGAGGTACTCGATCGCAGTGGCGAGGTAGTGGTTGGGGTTCATCAGCCCGCCGTCCGGGGTCACGATGCCGTGCCGGTCGGCGTCCGCGTCGTTGCCGGTGGCGATCTGGAACCGGTCCCGGCCCTCGATCAGCGAGGCCATCGCGTACGGGGAGGAACAGTCCATCCGGATCTTGCCGTCCCAGTCCAGCGTCATGAACCGCCAGGCGGGGTCGGTGTACGGGTTGACCACGGTCAGGTCGAGCCGGTGCTCCTCGGCGATCCGGCCCCAGTACGCCACGGAGGCCCCGCCGAGCGGGTCGGCCCCGATCCGCACGCCCGCGGCGCGCACGGCGTCCAGGTCGAGCACGGACGGCAGATCGCGTACGTACGCGCCGAGGTAGTCGTACGTCCCCGTGGTCGGGGCGGCCGACGCGCGTGCGAACGGGATCCGCCGGACCTCCTTCATCCCGCCGGTGATGATCTCGTTGGCGCGCTCCTGGATCCAGCCGGTCGCGTCCGATCCCGCGGGCCCGCCGTGCGGCGGGTTGTACTTGAATCCGCCGTCCGCGGGCGGATTGTGCGAGGGGGTGACCACCACTCCGTCGGCCAACGCCGAGGAGCGGCCGCGGTTGTGGGTGAGGATCGCGTGCGAGACCGCGGGCGTGGGGGTGTAGCCGTCGGCGGCGTCGACCAGCACGGTCACGTCGTTGGCGGCGAACACCTCCAGGGCGGTCACCCGCGCGGGTTCGGACAGGGCGTGGGTGTCCGCGCCGAGGAACAGGGGGCCGTCGATGCCCTGCTGCGCGCGGTACTCGCAGATCGCCTGGCTGGTCGCGGCGATGTGGTCCTCGTTGAAGGCCGTGGCGAGGGAGGAGCCGCGGTGTCCCGAGGTGCCGAAGCTGACGCGCTGGCCGGGATCCGCCGGATCGGGGTGCAGGGCGTAGTACGCGGTCACGAGCCGGGCCACGTCGACCAGGTCCTCCGGGCGCGCCTGCTGCCCCGCTCTTTCGTTGAGCATCCGGCCTATTCCTCCGTACTGGATCAAAGAGAACAACGGTGGCCATTGTGTCGCCCCCTGAACGTGCCCGCACCGCCGCGCTCCCACTCGGCCCGCGCCTGTGCCCCGGGTCACGCCACCGGGCCGGCGCTCCGCACGCCGGTGAAGACCGTGGTGGCGGCCAAGAGGAAGGCGTCGGGCCGCTGCCCGATGCCCTGCGGGGCCTCCCGATCGAGCAGCACGTCGAGGGTGTCGAGGTCTTCCGCGTCGAGCATGTCGACCGCGGTCTCCCGCAGCCGGGTCAACTGGGCGTGCAGGAAGGCGCGGGCCGTTGCGCCCAGCGGGGCGGGCAGGTCGAGCAGGTACGTGAATCCCGCCGCGCGGGTCAGCCCGGCGCGGCCGAGCATCGCGGGCCAGTCCTCGGTGACGGGGGTGCTGCCGGGGAGCCCGGCCCGCATGATCGAGAACCAGTGCTCCAGGACGGCGTCCAGCCGGGCCTGCAGGCCCGGCCTGCCGATCCCGATGTCGCGCGGCAGGAAGCGCATCGGCAGCCCGCCCTCCGCCACCGCGAGCACCCCGCCGGGCCGCAGCGCGCCGGCCAGCGCGTCCAGCGCGCCCTGCTGGTCGCCCAGGTGGTGGACGGCCTTGCTGCTCCAGATCAGATCCGCCGTACCAAGGCTGCTCAGACCTTCGGTCAGCTCGGCGTGGCGTACGGTCACCCGGTCGCCGACACCGAGCCGTTCGGCGCGGGCCAGGGTGCGGTCCAGCAGGCCGGGCGCCGCGTCGACGGCGACGGTCTCGGCACTGGTGAAGGCCTCGGCGAGCACGCAGGTCATCACCCCGGGTCCGCTGCCGACGTCGAGCACGCGGCGGACCCCGGACGCCGGGCCGATCAGCTCGCCCAGGTGGGCCGCCGTCCGGCGCAGGCCGGGGAGCTGCAGTTCGGCGCCGTGCTCCAGCTGGGTCGCCATGACCTCCCAGTCGACGTCGGTGGAGTGGTGGGCGTGCCCCTGTCCGTGGGCGTGGGCGTGTGCGGGGCCGTGGGCGTGTGGGGGGCCGTGGCCTTGGCCTTGGCCTTGGCCGTGTGCGGGGCCGGAATCGCGGTGTGCGCTCATGCCGCGGAGCCTGCACCGGGTGGGCCCGTTCCGACAACTCTTGTTGCCGTTTCCGGGACGGCCGGGGTGGAATGTCCTCATGGACACACCAGCCGACACCTCTCCGCCCTACCAGTCCGTTCTCGACGAGGTCGGCCCCCGGCTCAAGCGGCTGCGCGCCAAGCGCGGCCTCACGCTGGCCGCGCTCTCCGAGACGACCGGCATCTCCAAGAGCACCCTGTCCCGGCTGGAGTCCGGCCAGCGCCGCCCCAGCCTGGAACTGCTGCTGCCGCTGGCGGGTGCGTACCGCGTGCCCCTGGACGACCTGGTGGGAGCGCCCGAGGTGGGCGATCCGCGGGTCCGGCTGACCTCCCACGAGCTGCCGTACGGTGGCTCGTTCGTCCCGCTGTCCCGCACTCCGGGACCCCTCCAGGCGTACAAGATGATCATCACTGACCGGGGCTCCGAGCCGGACCTGCGCACCCACGAGGGTTACGAGTGGATGTACGTACTGGAGGGCCGGCTGCGCCTGGTGCTCCCGGAGCACGACCTGGTCCTCGGCCCCGGCGAGGTGGCCGAGTTCGACACCCGGCTGCCGCACTGGTTCAGCAGCGCCGACGGCCGGCCCGTCGAGGTCCTCAGCCTCTTCGGCCGGCAGGGCGAACGCATGCACGTCCGCGCGAGGCCCACCCCGAGGCCCGCTTCCGCGGACACCCCCTAGGGGGGTGTCGGACGGGTCAGTTCGGCAGGGCCAGGAGCGTCAGCGGGCGGGTGGTGGGCCGGGCGGAACCGCCCGCGGGTTCGACGGTGAGACCCACCCCGGAGGCGCCCTGGAGGCCGCCCTCCATGAGGGTGGCCCCGTCCTGCGTGAGGAGCCCGGCGGGCCGCATGGCGCCGTGGTCGTCGAACCAGAGCTGGTAGGTCCGGCCCGCTCCGGGGTCGGGGAGCCCGGCGCCGATGAACACCGCCCTGTTGCGCGACTTGGAGCTGACCACGGAGGTGGTGGCTCCGGCGGTGGTGCGGCCCCGTACCGTACGGGCGTCGGAGGCGGCCACGACCGAGCTGACGTCCTGGAGACGGCGTTCGGAGGCCTGTGCCAGCTGCCTGGCCTCCTCGGCGAGCCGGTTCTGCCGGACGGTGACCCCGCCGAGCACCGCCGCGGCGGCGATGCTCGCGGCGATCGCCAGCGTGATGGCCTTGCGGCGCAGGATGGCGGTGAACGTCATCGGAGGCCTGCCCGCGGCCGGGAGCAGCGGGGGCAGTTGGCGGACCGAGTCGATGCCGTGGAGGACCGCGTCCTTCATGCGCGCCGGCGGCGGCAGGGTGGCGGCGCTGGCCAGGCGGGCGGCTGTGGCGGAGAACTCGGACACCTCCTGCCGGCAGGAGGGGCAGTCGTCGAGGTGCTCGGCGAACACCTCGTGTTCGGACGGCGTGAGTGCGTGGAGGGCGTACGCGCCGGTGAGGGTGTGCAGTTCCCCGTCGTGCTTCATGTGGTCACCCCCATGCAGTCGCGCAGCCGGATGAGTCCGTCGCGCATGCGTGTCTTGATCGTGGGCAGCGGAGTGCGCAGGGTCTCGGCGACCTCGCGGTAGGTCAGGCCCTGGTAGTAGGCCAGGGTGACGGCTTGGCGCTGGATCTCGGTCAGGCCGCGCATGCAGCGCCGTACCTGCTCGCTCTCCAGCCTGGTTTCGACCTGTTCCGCCACTTCGTCGAACGGGCGCGCCTGCTGGCGGGCGGCCTGGTCCTGTTCGCGGTTGATCGCGGCCTGCGCGGAGCGCACCCGGTCGACGGCCCTTCGGTGGGCGAGCGTGGCGGCCCAGGTGAGCACGCTGCCCTGGTCGGGGCGGTAGCGTGCGGCCTGGCGCCACAGGTCGATCATCACCTCTTGTGCCACCTCTTCGGACTGGGCTCGGTCGCGTACGACGCGGACGACCAGTCCGAACACGGTCCCGGACAGGGCGTCGTACAGCGCGGAGAACGCGTCCTTGTCACCACGGGCCACCCGGGACATCAGGTCTTCGAGCCGGGGGGCCGCGGTGTCGGCGACACCGAAGGGCAGCGGTTGCCCGGTGGTGGCGGAGGCTCCGCCGGGGTCCGTCCGTCGCATGACTGTCCTTCCCGTCGCAAGGTCCGGCCCCTTCACAACGAGAGCCGACCGCTCCGGATCGTGCCAGGTTCGCGTTCTTGACCGGTCTTCGGAGCAGACATCTGTACGGATTGGTCAACCAGGTCGCCAATTCCCGATCAATGTGCAGCAGGTTTCGATTACCTCTGCCCGCGCGACCGCTCCCGCTCCCGGCAACTGCCACCAATCCGCGGGAACCCCGGCCGCGAAGCAAGGGGCAGACGCCGTCTGCGACCCGACGACGGCGTGGCGACCGGTGGGGAGTGACGGATGGTGCGTACCCAGAGTGTGGCCGTGATCGGCGGCGGGGTGGCGGGACTGACCGCGGCCTACGTGCTGCAAAAGGCGTGCGACGTCACGCTGTACGAGGCGGACCCCCGGCTGGGGGGCCACGCCCACACCCACGAACTGCCCGCCTCGGACGGCGGAACCGTGCAGGTGGACTCGGGGTTCATCGTCCACAACGAGCACACCTACCCGCTGCTGATCCGGCTCTTCCGCGAACTCGGAGTGGCCACGCAGGACTCCGAGATGAGCATGTCCGTACGCTGCGACGGCTGCGGCCTGGAGTACGCGGGGGCCCGCGGACCCGCGGGCCTGTTCACCGGGCGGGCGGCCCTGCGCGGCCGGTACCTGCGGCTGCTGGCGGAGGTACCGGCCTTCCACCGCCGCGCCCGCCGCCTGCTGGCCGCGGGCGGCCTCGACCCGCGTCTCACCCTGCGCGCGTTCCTCGCCGAAGGCGGGTTCTCCCCGTACTTCGTCGGCCACTTCATCACGCCGCTGGTGTCGGCCGTGTGGTCCTGCCCCGCCGATACGGCGCTGGAGTACCCGGCCGCGTACCTGTTCCGCTTCCTCGACCACCACGGGCTGCTCTCCGTGACCGGCTCCCCGCAGTGGAAGACCGTCACCGGTGGCAGCGCGGCCTACGTGGAGAAGGCGGCCAAGGAGATCAGCAACGTCCGGACCGCCACCCCGGTCAACCGGGTGGACCGGATACCGAGCGGCGTGCTCGTGGGCACCGAGGACGGCACGACGGAGCCCTACGACGCGGTCGTCATCGCCACGCACCCCGACCAGGCACTGCGCATGCTGGCCGACCCGACCCCGGACGAGCGGCGGATCCTCGGCGCCTTCCGGTACGAGGAGAACCCGACGGTGCTGCACACCGACACCGGCCTGCTGCCCCGCTCGCGCAGAGCCCGCGCGTCCTGGAACTACCACCTCCACGACTGCGACCCGGGGCCGGAGGGGGTCCGGGTCAGCTATGACATGACACGGCTCCAGCGGCTGCCGGGCCGGACGCGGTACCTCGTCACCCTGAACCCGGGCGGCCGGATCGACCCCGAGCGCGTCCTGGCCCGCATGGAGTACGCGCACCCCGTCTACACACCCGAGTCGGTGGCAGCGCAGCGGGCGCTGCCCCGCCTCAACACGCGGGTCACCGCCTTCGCCGGGGCGTACCACGGGTGGGGGTTCCACGAGGACGGCTGCCGCTCGGGCGTGCGGGCGGCCGCGGCCCTGGGAGTGCGGTGGTGAGCCGGGTGGACGCGCCCACGGTGGCGCGGCGGATGCGCCGGAGGGGTCCGGCGGTCGCGAGGGTTGCGCCGGATCCGATCGCCCCGCCGGGTCCCGTGTTCCCGGCGGAACCGGTGGCCCCGGCGCAACCGGTGGCCCCGGCGGATCCACTGGCCCCGACGCCGCCCGCGCTCCCGCCCGTCGCCGTGCCGGCGCTGTACGACTGCGTCGTCTCCCACGCGCGGACGGCCCCCGTGCGGCACTCCTTCCGGCACCTCACCTACATGTGGCTCGTGGACCTGGACGCCCTCCCCCGCCTCCCGTGGCCGCTGCGCCCGCTGGCCCGCTTCGACGCCCGGGACCACTTCGCCGGCGCGCGGACCATCCGGGCCGGCCTGGACGCGTACCTGGCCTCCCGGGACGTGCGCCTCGGCGGCGGGCAGGTCCTGATGCTGGCCCACGCCCGGGTCCTGGGGTACGTGTTCAACCCGCTGACGCTGTACTGGTGCCACGACCGGACCGGGGCCCTGGTCTGCGTGGTGGCCGAGGTCCACAACACCTACGGGCAGCGCCACTGCTACCTGCTGCGGACCGACGGCGCCGGCCGGGCCGAGGCGGCGAAGGAGCTGTACGTCTCGCCGTTCTTCCCCGTGGACGGCCACTACCGCATGCGCCTGCCACAGCCGCGGGAACGGCTGGGGATCGCCGTCCAGCTCGAACGCGCCGGTCAGCGGCCCTTCACCGCGACCCTGAACGGCCGGCACCGCCCCGCCACCCCCTTCGCCCTGCTGCGCGCGGTCGCCCGGCGGCCGTGGTCCACGGCGGCCGTCTGGGCCGGGATCCGCCGCCACGCCGTCCGACTGCTGCTCCGCGGCCTGCCCGTACAGCCCCGCCCCGATCGCGCACTCCAGGAAGGCACCCTCTCGTGACCCTTTCGCTGCCCCGCACCGCCGACGTCCCCGACTCCGCGCCCGCCACCGGCCCCGATGCCGAGGCGGAGGCCTGGCCGGACGTGGCGCGGCCGCCGGCCGCCCCCTTCGGGCACGCGGCGCTCGCCCGCCGGCTGGTCCGGCGCGCCGTGGCCGCCCTGCCGCTGCGCTGCCGCTTCGGCGCCGAGCCGGCCCTCGGCACCGGGCCCTCGCTGACCGTCCACGACCCGGACGCCTTCTTCCGCCGGATCGGGGCGCAGGGCCTGATCGGCTTCGGGGAGTCCTACATGGCGGGCGAATGGGACAGCGACGACCTGCCCGGCCTGCTGACCGTCCTCGCGGCGCACGTGGACGACCTGATGCCGGTCCCGCTGCAACGGCTGCGCGGGGCGTGGGTGCAGCGCAGGCCCGAGGCGCAGCTGAACTCGCGGACCGGCGCCCGGGAGAACGTCCGCCGCCACTACGACCTGTCCAACGAGCTGTTCGCACTCTTCCTGGACGAGACCCTGTCGTACTCCTCCGCCGTGTTCACCTCGTTCCCCGCCCGCCGCGAGAGCCTGCCGGCCGCTCAGCACCGGAAGATCGACCGGCTGCTGGACCTCGCGTGCGTCGGCCCGGGCAAGAGCCTCCTGGAGATCGGCACCGGCTGGGGCGAGCTCGCGCTGCGCGCGGCCGCCCGCGGGGCGCGCGTGACGACGGTGACCCTCTCCGCCGAGCAGCAGCGCCTCGCCCGCCACCGGATCGCCGCCGCGGGGCTGGCCGACCGGGTGGACGTGCAACTGCGGGACTACCGTGATGTGGGGGGCCGGTACGACGCGGTGGTGAGCGTGGAGATGATCGAGGCGGTCGGCAGGGACTTCTGGCCGACGTACTTCGCCGCCCTGCGCGACGCGGTGGCGCCCGGCGGACGGATCGCGCTCCAGTCCATCACCATGGGTCACGAGCGGATGCTGCGCACCGCCCGTACGCACACGTGGATCAGCAAGTACGTCTTCCCCGGCGGCCTGATCCCCTCCCGCGAGGCCATCGAGGCGCACGCGGGCGGCGCGGGGCTGCGGATCGTCTCCGACCAGGGGTACGGGGACCATTACGCGCAGACGCTGTGCCTGTGGCGGGAGCGCTTCGCGGAGCGGGCGCGGGCGGTGGCGGCGCTCGGTTTCGACACCACGTTCCGGCGCATGTGGGAGTTCTACCTGGCGTACTCGGAAGCCGGGTTCCGCTCCCGCTACCTCGACGTCCGGCAGCTGCTCCTGACCGAGGACGTCCCGCAGGGGGCGCGGCCGTGACCCCCGCGTCCTGGGACGGCCCCGGCTACGGCCCGGCGACGGCCGCCGGGGCCGCCGTCGCCGGGTTCCTCCCCCCGCCGCCGCGGGGAGGCCGCGCGTGAGGGCGCCGACGGGTGCGCTGGTGCTGCACCGGGTGCCGCGGGAGCCGGCAGCCGCGGTGCTCCTGCTGCACGGAGGGCGGGCGGAGGGACTGGGCGCCCCGCCGCGGCCGAACCTGCCGGGGCTGCGGATGCGTCCGTTCGCGCGGGCGATCGCGGGGGCGAGGGCGGCGCGGGACGTGGTGGTGGCGGAGGTCCGCTACGAGCACCGGGGCTGGAACGGTCACCGCGCCGACCCGGTCCACGACGTGTGGCAGGCGCTGCGCGAACTGTGCTGCGTGGCCGGGCCCCTGCCCGTGGTGCTGGTCGGGCACTCCATGGGCGGGCGCGCCGCGCTGCGGGCCGCCGCCGATCCGCTGGTCCGCGCGGTGGTGGGGCTCGCGCCGTGGTGCCCGCCGGGCGAACCGGTCCTGCACCTCGGGGACACGGCGGTGGTGCTCGTGCACGACGAGGCGGACCGGGTCACGGACGCGCAGGAGTCGTGGGACTACGTACGGCGGGCCCGCGCGCGTGGTGCCCGGGCGGCGGGCATCGCCATGCCCGCCGGCGGGCACGCGATGCTCCGCCAGGCTCCGGCCTGGCACCGGATCGCGAGGAACACGGCGCTGGGCCTCCTGGACCTGGCTCCGCTCCCGGAGACCCTGTTCACGGAGGGCGTTCCCACCACTGCGGGGGCCGCGGCGCGGGGCCGGCAGCCGGTCAGCGGCCCGGTGCGGCCGCGACGGTGAATCGGCGGCGGTCCGCGTCCTCGACCTCCCGGCCCAGGGGCGCGAAGGCGAGGAAGAACAGGAGTCCCGCCAGCGGCAGCAGGTCCAGGCTGATGCCCGTGGCCACGATGCCCGCGGCGACCGCGAGGGGCCGCCAAACGGCCGTCCGGCGCAGGGCGGCCAGCTGGGTCAGGAGCAGCAGCAGGCCCAAGTGGAAGAGGAGGGGACCGACGGTGTAGACGGCAGGCTCCACACCGGCGTGGCTCTTGACGCGCCGGAAGATCTCGCGCATCGCCTCGCGGTCCTCGCCGAGGAACCCGGCGACGAGGTCGATGACCGCCTGCGCGACGACGGCGGCCGTGCCGAGCAGCGCGGTCACCGCCCCGGCTCCGGCGAGCCTCCGGCCGCCCGCGCTCCGCCCCGCCGCGGCCGTCCGGCGCATCCCCAGTACGACGGGGACGAAGCACAACACGGCTGCCAGGAAGAAGAGATGGCCCGAGGACCAGGCGAGCCCGGGTCCGTGTTCCTCGTCGGTCAGGCGGATGAGCCCGTAGGCCGTCATGCAGAGCGGTCCGGCGCTGAACGCCGCCCGCCGCCATGGTGAGTTCGACATGGATCGATCGTGTCGGCGCCGCGAGCGCCGGCCCTCCGGGAAAGCCCCGGCCCGCCCCTGACGGGACGGGCCGGGGCTCCTTAGGGGAGAACCCGTGGGGACTATTCGACGACCAGGGTGACGGGGATGTTGCCGCGGGTGGCCTTGGAGTAGGGGCAGACCTCGTGGGCCTGCTTGACCAGCATCTCGCCCGTCTCGCCGGCGAGGGACTCCGGCAGCTCGACACGGAGGGTGACGGCCAGGGCGAAGCCCGTGTCGTCCTTGCCGATCGAGGTCTCCGCGGTGACCGAGACCTCACCGGTGTCGACCTTCGCCTGCCGGCCGACCAGGCCGAGCGCGCTGGCGAAGCAGGCCGCGTAGCCCGCCGCGAAGAGCTGCTCGGGGTTGGTGCCCTGGCCGCTGCCGCCGAGCGCCGGGGGCATGGCCAGCGCGAGGTCGATCTGGCCGTCGGAGCTGACCGTGCGGCCTTCGCGGCCGTTGGCGGTGGCGACAGCGGTGTACAGCGCGTCCATGGGGGGTCCTCTCGCGGTGGTGACCGTTCAGCCGGTGATCGACTGACACCCAGAATTAGAGCACACAATTAAGTTGTGCACAACTAAATGCCTCGCAAGCCCGCCCGGGTACACTTGCGTCCATGAGCGAGCAGCCGACCCAAACCCTCCGCGAGGAGGACTTCCTCCGCCTGGACGGCCAGATCTGCTTCGCACTGAACGCGGCCGGCAGGGCTTTCAACGGCCTCTACCGCGTCGTCCTCAAGGACCTCGGCCTGACCTACCCCCAGTACCTGGTGATGCTGGTGCTGTGGGAGCACGGCACGACGCCCGTCAAGGAGATCGGAAGGCACCTCCGGCTCGACTCGGGCACGCTGTCGCCGCTGCTCAAGCGCCTTGAGGCGGCCGGGCTGGTCCACCGGGAGCGCAGCACCGAGGACGAGCGGTCCGTGCGCGTCGGCCTCACGGAGGAGGGTGCGGCGCTGCGCGCACGCGCGGTGGAGGTGCCGCGAAGGATCGCGGCCGCCACGGGCTTCGAGCTCGCCGAGATCCGGGACCTCCAGATCCGCCTGCACCGCCTCACCGCAGCCCTGGACGCCGCCGCCGACGCCGCCCCCCAGGCCTGACCGGCGGGCCGTGCGCCCTCGCCGGGTCTAGGTTCGTCGGCATGGTCCACGTACTCGGAAGCCGCGTCCTGCTCACCCCCACCGACCCGGAGCGCTCGCGCGCCTTCTACGGAGGCACCCTGGGGCTCGCCGTCTACCGGGAGTTCGGCACCGGGCCGGACCGCGGCACGGTCTACTTCCTGGGCGGCGGCTTCCTGGAGGTCTCGGGACGCGCCGAGGGCCCGCCGGCCCCCGGCCTGCGACTGTGGCTCCAAGTCGCCGACGCGCAGGCGGCGTACGAGGAGTTGCTGACACGGGGCGCAGAGGTGCTGCGGCCGCCCCGGCGGGAGCCCTGGGGGCTGATCGAGACGTGGGTCGCCGACCCCGACGGGGTCCGCATCGCCGTGGTGGAGGTCCCGGAGGACCACCCCCTGCGCTTTCGCCCTTGAGCCCGTGAGCGCCTAGCCCGTCCACCCATCGGGGGGACATCGGGCCCGCCCCCTGGACACGCCGTCAACCGCTTCCGGCCCTGTGGCCAGCACGGAAGCGGGTGCGCGGCACGCGCATACCAGAGACGAATATGCCGTGGAGCCATTTTGTAAAGATCAACTCAGTGTGCTGGATTGATCACCGACAGTGCCCCCGGCTGCGCGGAAGGACACCGAATGCGCACGGTTCGCGAATCAGTCCTGGACGTTCTACGAGCACGTGGTGTCACCACGGTCTTCGGCAACCCCGGCTCGACCGAACTGCCGATGCTCAAGCAGTTCCCCGAGGACTTCCGCTACGTACTCGGCCTCCAGGAGGCCGTCGTCGTCGGAATGGCCGACGGTTTCGCCCTCGCCTCCAGAACCACCTCCCTCGTCAACCTGCACACCGGCCCCGGCACCGGCAACGCGATGGGCGCCATCCTCAACGCCCGCGCGAACCGCACCCCGATGGTCGTCACCGCGGGGCAGCAGGTGCGCGCCATGCTCACCATGGAGGCCCTGCTCTCCAACCCGCAGGCCACGCTGCTCCCCCAGCCCGCCGTCAAGTGGGCGTACGAGCCCCCGCGCCCCGCCGACGTCCCGGCCGCGCTGGCCCGCGCCGTGCAGGTCGCCGAAACCCCGCCCCACGGGCCGGTGTTCCTCTCCCTCCCGATGGACGACTTCGACGCGGAGCTCACCGAGCAGGAGGACCGGGCCGGCCAGACGGCCGCCGCCCGCCGGATCACGCACACCGCCGCGCCCGACGCCGCCACGGTCACGGCGCTCGCCGACCGGATCTCCCGCGCCCGCTCCGCCGTCCTCGTCGTCGGCGACGACGTCGACGCCTCGGGCGCCTGGGACGCCGTCCTCGCCCTCGCCGAGCGCACCGGGCTGCCCGTCTGGGCAGCGCCCGTCTCGGCCCGCGTGTCCTTCCCCCGCAGCCACCCGCAGTTCCGCGGGGACCTGGCCCCCGCGATCGGGCCGCTCGGCCGGCAGCTCGCGGGACACGACCTGGTGGTCGTGGTCGGCGCGCCCGTGTTCCGCTACTACCCGTACCTTCCCGGGGACCACCTGCCCGAGGGCGCCGAGCTCGTGCTGCTCACCCGGGACGCCGAGGAGGCCGCCCGGGCCCCCGTCGGGGACGCGGTCGTGGCGGACCTGGTCCTGACCGTACGGGCCCTCGCCGACCGGTTCCCGGCGGCCGGCGCGCACGCGCCCGCCCCGCACGAGCAGGTGCGCTTCCCCGAGGCGGCCGACGGGGTCCTCACCCCGCCCGCCGCCTTGTCCGCCATCGCACAGGGCGCCCCCGAGGACACCCTCTGGGTCAACGAATCGCCCTCCAACGTCCCGCAGTTCCACGAGGCCACCCGCATCAGCGCCCCGGACTCGTACCTGTTCTCCGCGGGCGGCGGACTGGGCTTCGGTGCGGCCGCGGCCGTCGGGGCGCAGCTCGGCGCTCCCGGCCGGCCCGTGGTCTGCGTCATCGGCGACGGCTCCATCCACTACGCCGTACAGGCCCTGTGGACCGCGGCCGCGTACAAGGTGCCCGTCACCTTCGTCGTCCTCAGCAACGCGAAGTACGCGATCCTCCACTGGTTCGCACAGCTCGAACACGCCCAGGGCTCCCCCGGCCTCGACATCCCCGGCCTGGACATCACGGCCGTCGCCGACGGCTACGGGGTGCGCACCCACCGGGCCCAGGGCGCGGGTGAACTCACCAAGCTCGTACGGGACGCGGCGGCCCAGCAGGACGGCCCGGTGCTCATCGACGTGCCCGTGACCACCGAGCTCCCCTCCCTCTGAAGCCCGGCCCCCGGCAGCCCGGACGCCAGCCTCCCCCCACCACCGTCAGAAGGCCCCCATGTCGCCCGACACCCCTCTCCTCTCACGCCTGCGCACCCTCCTCACCGACCACGCCGACGTCCTGCACACCGATCCGGAGACGCTCGCCGCGCACGCACGCGACGCCGCGCCGTTCTCCGTGGCCGGCACCCCGGCCGTCGTCGCCTTCCCGCGCACCGCCGAGCAGGTCCGGCACATCATGCGCACCACGTACGAACTCGGCGTCCCCGTCGTCCCGCAGGGAGCCCGCACCGGCCTCGCGGGCGCCGCGAACGCGATCGACGGCTGCGTCGTCCTGAGCACCGCCCGGATGAACCGCATCCTGGAGATCGACCCCGCCAACCGGCTCGTGCGCTGCGAGCCCGGCGTGGTCACCAAACGGCTGAACGACGCCGTCGCCGAGCACGGCCTCTCCTACCCGCCCGACCCCGCCTCCTGGGAGCACTGCACCATCGGCGGGAACATCGCCACGGGCGCCGGCGGCATCTGCTGCGTCAAGTACGGGGTCACCGCCGACTACGTGCGCGGCCTCGACCTCGTGCTCGCCGACGGCCGCCGGATGCGGACCGGCCGGGACACGGCGAAGGGGGTCGCCGGGTACGACCTGACCCGCCTGCTCGTCGGCTCCGAGGGCACCCTGGCCGTCATCGTCGGCGCGACGCTCGGGCTGTGCCCCGTAAGGCCGCCCGCGCTGGCCATGCTCGCCCAGTTCCCGACCCTGACGGCGGCCGGGGACGCCGTCGCGTCGATCACCGCGGCCGGGCACGTCCCCTCCGCCCTCGAACTCCTGGACCGGGCCACCTCGCAGGCCGTCGCCGACCACGGGCACCCGATGATGACCCCGGGCGCCGCGGCCACGCTGATCATCGAGAGCGACACCGCCGAGCCCGCCCGCGACCTCGCGTCGATGGCCCTCCTGTGCAAGGAGGCCGGGTCCCGGAACGTGGTCACGGCCTCCGGCGCCGAGGAGTCCCGGCAGGTCATCGAGGCCCGGCGGCTGGTCACCCCGGCCCTGGGCGCGTTCGCCGCGACCCTCGGCGGCCGGCCGACCGCCTTCATCGAGGACGTGGCCGTACCGCGCTCCGAACTGGCCAAGTTCATGGGCACGATCGAGGAGATCGCCGTACGGAACCGGCTGCGGATCTTCACTCTCGGCCACGCGGGCGACGGCAACCTGCACCCGACGGTCGTCTTCGACGAATCGGACGCGGACGAGTTCCGCCGCGCCCAGACCGCGTACGACGACATCATGGCCGCGGGGCTCGCCCTCGGCGGCACCAGCACCGGCGAGCACGGCATCGGCACCCTCAAGCGCGAGTGGCTGACCCGCGAGCTCGACCCGGTGAGCCTGGAACTCCAACGCGGGCTCAAGCGTCTGTTCGACCCGAAGAACCTGCTCAACCCCGGCAAGGTCGTGGAGGCATGACCGAGGCAGCCGCGGGCACGGAGAACTCCACCGGGGACTCCGGCATCCCGCACCAGGGCGCGGACTCCGGCTCCGCCCCCCTCCGCGTACCCCGGCCCGCCCGGGCCGGGCGCGCCGAGACCGTCCGCTTCGCCGCGACCCACACGCTGCCCGCGTTCGTCCGCGGGGCCTTCCACCTGCGGCCCCGCGTGGTGGCGGCGTACGCGGCCCTCGGCCAGCAGGGCTGGTCGGCCGCGACCCTGCGGGCCATGCGCGCCCGGCACGGCGGAGCCCCGGTGGAGGTGCGCGGCCTGTCCGGGCCGCTGCTGGTCCTGCTCGACCACGCGGACGTACGGCGGTTCTACGAACTGCCCGTGCGCACCCTCGCCATGGACGCGCCCGACAAGTACAAGGGGCTGTCGCTGCTGGAGCCCACGGGCGTCATCTGCTCCCACGGCGACACCCGCGAGGAGCGCCGCCGCGTCAACGACGAGGTGCTCGCGGCCGACCGGCCCGTGCACCCTTCGTGCGAGGAGTTCCGGGCCGTCGTCGCGCAGGAGGCGCCCGGCCTGGTCCAGGGCTCGGAGCTGGACTTCCCACTGCTGCGCCGCACCGTGGCCCGGATCGGACGCCGGATGGTCCTCGGTGACGCGGCCGCGGGGGACGAGGAGCTCGCCCGGTGGCTGCTCGTGATCCGCGAGGAGGCCAACTGGATGCGGATGCGCAAGGGCCGCGCCGTGGCCGCCGAGGCGCTCTACCGCAAGGCCGCCGCTCGCGTCGAGGAGTACGCCGCCCGGGCCGAGCCGTACACCCTGGCCGCGCTCGCCCGCAGCCACCCGGCCGCCGCGGGACCGGACGCCGCCGCGCTGGACGCGGTGGGCCAGGCCCACCACTGGCTGCTCGCCCTCGACACCGTCGGCCCGACCGTCGCCCGTACCCTGCTGCTGCTCGCCGCGCATCCGGCCGAGCAGGAGGCGCTGCGGGCCGAGGTGGACGGGGAGGGTGCGGAACTGCCTCGGCTGCGGGCCTGTGTGGAGGAGACCCTGCGGCTGTTCCCGATCGTGCCGGACCTCGTACGGGTCACCCGGGCCGAGACCGAGTGGCGCGGGGTGCACTACCCGGCGGGGACCGCGGTGCTCGTGCCCGCCCTGTTCCATCAGCGCGATCCCGAACACGTCCCTGCCGCCCACCAGTTCGTGCCCGCCCGGTGGCTGCGGTCCGGGGCTGCGCAGGACATCCGGATGGCCCCGTTCAGCCATGGCGGCGGGCGCTGCCCGGGCGAGCACCTGGGCGTGCTGACGGCGGCCCTGCTGGTCGCGGCGGTGCTGCGGGGCCACCGGGTCACCGGCGGCAGGCCGGCGGTGGACCCGTGCCGTCCGCTGCCCGGCATCCTCGCCTCGGCCGGCATCCGGCTCGCTCTCGCCCCGCGCTGAGCACGTGCGGCGGGGGGGGGGGGGGGGGGCCGCCGCGCGCCCCCCCCCCCCCCCCCCCCCCCCCCCCCCCCCCCCCCCCCCCCCCCCCCCCC
>NZ_JBFAZJ010000048.1:0-40580 GCF_040681715.1 Streptomyces sp. NPDC051582
GCCCGTGAACGTCTCCACCCACACCGGCTCAACCCGCAACACCCCACCCATACACGGAAAATGCCCGGAACTCAGCCTTCTGCAACACCCTTTAGCCCGCGATGCGCAGGCAGTGGCCGTGGTACGAGGTCCCCACGACCACCCGGCCGTTGTCGTCGATCTTGTTCGCGTCAGCGTCGATTTCCGGTGCGGGCTGTGATTTCGGGTCAGGGCATTGCGTGCCGGCGGTGTCGGATCTGAAAGTGACCGTCCAGAAGTCCTCGGCGGTCTTCGGCGGCCGGTAGAGGCACTGGAAACCGTACGGCCCTTTCGAGCCAGCCGCCACGAGCGGAACGCCGACCGACTTCTCCACCACGGCTTTGGGCAGCATGTCGCAGGGGCGTTCCCATGAGACGGGACCCTCGTTGCCGCTGCCGCCGCACCCGGTGAGCACCAGCAGTGCGCCCGTCGCCAAAGCCCTCACCCGCCGCCTCGTCAAGGCAGCACTCGTATCGAACGACATTCCAGACACGTGGTGTTGCGGAGGTCGAAGACCATGGTTCCCCAGCTTCTTGATTTGCCCGTGCTGCCCTTACACTCGCGCCGAGTTCTCTTCGGGGCCGGTTTTGCGGTCAAGATCCGGTGCTGGGTGAGGGTTGAGCCCGGGGCCGCCCATGAAGTACTTGCCGCCCTCGGGGTCCAGTGGACGGCTCGTGACGGTCGTCCGCCGAAGCGGCGGCCGTCTGCTGTGCACGGTCCCGGGGCAGACGGATGGCCCCGACGGACACGGACCGTGCGGGCGGCCCTTGCTCACGCCGTCCTCCACTGCGGGGTGCGCTCACGGCTCGTCCGTCCGCAGCCGCGCGGCGCTCCCGGCGATGGACGCCCGGCCGGATCGACACCTCCGGAGGCGTGTCCCGCCGTCAGCGAGCCTCACAGGACACCGGGACATGGCACGCCAGTATGGGAGGCCCTACCTCTGTCAGGCCGGCCTCGGGAGGGCTCTGTGATCACTGTCGACGTCCAGCAGTACGGAAACTCCGCCCTGGTCAACGCGAGCGGCGAACTCGACGGGCACGGCGGTGTGGCGCTGGGGGAGGTGCTGGACGGTATCGCCCTGGGCGTGCGGGACCTGCTCGTGGATCTGCGCGGTGTCCGGTTCATGGATGCTGAGGGTCTGCTTGCTCTCCTGGAGGTCCACCGGCGCTCCGAGGCCCTGGGCCTGCGCGTGCTGGTCACCGGCTGGCAGCGCCAGCCCCAGCGTTGTCTGGCCGAGGTCGCCGGGATCCCCGGCTCTCCCGCTGCGGAGCGGTACCCGGCAGCGGCCTTCCGCCGGCTCCTTGAGGAGAGGGCACAGACCGCTTGCGGCAGCGCAGACTTCGTCGGCAGCTGGCAGCAGCGCGCTTAGAACGCGACACAGCGGTCCTTGCGGGTCGGCAGCACGTCCTGTCTATATCGGCTGCGGCTCCGCCTGTAGCGAGGCCGCAGCCGTGGAGCACGGGGTCGGATGCCGGCGTTGCGGCCGTAGTATTCTCCGACCTCGCTGCGGTAGGCGGCATTGCCCCGGTGCTTGTCCTTGTCGTACTCCGGGGAGTCCTTGATCTGGTCCTTGGTCAGACTGACCTGGACCTTCTCCTCCCTCACGTCGACGCGCACGATGGTGGCGGCGGGCACCAGGACTTCCTTGCCAAAGATCCACGGACCGGTCTCGACGACGATGCAGGCGGAGCCGACCTCCTCGGTCGCCTCGTCGACCTTACCGATGTGCCCGTCCGTGGCCTCGACCTTGAAGCCGACCAGACTGGTACCGGGCGTGTAATGCGACTGCGGGTTGTAGTTCCACATGTTCTCGGACACGAGGGCGAACTCCTTCTCGACAGGGATCGCCGTCAGGCCGCCGATCATCGGCGCACACCTGGTCATTCCTGCCCGCTGCCACCACACCGCCTCTCGGAGCTTGGCCCATCCGCCGCCGCAGCCACCCGGACGGACGCGCCCTCCGCCCCAGGCTGCGGCGGCGAAGCCCGCACGCCCGGCCAGGGCACATGGACCTGCCGCCGGTACGGACTGCGGGCGTACCCTGTCCCGGTCTGTGCCGTCAAGCGCTTCCCCGGCCGGGGAGTGCGCCCGGCGGTGTGATCCCGGGGACTGTGGCCTCGGGATTGTGTAGGGCTGGGGAGCGGGGGAAGGCGCGTCACATGGATGAAACAGGCATTTCATCCCGGTCTCTGAACGCGGTGGACGGGCCCATCGACTGCGCGATGGCGCGCACGACGGCCGAAGCGGTCCTGTCGGGCATGGGCCTGGCCGCGCGCGGTGTGGACGACGTCCTGGTGGTGGTGTCCGAGCTGGTCGGCAACGCGCGCCGTCACGCCGGCGGCGTCACCGGCTTCACCGTAGCTGTCAGCGCGGGAACGTTCAGCATCGCGGTGTCCGATGCGAGCAGCTGCCTGCCCGAACTGCGGGCCTGGGCCCCCGAGCGGGCCGGCGGTTTCGGATGGCGGATCGTCAATGACCTCGCCGACACCCTCACCACCCGTATCCACACCGGCGGCAAGACCATCACCGCCACCTTCACCGACAAACAGCTCCACCCCGACAGAAGCTGACGGCGGCCGGCGGAAGGGGACGAGACGCTCAACGAGGCGTTCAGGCCGTCGCGGCGTCGTCGCGGACCTCGAACAACGCCAGCGCTCCCGTCATCTCCAGCATCCGCCGCAACTGCCCCGGCAACGGCCCCGCCAGCACCACAGGCCGGGACTGCAGCAGGCGCAGCAGCTCATTGAGGAAGGTGGAGTCCGCGAACGCCACCCCCCTGACATCCAGGACCAGCAGCTCCGCGGACGCGGCCTCCCCGGCGCAGGCCTGGGCCAGGACGCTGGCCGTGTCCAGGTCGAACTCGCCCCGGCACACGACCACTGCCGTGTTGTTGCCTTCCCACCGAACCGTGACCCTCGGCGACTCCATCTGCTCTCCCACCCATAGACACGCATCGGGCGGCCGCCTGACATCCCCCGACCGTACGCTGCGCCGCCAGCCGCGGATAGGACGCCCCGGGCAGAAGACCGCTTCAACGACAGCGAGTAAAGGGGGCCTGGTTCGCTTCGATTGCCGGTATCGGTGTGGACGGGCAGGGACGGCCCGCTGCTCCGGATCAGGTGACGGACCAGCCGCGGGCAGCACGGCGGCGGGCACAGGAACGCGACAGGCCTGGCTCTGCCGGTAGCGGCGCCAGTTGACCGAGACGGCGGCCGGCGTGCCGGCGTGAGGGGGGCGAGGGCGATGACCAGTCCGGCAGGCCGGTGCAGGCCGGCGAGTTGCTCGATGGCGCAGGAGTGGGCAACCAGACTGCTGCCTCAGTCCTGGGCCCGGGATCGGGAGACAGGCGCTGAGCTTGGATTCCTATGTGCCGGGGGTTCTGAGTCACGGCGAGACCGGGCACGCACTGGGTCGCTGTGATGGGGCGCTCCCGCGGCCGCACGACTCCTGTGGACGGGCCTCCTGGGGGTAGATTTCCGGCAGGGGAACACATGATCCACTGGGGGGAATCTGATGCAGTACCTGGGGCCGCTCGAACTGGTCGGGGACCGATGGGTCATCGGTGACGCAACGCGGAACGAGGGGTCGTACCTGGTGCTCGCCACCGATGGCATCGAGCACCACGTGCGGGGAGAGGCGGACCCCCGGGACGTCGTCCCGTGGACCAGCCTCCACACCGTTGGGCTGAGGATCACCATGAAGTCATGGATGGCCACCCGCACCGGGGGTTTCATTGTCGCCGCAGGCGGCTACATGGACGGTGGCCGAGATGGCTGCTCCCTGTCCGGCATTCGCAATCGGTATGAGCCCTGGTCGGTGAACTACACTCACCACGAACGCACTTACACGTCCGTGCACATGGCTTTGGCCATCGAACTGGTCGCGAAGATGTCCGAGGCGAAGGCGCTGCATCGCCTCGGAGACCCGGAGTGGCTCAGCGCAGTGGTCTCCCGACTGGCGCCAACGCCGCGGTGGACTCCCCTCCCGGTCCGCCGGGTGAGCGAAGTCATCGAGCTCCTCGGTACCTGAGCCTGTTCTCTGCCTGCCAAGATCTTCCGGGCTTGCCGATGGCCCCGGGGTCTCGGGTCGTTTGACGGTCTTGTCGGCGTCGTAGCGGGTGCCCGGTGTTTGTTCTTGGCACCGGGTGGCCGTCCCAGGCCGGAGCGTTGGGGTTTGGGGGCACGGGTCGGGCAGGTGAGGTGGGCGCGGACGTTCCCGAACCCGCGACGAACCCGGGCGGGGTGAGTCGGTGAGGGTGCCCGCTCCGGCGAGAGCAAGGCCGCCAGCCGCAGCTCCGCCCAGGGCGACTCCGCCTCACACCGCGGCGGCCAAAAGTCCCGCGAGGCGTCGTCGGAACGCACCCGGGACGACCTGAACCAGGAGGCTGAGAAGCGCGTCATCGAGGGCCGCCCCGGCCAGAGCGGAGCCGCTTGGAACCGTTCTCCGCCACGGCAGTGAAGCGGAAGCGGACCCGAACATCGATTCGCCGAGCGCCTGCCCTTCACCCGTGCAGCCAGCCCCGGCCCCAGGTTCTTTCTCCAGGCGACCCCGCCAGCCCGCGCCCGCTTGCAGGACCCCGCCCAATCCCGGCGGCCTTTGCGCACAGGCTGACCGGGCATTTCCGCTTCCTGGTGCTCTTAGACGTCGAGCATGTCGATCGCGAGGAGAGCGGTACCTGTCGTGGTGAGCGTCTCTCGCCTCCATCGGGCGGCTGCCCGCACGACGGTGCCGTTCCTCGGGTCATCTCGCGGGTACCTGAGAATAGAATTGGAGATGATCCATTGGCCTGGGGAGAGACATTTGAACCGGTTCGCCCGGCTCGCCACCCGTCTGCTGAGCGCGCCGCAGGGGCTTGTCTGGCTCAACCCGCCCGGACAGTCGGCGGGCGCGGCGCCCGAGTGCTGGCCGGCCGGATCCAGCGTGCCACCTGGGGTCATCCGGTGCTGTCTTCGGGTAGCCGAGCTCGGACAGGCGCTGTTCCTGCCCCTGGGCGGCAGTGATCCCGACTTCGCGTTCGCCGGGGTTCCCCTGGCGGGCCCCTCCGGCGAGCTCCTGGGCGTCCTGGCGGTCGTGGATGACCAGCCCCGTTCCTGGAGCCCGGACGAAGTACGGGATCTGTCGGACCTGGCCGCCGCCTGCAGTGCGCAGATCCGTGGGCGCGTGCGGGCCGAGAGCGGGCGCCGGGCGCAGGAGGAAGCCGAGGAGGCCGTCGACGCGGCGCATACGGCGGCTGCCAGGCTCCGCTCGCGCCTGGGCCGTTCCCAGCTGCTGCTGCGGGCCGCCGAGGACCTCGCCGACACCAGCGGCCTGGACGAGGTACGCCGCAGGGTCGGGGACCTGGTCAGCGGGGATCTCAAACCGTCCTACATCGGCCTGGCCCTCGTGGAGCGCGGGCGTCTGCAGCGCATCGCGGACCCTGTCGGCGGGGATCAGCCCTTCGAGCGGGTCCCCGAGGCGTACGCACTCAGCTCGCGCTGGCCGAGCGCCCGGGCGGCGCGCGAGAACCGCGTGATCGTGATCGGTGACCGGTCCGAGATCACGGCCGGGTACGCCCCGGAAGCCGTCGCGGGCTTCGACGCTCTGGGGCTGAGCACGGCCGTCTGCCTGCCGTTGCGAGGCACGCGCGGGGTCGTGGGGGTACTCGTGCTGGGGTGGGAGAGCCGCTACGACATCGACACGGACGAACGCGCGGTACTGACCACCCTCGCCGGGTACACCGCGCAAGCCGTCGAACGCGCCCTCCACCTCGAAGAACGCATCACCGTCGCACGCCAGCTCCAGCAGGCCATGCTCACCGACCTCCCCGCGGTCGCGGGCATGGAACTGGCCGCGCTCTACCGGCCGGCCGCGCGCGACGACCTCGTCGGCGGAGACTGGTACGACGCATACCCGCTGCCGGACCTTGGTACGGGCACCGCAGCCGAGGGGGCGCTGGCGGTCACCGTGGGCGACATCACCGGCCACGACATGCGGGCGGCCGCCGTGATGGGACAGGTCCGCAGCATGCTGCGGCAAGCCGACCACGACCATCCCGGCCAGGGACCCGACCAGTCACTGAGCGCCGTGGAGCAAGCCTGGCTGCGACTGGGCCTCGAAGCGAGCTGCACCATGGTCCACGCCCATCTCACACCAGCGGCCGGCGGCAACTGGAATCTGAAGTGGAGCAACGCCGGCCACCCGCCACCGCTGCTCGCCCACCCCGACGGCACGGTCGAACGCCTGACCCGGCACGATGTGCTGCTGCACCCCGCGCTGCCGTACCGGCCCCGCACCTGCCACATGCGCCCGATGGCACCGGGCAGCACCCTCCTCCTCTACACCGACGGACTCGTCGAACAACGCGGCCACGACATCGACGAACACATCGACCGCCTCGGCCGACAACTCGCCGCCACCCCACCCGACACACCCCTCGAAGCAGTCCTGCACACCCTCCTGGACACCGTCGGGGCAGCCGAGCCCGAGGACGACACCGTCCTGCTCGCCCTGCGCATCCCCGCCCGTAACCCGCCGCGACGGGAATGATCACATCCACACCGCTCCCTCACACCACACGTCTCGCTCATATGCCCCTGCAAGAAAGGGCATCGGAGGACGTGCGCATCCTCCACCGCGCCGGCGCCTTGGGCCCCCACATGCACACCACGATCGCGCCGAGGATGCCGTGAGCGGCGCGGCAGGTGTCCCACAGGAGTGCCTCGATGCCTCCCACGCCTCAGGGAAACCCGGGAGATCAATACGGTGATCATGCGGCACGGCCACGCTCCGGAGGCTCTGCTCCTTGAGCTGGAGGGCAACTTGGCGCATGACGAGCTGATTGCGGCGCTGCCCAGCGCAGGTCGGTGATCGGTACCAGACGACCGCCCCGCATGAACGTCGTCCCCGACCCGGGAGTTCAATCGGTGGCTCGTCCACCGGCACTGGCCCGGCGGCGCCACCGGCGTCAACAACGTCTTGGCCCGCACCAACTAGCGCGTCTGAGTGAGCGTCGGCGGCGGCCTGTCGCGCCGCGGGTGCGGGCGCGGGTCCGACGGACGACGCTCCAGGTCGTTTGTGCCGTTTCGGCAACGTGAAGCGAGCGTGCAGAAGGGTTCCCGTGTCCGCCGAGGAGAACAAGCGGCTGGTTCGCCGTTTCTACCGGGAGATCGACGAGGGCAACCTGGACGCCATGGACAACCTCGTGGCCGAGGACTATCGCGACCACTCAGCGCCGCCGTTTCCGGGACTCGCACCCGGCCGCGCAGGACTCAAGCAGGCGTTCCGCATCTTCTGGGACGCCACACCCGGAACCCACGAGATCGAAGACCAGATCGCGGAGGGCGCCAACGTCGTAACGCGGCTGACGGCCCGCGGCGTCCACGAGAGAGACCTCCCAGGCATCCCCGCCACGGGAAAGCCGCTCATGGTGACGGCGACAGTCATGCATCGCATCGAGAACGGCAGACTCGCCGAAAAATGGTCGAACAGAGACGATCTCGGCTTCCTTCAGCAGCTCGGCGTCATCCCAGCGCCCGGCGGACTGTCCGGAGACTCCTGAGCCGCAATACGGCCCAGGCAGAAGCTGCCTGACGCGGCACCAGATGTACGTCGAGGCCTCCGGCGGAATCCGGCCGGACCGGCACAGTACCGGCCTATTCGGCCGCAGCACGGCTGTGCCGTAGGTTCGTGCAGCGGACGCCGCCGCCCGGCCGCCACTCCAGCGCCGGACGGACAGCCCGGCCATGCACGGCGCACGCGTCAGCCGCGACCACGCCTCCGCAGGCGTGGTGGGGGCAGACGCATTCCACGCCCGGGCCGGCTCAAGACACGCCGTGCAGGGCCGCCCCGGCCGCCGTCCCTTCCGCTGTGGCGCAGCATGGCCGGCCACGCCAGCGTCACCCGCAGGCCGGCGGCCCCCGCCCGGTCCCGGTGGATGATGCGCGCCTCCCCCAGCACCGCCAGCGGCGCCGGGCACGCCGCCGTCAGCCGACTCACCGACCGCGACGTCAGGGTGGCCAGTTCGTGGGCGTCCTCATCGGTCAACCAGCCCGACAGCAGGTCCTCGCGCTGACACTGAGCGACGCGTCCCCCAGGCCCGTCAACACCAAATCGCCGACTCCCTCCACCTCACCCCCGGCTCCCCACGCTCACACAGCCGCACCGCCCGCAACCGCCTGAACCACCCCAGATAGCCAACCCCGCGGCCCCGGACCACCGTCCGCGGCCGCCCCGGACATCAGAAAGGCGCTACGCGGAAGAAGGACCGCGAAGGCCCTGCGCTCTCCGGGAATGAACCGGAGGGGAGCAGGGCCTTAGTAGTGCTTTGTTAGCTGGTGTCGTGGGGTCTTGGGATGGCCTGTCGGCAGGTGGGGCAGGTTCCGGTCCAGGTGGCGAGCATGTGTTGGAGGAGGTCCAGGGCCTGGTAGAGGGTCAGGCCCTGGCAGGGGCTTTTGGGCAGGTCCGCTCTTCGGTCAGGAACAGGTGGGCGGCGCTCACGAGGGTGATGTGGCAGTGCCAGCCGATGAACGAGCGTCCTTCGAAGTGGTCCAGGCCGAGGGCAGCCTTCAGCTCTCGGTAGTCGTGCTCGATCCGCCAGCGGGACTTCGCGAGGCGGACCCGCTGGAGGACGAAGTGCGAGCTCATCGCGGCTTTGGAGCCCTTGCGCCAGGTCGCGGCCCGTCCACGGTGGCGTCCCGCGGCCAGCACGTGATCGCGCAAGGAAACCGACCGGGGGCAGCGGGCGGGGGCCGCGTCCCGAGTAGAGGGGCTGGTGCGGCTCGGCGTCCTCGCCGTGGGCGGTCATCTCGCCCTTGGCCTGCGGAACATGGGCCAGCCCACGGCCTTCCAGACCGTGACGGAAGTCGGCGTTCGCGCCATAGCCGGTGTCCGCGACCAGCACGGCGGGCCGCAGCCCGATCCAGTCGAGCTCGTCGACCATCTCCAGCGCCAGCTGCCACTTGAGCCGGTGGCGCTCACCGTCAGGGATCCGGCAGGCCGCCCGGCGTCCGGCGGCTTCGGGCCCGTCCCACGACCGCGGCAGGAACAACCGCCACGACAGCGGGCACGAGGCCGTGTCCGAGGCAGCGTGGACGCTGACGCCGATCTGGCAGTTGCCGACCTTGCCCAGGGTGCCCGAGTACTGCCGGGCCACCCCGGGCGAGGCCTTGCCGTCCTTGGGGAAACCGGTGTCGTCCACCACCCACACCTGCGGACGCACCGCCTGCACTGCCCCGCCAGGCCAGCCGGGCCCGCACCTGATCGACCGGCCACGTCGAAGACGTCATGAACTGCTGCAACCGCTGATGACCCACCCCGAGGCGTCCGGCCATCGGCTGCATCGACTTACGCCGGCCGTCCAGCAGCAGGCCCCGCAGATACAGCTGGCCCTTCTCCAGCCAGTCCCGCCGCACCAACGGCGCGAACACCACGGAAGCAAACTCCTCCAACCGACCCCGCACCGCCGCAAGCTCCCCAGCCCTCATACAGCCAGCGAACTACCAGACACCCGACGTGACAAGACCAGCTAACAAAGCACTACTAGGGGGTGTCCGCAGAGTGGCGGCGTCCGCCCGCAGGGCGGGCCCGCGGTGTCCGGTGCGTGCTCTCGGCGTGCCGGACGCCGCGGGACAGGCGGGACTCTGCGGACACCCCCTAGCGACCGGTCATCGGCGTGGTCGTCGGGTGCCACTCGCGGCGGAGGAGGCCGAAGACCCAGGAGTCGGAGACGTCGCCGTTGACGACGCAGTCCTCGCGGAGGGTGCCTTCGCGGACGAAGCCGAGCTTCTCCAGGACCCGGGCGGACGCCACGTTGCGGGTGTCGGTCTCGGCCTGGACGCGGTTCAGGTCCAGGGCGTCGAACGCCCACCGCAGGACGGCGTGCGCCGTCTCCGTGGCGTAGCCGTGGCCCCACGCGGCGGCGTCGAAGACGTAGCCCAGGGACGCGCTGCGGAAGTCCGGGTTCCAGCTGGTCAGGCCGCACCAACCGATAAACGCGCCGTCGCAGACGCGGTCGACGGCCACCCGCGCTCCCGCGCCTTCCTCCTCGATCGTCCGGCAGGTCGCGATGAAGCGCTGGGCCCGGGCCGGTTCGGTCCACGGCGGGGAGTCCCAGTAACGCAGTACGTGGGCGCTGCTGTGCAGGGCGTAGAGCGGCGCCGCGTCGGCATCGGTGAACGGCCGCAGTCGCAGGCGGGCGGTGCGCAGCTCGGGGGTGGGCAAGGTCATGCGGAGCATCCTGCCGCGCCAGGCGCGCCCTTGACCATCCGTTTATTCGGGCGGTCGGGGCACCTGCGTCGCTGCTTGGTCCACGGAGTGCGCCGTCGCCAGCCAGTCGAACGAGTCCTCCTGGCGCGTCGGAAGGACGCCGGCCCTCCTTCGCCGTCCAGCATCACGCATGCCGCAGTCGCACCGTGGCCGGGGGCAACTCTCCCAGCAGGGATTGGAGACGGAGGCGAATGGGCTCATTGCGGCGTGCCCGTGCGACACGCAGTCGTGCGGAGAGAATCATTGCGAGGCATGATCGTCCACGGACGTGCCGCGCTCATCTGCATCCTCTTGGTCTTCGCCGGGCTGCTCGCCGGCCCGGCACACGCGGAGGACAAGCTCATCGTCGCCGGGCCGGACAAGACGGTGCAAGTCGAACTCGACAAGGACGAACGCACCGGGAACATGATCGGCACCGTCCGCCTCGTGGTCAGCGCCACTACCGACCTCAGCGGCGAGATCACGGCAGTTGCCCACCTGGACACCACGGGCGAAGAGTCCGACTCGCTGTGCACCCGGCAAAGCGCCGGGCAGGCTGCACTCCTCGATGCCCCGACCTCGCTGCCGGTCGAAGTCCCCGCTGCTGTCATCGTGCAGTTCACACTGGACCGCCGATGCGCTGACCGCCGGGGAACGCTGGTGGTGGCGGCAGCGGATTCCGATAAGGCCACGAACGTCATCCCGGCAACCGTCCGGTTCGCTCCGATCCGGGGAGTGGAGCACGACCCGGAGTACGAGAACGCGCTCGGCGGAGCGTTCATCCTTGCCCTCGCGGCCCTGGTTCTGATGATCCTGCCGGGTCGCTGGCTGTGGGGTGAAGTCGAGCTCGGGTGGTCGTCGGCACCCCTGCCGATCGATGTCCCGTGGTCCGCGAAGGACAGCTGGGTCACCAATGTCACCGCGCTGGGAGCGGTGCTCGCTACCGTGCTCGCCGCAACCGGTGTGGTGGAGGAGTGGCTGCCGGGCATTTCCCTCGCTCGCTTCCTCACCGTGAACCTGATCTTCGGCGGCTTGATCCTTCTTGCCCCTGTGCTCTACTCCGCCTCGTGCACGTACTCGCTTGAGGCGAGCGCCGGTAGCGCTCCCAAGCTCAAGGCGACGGGGCACGGGTGGGGCCTGGTGGCCTCCGCCTTCGCCACCGTATTCGGTGTCTTCGGACAACTGGCCATGGTCTTCGCCATGACCATCGCCGCCCACGCCGGCCGGCCCGTGAAGGTGGTGCTCGGTGTCGGCCTCATTGTCGCTGCCGCCACCGTCGGGCTCTACGCCATCCTCTTCGTCCGCGGAACCCTCGCTCAATCCCTCACCACGGGGGCGGCCACGGCCCCCGCCGGCGGACCCCCACCACCCGCAAGCCCCACCACCGCCGCCGCACTCTGAACCCACGGCGCTCGACGCGGCTGTTATCGCTCCGCCGCGGCCTGGAAGGCTGCATGCCAGTCGGCCATGAGGTCCTCGGCCGAGTCCTCTCCGGGTCGGCGGAAGATGGACTCGGCTTGCTCGGTCATGACCTCGCGGAGCAGCTCGCTCAGCTGCTCGACGTAGGGGTCCAGGCAGAGGCTGAGGACGTTGGCCGCCTCGGCCTTGCTGAAGCTTCGGGCGGCTGCGAGCACGACCTCGCCAAGGCCCAGCTCGTCGATCTTGGCGCGGATGGCTTGCTGGCCCACCGTGTCGGGGAGCAGCAGGCCGTGCATCAGGTAGACGCTGCCGCAGAAGCCCAGGACGCGGGCAACGTCTCGTGCGCGCGCCAGGCTCTCGGGTGTGACGCCTTCGGCTTCTGCCACCGCGTCGCGCCCGCGTGCCTCGCGCAGGGACTCGTCCAGTGTGCCGTCCTGCTCGGCCCGCTCCATGGCGGCGGCCAGCGTCTCGGAGTCGAGCCACGGGAAGAGACCCGAGCCGGCCATCGCCTCTGCCACGCTCCTGCCGCTCACTTCACCTGGTCGCAGCCCGATCATGGCAATGAGGTTCACCAGGTTGCGCTGTGCTCCGCGTGGTGGCGGCTGGATGTCCTGGTCGCTGGTGAGGAGTGCTTCCCGCATGCGGGCCGGATTGCCGAACGGGCCGGGCGAGCGGGCGAGGTACTTGTCGGCGTCGGCGTACAGGGCGTCTTCGTCGACGTCGTCCTCTGCTCGTCGTGCCTGCTCGATCAGGCGCTGGACGGGGCTTGCGCGCAGTGCCCAGACGAGTGCGTCACGAACGGCTTCGAAGGGCGGTTCCGGAACCGGTTCACGCGAGTGCTGCCCCGGTGTGCCGGCTCGCATGTACCAGACCAGGACCGCGACCCTCAGGTCCTTGCCCTGCCCGCTGCAGCGCGTCAGGACATCCGCGATCTCCACGGTGCGAGGGTCCAGGACGGAGACCGAGCCCCGCCCTCGGCCCAGAGCCTTCCGTGGGTGCCGTGGCAATAGGCCTGCTGCACGCCAGCGTTCCAGTTGCGCGGCGGATACGGCCAGGCCCCGGTCGTGGAGAAGCGCAAGGAGTTCTCGATCCGCCGGGGAAGGTTCGACGCGGGTCACTTACGCACTTTAGAACCCCGCGAAGCGTCGTGGAGCGGGGAATTCGAGATCTGGCTCAATGGGCGTCAGGTGGAAGTCCCCGGCTTCTCGGGCGCCTTCGCGTCATCCGTACGCGACCGCCCCACGATCGGACCGCGGGGCGTTCGTGCCCGGGCAACCGGCAGAGCGGGAAGGAAGAGAACGCACCGACATGCTGAACGATGTGATCACGGGCTCCATCACGGAGATCGTGGGGAGTCTCGCCGCCGTGGTGGCTCTCGGCCTCGCCTCGCGGGCCCGCAGGCGCCGCGGTGGCCGGCACGGCTCTTGGCCGGGCGCAGATGCCTCGGCGACGAGAGCTGCCCGTACGTACACCCTGATCGGAACGCGGGCACCGGACGGCAACGCGGTCCAGATCGCCAGCAGCCGTCCTGCCGGAACGGTGATCACCCGGCAGGAACAGGCGAGCGAGCGGCGGCAGCGGTTCGAGCTGACCGACGCGGTCCTCTCCGACGGTACGTACGCGGCGGAACCACTCGACGACCACCGCTGAAGGGAACCCGCGAGCGCCTGCGACGTGCGGCGCCCACCGGGGTGGACCCGCCGGGTACGCGAAACCAGTCGGCCGCCGCACCGGTTCCCGGGCCGCATCCCTCCACAGCACACGCCGACCGCGCGAGCCGGAGGGCAGGGAGCGCCCTGGGCGCTCCCACGCAGGACTTACGAGCCGTCAAGCAGCGGCGTTCGTTCCGCTTGTTCCGGGCTGCTCCGTCTTGCGTTGCCCGTGGGGCGGGTTAGTGTGCTGATCATGACGACACCGGCGTTCGAGAGTGTGTCGGGGCATCCCCGGCACAGCTTCCGGCTGCGCGTGTCTTCGACCGCGGAGGCCCTGCCCGAAGACGAATAGGCGCAGCACAGGCGCTGCGCGCCCTTCACGGGGGGGCACTTCTCGAACTTGCCACAGGCGAAGTCGGGTTCCCGGGCGATGTCCGACGGTCTCCATCATTTCCGACCGCTGAGGCGGTCCTCCATCGAAGAGGTCCTCATCGTGAAATTCGCCAGTCGTCGCAGTGTCCTGGCCTCTGCGGCAGCCACGCTTGCCACGCTGCCCCTGCTGAACGACTTGGCCGGAAACGGCAGTACGGCCACAGCCGTGGAGGTCCCGACCATCCCTCCCAAGCTGCGCTTCTCTTCGAACACCCACCTCTACACCAGCCCTGACTTCAAGGAGGGAACCGATTGGATGCGCCGCTTCCGGTGCGGCACCCCGCAAGAGCTCGGTGACAACCTCAGAGCGACGAGCACGGCCGTTCGCAGCACGGCGGTCCTCGCCCCGCACGGCGGCGGCATCGAAGCCGGGACGAGCGAACTGTGCCTGGCCATCGCCGGCTACTCCCACAAGGAAGGCCCCGCCTCCGCCATGCCCGCCGCCGTGCCCGGACTCGTCCAGCGGGACTACTGGATGTTCGAATCGCTCATCAGCGACGAGGCCCTCCACATCACCTCCACCGACTGTGACGACCCGGCGGCCCTGGCCGTCTGCTCCAACAATCTGTACGCCGTCTCCCTCCACGGGTTCAGCCCCAAGGAGGACTCGAAGAAGAAGATCTCGAAGAACCAGATCCTCATCGGCGGCCGCGACCGGCGGTTGATGGCCAACCTGGCCTGGGCGTTCGACAAGTACGGTCTGGGGCCCCGCACCGACAACGACGACCTGTCCGTCGAAGTGACCGTGGCAGCGGCCGACTCCGAGCTCAACGGCGACGACGAGGACAACTTCGTGAACCGCACCCGCACCAGGGCCGGCGCCCAGCTCGAAATATCCACGGAACTGCGACGGGCGATGTTCGGCACGTTCGACGGCGCGGAGAACCGCAGGGCCACCGCCGGCACCGGCAACGGCGTCACGACGAAGAACGAGGCCCACTTCTGGAACGGCTTCACGAACGCCGTCCGCGAAGCCATCGACGTCCACGAGCTCGGCCTGGCGAAGCCCGCGCCCTCCACCGCCTGAGGAACCACATGAGAACCCCATCCCGACTCTCACGCCGCCGCCTGATGACCGCAGGCGCCGGTGTGGCCGTCGCCGCAGCCGGCCGGCTGGCCGTCAGTGACTCCGCCGCAGCAGACAGCACCACCAACCCGGCCGGGGCGCCGACCGGGGCGCGCGCGTTCGCCATGAACAGCCCCTCCAAGGGCTGGGCCGGCCTCGGCGACGTCGTCAACCAGGACACCAGCACCACGCTGCAGAGCATTGCGTTCGACTCGGTCAACGGTCACCTGTACACGCTCCAGGTCGCGGGCGCGAGCAGCCTCGCCTACCAGCGGGGCGGCAAGGAAGTCGCTCGCACCCTCCAGATCAGCGGCCCGCAGCACGACGCCGCCGGAGACCTGTGCCTGTCCCGGCACGACATCGCCAACGGCGAGGTGCTCGACTACATGTACCTGCTCGGTTTCGGGCACGGCGTGTCACTGGGCATCGAACCAGCGAAGGAAGGCACACCCGCCTACGTATGGACCGAGGCCGGGGCCGACACCCAAGGCTACGGGCGGGAGATCGCCCGGTTCCCGTTCGCCGCCGGCGGTGTCCTGTGGACCAGCCACCCCCTCGTGCAGCGGCTCGCGCCCCCAGAACCCGGCGCCGTACAGATATCGCCTTCCGTCGACGCCACCTACGGCAGCCTCGTCCTGCGGTATGCCGCGGGCGGCTCCTTCTGGTTCGCCGCCCACGACCTGGCCGCCGCGCGGGCTGCGGCGGTCGAGGGGAAGGACCTGCCCGCAACACCCCTGGCCAAGGTCCGCCAGCCCCTCGTCCACCAGGCCGGCGCCGACGGCAAGGACACCGCCAAACCGGCTACCTTCCAGGGGTTCACGGCTCACGGGCAGTACGTCTACATGCTCGACGGCACACCCCGCACCGGCAGCGCCTCGGCACCACTCGCCGGCGAGGACCTCTACGCCGTACACACCACGTCGATCGATCTCAACGGCACCGCCAACGACCCCGAAACCGGCTACATGCAGCGCACCCACTCGGCAGCCGACGCCAACGCCGACCCGCGCGAACCCGAGGGCATGGCCGTCCACACCGGCCCCGCCGGGCCTCGCCTGTGCTTCGGCATCACGGACAACGCCCCGGACGGCACCCGGCGCTTCGACCTCTACTACAAGGACGGACTGATGCCGTGACCGGCAATCGAGGGCGGGGCGCACTCCGATCGTGATCATCCAGCGCTGCCATCCCCCTCGCCGAGCCGACCGCAATCGCCAACCGGACCACTCTGAGGTAATCCCGCCCCTCCCCCAGGTGTCGCGGCGCGATGCATACCGCTCCCCCGCGGTACGGCGAGACCGGCCCGGGCAGTCCCCCCTGGGGTTCCCCCGGGGGGTGCCGCCTCAGGGGCGGAACTCGTTCGAGTACAGGCCGCGTTCGCCCACCGCTACGAGCCCGCGGCCGTCGGGCAGCCAGGCGCAGGAGGTCAGCGGCGTCTCGGCGCGGACGCCGGCGACGGTCCGGCCGGTGGCGCGTCCCAGACGCGCGGAGCAGGGAGCCGGCGGTGGCGATCCACTTGCCGTCGGGTGAAACCGCCGGGCCGTTGACGAGGCCGTCAGGGTCGGTGACGGTGGTCAGGAGGACGCCGGTGAGCGGGTCCCACTGGTCCACGTCCCCGCTCGGGGACGTGGTGAGGAGGCGGCTGCCGTCGGGCGCGACGGCGGCGGTGTGCGCCCCGGCGTCGGCACCCCACGGGCCCGGCACGGTGACGGTCCGGGCCTCCTGGAGGCGGTTCCACAGCTGGAGCGCTCCCGCGGAGTCCGCAACGGCGAGCCACCTGCCGTCCGGGGCGACGGCGAGCGCCTGCGCGGTGGTGGAAGGGCCCAGCGGAAGGACGACGACCGGGTCCACGGCCTCCGGCTGGTCGATGACGGGCAGCTCCGCGTGGCGCCGGTCACCACCGGGCGGGAGCAGGGTCCGGGCCGCCTCCACCGTGGCCCGGACGGCCTGGGCGCGGCGGGCCGGATCGTCCAGGTCGAGCGTGGCCGGGTCGGAGTCGACCACGGCGGGGCCGTGCGCCACGAGCCCCCGCAGGGTCTGCGCCGCCGCGTGTTCGGGATCGCTGCCGGTGGCGATGCGGCGGCTGATCAGCCGGTTGGTGAGGCGCAGGAGCAGGCCCAGCGTCGGCTCGCCCCCAGGAGGTCGCGGACGAGGGGCTCGGGGAGCGCCGGCAGTTCCCAGGTCGCCCGCCTGGCCCGGGTCGTCGAAGGCCGTCGTGTCGCCGGTGACGAACCGGGTGGCCTCGGCCACCTTCGCGGCGATCGCCGCCCGGCCGGTGTCAGCCGACGACGGCAAGTACCGGCCGGGACGGCCGTGGCGGAGCCTGGTCGCAGCGGGGCAGGATCAGCCGGTCGAGAGCCGGGGGCCGGGGCCGGGCGAGGGCCGTGAGCTGAGGGGCGAGCAAGGGGACGCGGGCGGGCCCGCGGTCGGCCCCGGCGCCCGGGCGGCCGCCGGCGCTCTCGGCCCGCAACCCCAGAACTAGTCTGCGAAGCGGCCGCACAGCCAGTTGCCCGGCTCGGCCGGGTCGTCGCTGATCCAGAACTGGCGCCACAGCAGCGCGAACTCCTCGCGGCTGAGGTGCCCGTCCCCGTTGAGGTCGAGCAGCTCGAAGACCCCGTCCAGCGGGACCGGCCGCCCGTTCCAGGTCTCGACGAGCTTGCGGTGCTCGGCCGGGGAGATCACCCCGTCGCCGTTCTCGTCCACCGCCTCGAAGACGGTTTCGGCAGTCGCCGTGACGGTCGCGACCATGGCGGGCAGTTCATCCACCAGCGCGAGCAGCTCGCCCATGTCCACCGCCCCGTCGCCGTTGGTGTCCCCCCGCGCCGACAGGGCCGCCCACCACCCCATCAGCAGTGACTCCAGCCGCGCCCGCAGCTCCGTTTCGGCCGCCACCCTCGGCAGCCGCTCCCAGCGCGCGACGAGCGCACGGAAATCCGCCTCCCGCAGGTAACCGTCCCCGTCCACGTCGAATGCGGCGAACATCTCCTGAAGCTTCCGCTCCTGGAACTCACTGGCCACAGCAACCTCCCCCACATACGGAACGAGCCCTGCCATCTTGGCATCCTAGGCCGCACCACCCCGTGGCCCCCACCAGTACATACGCTCGCCCCCTCACCCGTTCGGGCCATTCCCGGCTGCCGGAACCGGTCACCGCCCGGGCCCGGCAGCGCCGGTGGCCGCGGTCGCTCCTCCCGCACGATCACGATCGCGACCGGCACACGGTTCGGCAATGCCCCCGGCTGGTGAAGGCCGTAGGGCATTGCGTCACCGGTGTGCGTCTTGGTGACAAATCCCCGGGACCGGCGCGGCTCGGTCCCCCGAGGCCTACAGTGACCGCCATGACGGGGGCAGGGGCACGCTTGGTGGGCGGGCGCTACAGGCTGATCGAGTTGGTCGGGCAGGGCGGCATGGGGCGGGTGTGGCGCGGTCACGACACCACGCTGGACCGGCAGGTCGCGGTCAAAGAGGTCCTGCTGCCCGAGGGCGTCGCGGCCGACGAGCGAGAGCAGTTGCTCCGACGTACCCTGCGCGAGGCCCAGGTGGCCGCCCAGCTCAACCACCCGGGCATCATCACCGTCCACGACGTGGTCGAACACACGGGCGCCCCATGGATCGTCATGGAGTTCGTCGCCGGCCGGTCCCTCGGCGCCCTGGTCGAACAGGACGGCAGGCTGCCCTGGGAACAAGTCGCGGCCATCGGCGCGGAGATGGCCGACGCGCTCGCGCAGGCCCATGCCGCCGGGGTCGTGCACCGGGACCTTAAGCCCGACAACGTCCTCGTCCAGGGCCGCCGTACGATCATCACCGACTTCGGTATCGCCCGGGTCCTGGACGGCTCCGGCGCGACGAGACTGACGCGCACGGGGATCATCGTGGGCACCCCCCAGTACATGCCGCCCGAGCAGCTCGAAGGCGGGGACGCGGGCTCGCCGGGCGACATCTGGTCGCTGGGAGCCACGCTGTACGCCGCCGTCGAGGGCACCGCGCCCTTCGCCGCACCCAGCCTGATGTCGCTGTTCCACGCCATCATGACGAAACCGCTGCCGCCGGCCCGGCACGCGGGGCGGCTCGCCCCGGTCCTGGAGGAGCTGCTGGCCAAGGACCCGGGGAAGCGTCCCACGGCCGCCGAGCTGGCCGAGCGGCTGGGTACGGCCCGGGGCCCGCGCACCCAGCCCGCCGGGCGCCCTGCCGAGCCGCGGCAGGTGCACCTCCTGTCGACCGTCACGGCGCCGCCCGCCCCGCGGGGGCCGGCGGTCCACCCACCCACCAGACCCGCGACCGAACCGGTACGGGCGTCCACGCCGGTGTCACCCGCACCGGTGTCACCCGCACCGGCGCCACCCGCCTCACCCCGGCCGGCCGCCTCCCGCCGGTCCCGTGGGCCCGGCCGCCGGGCCGTCCTGTTCGCGGGGGCCGCCACCGTCGCCGGTGCCACCGGCGCCGCGTGGGTGTGGAAGTCCCGTTCGCCGAGCTCGGACCGCGCCTGCGTCGCCACCCTCACCGGCCACACCTACATGATCAACTCTCTGGCGTTCAGCCCGGACGGGAAGACCCTCGCCAGCGCGAGCGACGACAGCACCGTGCGCCTCTGGGACGTGCAGGCCCACGCACACCTGGCCACGTTGACCGGTCACACCGACATGGTGTTCTCCGCGGCGTTCAGCCCGGACGGGAGGACGCTCGCCACCGCGAGCGCCGACAAGACGGTGCGCCTGTGGGACACCGCGACCCGCAAGCCGGTGGCCACGCTCACCGGCCACACCGCCCGAGCCCGGGCCGTGGCGTTCGATCCCACCGGCAAGACGCTCGCCAGCGGCGGTCAGGACGGCACGGTCCTGCTCTGGAACGTGACGGCACGGACCAGGACCACCAGCCTCGACGTTCCCGGCGGCATCGTGTACGCGGTGGCCTTCAGCTCTGACGGGAAGACCCTCGCCGCCTCCGCGGGATCCGGCCCCGCCGCCCGCCGGTGGGACACGAGATCCATGAAGGGCACCGACATCGCCACGAACAACGGCACCACGCAGTCGATCTCCCTCAGCCCCGACGGAAAGACCCTGGCCGTCTCCGAGCCCTATGCCACCGCGTCCCTCTGGGACCTGGCCTCCGGGACCCTGACCGGCACACTCGCCAAAGACCACACCGACTTCGTGACCATGGTCTCCTTCAGCCCCGACGGCAGAACCCTGGCCACGGCCAGCGACGACCGGACCGTCCGGCTGTGGGACGCGGCGTCCCGGGACCACGTCGCCACGCTCACCGGACACGAAGACCAGGTGATCTCCGTGGCGTTCAGCCCCGACGGAACCCTGCTCGCCAGCGGCAGCCGGGACAAGACCGTCCGGCTGTGGGCTCTGAACTGAGCACGTCCGTCCGGGCTCGCCGGTGGCGCCGACGCGGGTGCGTCGCCAGCTCCACGGTCAGCTCGTGGACCCGCCGGGCCGCCTCGTCGGCGAGCGACCGATGCACCGTCGCGTTCCTGCTCAGCCCGGACAGGGCAGCCACGCGCCTGCGCGTGCTGCTCGCGCACGGCCTGTTCATCCCACGGGAAGACTCGTCAACTCCAGCTGATCACTGGGAAGTTGACCCACTCGCCAGTAGCATCCGACCGGTCAGTGGCACGCTGCCCGAGCAGCCACCCTCGAAGGGGTCTCCTGCATGCGCTTGACCTCCCGCGTAGCCCGCGCCACCCTCGCCGTGGCCATGGCCGCCCTCCTGCTCGGCGTTCTCCCCACGCAGGCTCAGGCCCGGCCCGGCCGCGCCCCTGACCGGGTCACGGTCGGCGACCGCACCTTCATCGCCGACGGCCAAGGACGCGCGCTCCAGTGGCGCGGCTTCAACCTCGCCGACAAGAACAGCCGAGGCGCCAACGCGTTCGCCGACATCCACGAGAGCGACCTCGAAGGCATGGCCGCCCGGGGCTTCAACCTCGCGCGCCTCGCGTTCTTCTGGGACGACCTCGAACCCAGCCCGGGGCACTTCGATCGCGGCTACCTCTCCAAGATGCGACGCATCCTCGACTGGGCCGACCGGTACCACGTCAAGGTCATCCTCGACGCCCACCAGGACGTGTACGGGCCCCGCTTCGGCTCCCGCGGAGTCCCCGACTGGGCCACCCGCGACGAGGGGTTGCCGTTCACGCCTGTACCCGACGACTGGTTCTCCGAGTACTTCGAGCCCTCCGTACAGACCTCCTTCGACCACCTGTACAAGGACGCCGACCTCCGCGCCGCGCACGCCCGCATGTGGATGACGGTCGCCTCCGCCCTGGGCAGGCACCCGGCGCTGCTCGGCTACGACCTGATGAACGAGCCGTTCGCGAAGTTCCTCGAAGGCGAGGACCTCCCCGCTGCCGCGGCCCGCTTCGAGGCCACCGAACTCACCGAAACGTGGAACCGCCTCGCCCGGGCGATCCGCTTGGTCGACCGCGCGTCGTGGGTCTTCGTCGAACCCACCGTCATCGTCGGTCTCGGCGTTCCCACCCGCATGGGCCACATCGACGACCCGCACGCCGGCTACGCGCCGCACTTCTACGAGACGGCGATGGAAACCGGCGCCGACTACGACCCCAACGGCACGTTCATCCCGGCATACGAGGCCGCGATCAGCGACTACCCGACCCGTCACCACATGCCGGTGATCGTCGGAGAGTGGGGCGGCAACCCGTACGTTCCGCACGCGAGCCGGTTCGTCACCGACATGACGGCCTCCCTGGACCGATTCTCCAGCGGCTGGACCTGGTGGCAGTGGTGCCGGGGTGGCGGCTACTGTTTCCTCGACCCGACGGGCGCCGCGAAGCCCAACGCCCGGCTGCTCGTCCAGCCGTACGCGCAGGCCGTGGCGGGCGACCCGCTGGCGTTCGCCTACGACCCGGCCACACGCACCTACACGCTCACCTTCCGCACCCGCGACGACGCCGAGGGCCCGACCCGGATCACCGTGCCCAAAGACACGTACCCGGACGGCTACCGCGTCGATGTCCGCGGCAGCAAGGCCGGTTGGGACGGCCACGGCCAGACCGTCAGCGTGCGTACCCACGGCAGGGCCGGAGCCACCTACGAGGTCACGATCAGCCCGAGGTGACCCGCCCGTTCGCTCGCGGCCTCGGCCGCACGGAACGGCAGACGCCCTCCAGTCGATCGCAAACCGCACAGCCGGTAAAGCACTGACCCCTATGGAGTGAATCGCGCCAGAACCCAGTGACCCTTGGCCGGAACCTTCCATACCGTGGCCCCTCTTCGCTCATCACCACAACTGGGGGGGGCCGGTGCGCAATCACCGACTCGTAATGACCGCCGCCTTCGTGGCGGCAGGTCTCGGCATCATCCCGGGCATCGCGCAGGCGGCGGATCCCGTACCCGTCGCGGCGGGGGTGACCGAGGCGATCGCCGAGGCATCCACGTCCGAGGGCTTCCACAGCCCGGCGGAACGCACGATCCGTACCACCCTGCCCACCGCAACCGAGAGGAAGGCCAAGGCGAACGCCAACACCGCTGCACCACAGAAGGAACAGGCTGCGCCCACCGGGGCGGCCGCACCCGCGCAGAACGCGGAGGCCGCGGCGAGCGAGCAGGCTGCGCTCGACGCGGGAGCCAACCCGGCCCTCGCGGTCGACGTCAGCGGCACCAGCTACACCGCGCACGGGATCGAGCTCACCGCCCTGATCACGAGCGCCGACTTCGCGCTCGACATCGTCATCGACTGGGGCGACGGGAAGACCGACACGGCCACCGCCCAGGGCAACTACGAACTGCACCAATCGCACACGTACGACAAGTCCGGCGAGTACCAGGTGCAGGTCAAGGTGACCGACACGGCCAATGCCGTCCAGGCCACCAACGGCGGGGCGTTCCTCACCCCCGGCGCCGACTTCACCCCGCACACCCCGACGCGTCTCCTCGACACCCGCGACGGCACCGGGGCCCCGGTCGGCAAGGTCCCCGGACAGGGCTCCGCCCGCGTCAAGGTGGCCGGCAACGCCTCCGTACCTGCGGGCGTCACGGCCGTCGCCCTCAACGTCACCGTCACGGAGACCGTCGACAGCGGCCACGTGACCGTGTGGCCGGGAGCCGGCTACGAGCGCCCGAACACCTCGAACCTGAACTACACCGCCGGCCGGTCCGTCCCGAACATGGTGATCGTGCCCGTCGGCGAGGACGGGTACGTGGAGCTCTTCAACGGGGGCTGGCAGCCCGTAGACCTGATCGCCGACGTCACCGGCTACTTCACCCGGGCCTCGGCGAGCGGCTACACGTCGATGACGCCCGCCCGGTTCGTCGACACCCGAGAGGGCGTCGGCACGGCCCGCGGAAAACTCGCCGCCCGCAGCGCGTTCACCACGCGCATCGGCGGACTGCAGGGGGTGCCCCAGAACATCAAGGCCGTGGCGCTGAACGTCACGGTGACCGAACCCGAGGGGCCTGGCCACATGACCGTCTTCTCCGGCGCCGGGCCGGTACCGACGGCGTCGAACCTGAACTTCGTACCCGGACAGACCGTGGCCAACTCGGTGATCGTGCCGGTGGCCGAGGACGGCACGATCAAGATCTTCAACGGGGCCTGGTCCCCGACCCACGTGGTCGTCGACGTCGTCGGCTACTACAGCCCGGACAGCAAGGCCGCCTTCCTGCCCTTCACGCCCTTCCGTACGCTCGACACCCGCGAGGAGGCGTACGGCTGGCCCGGCGGCAGGTTCCGGGCCCGGGAGTACATCACACAGGGGTTCACGCCCGAGGCGGCGACGGGCGTCGAGGCCTACGTGCTGAACGCCACCGTGACCGAGACCCGCGGCACCGGATTCCTCTCGGTCGCCCCGAGCCCGTACGCGCTGCCGGCGGAGGGCGAGCCCACCGCACCGGCCGGACCGCGCCCCGTCTCCTCCACCCTCAACTGGACGACCGGCGACACCGTCCCCAACATGGTCCAGGCGAGCGACGGCGACCACGGCGTCATCACCTTCTGGAACCAGGGCCATGAGGACGCCGACCTGGTGCTCGACGTCTTCGGCGTCTACCAGACGAAGTAGCCCCCGAGGGTGGCGCGGCGCTCGCCGCCACCGTCCCCGCCACCCTCCCGCTCCCACCCTCCCGCCGCTGAAGTCTCGCTTCGGCTTCAGCCGACAGGCGTGCCGATCTTGTCGCGTTCGAGCGCGGCGCAGAGCTGTCGCAGGGCCTGCGCCGCGGCTTGGAGCTCCGCGGAACCGAGGGCCGCTCGGACGAGGCCGTCGATGGCCGCGAACGTGCTCTCGGCATCGTTGACGAGCTCGATGCCGCTGTCGGTGAGTTCGAGCAGCGATGAACGTCCGTCTGCGGGATTGGGGATGCGCCTGACCCAACCGCGCCCTTCGAGGCGGTCCATCCCCTTGCTGGTCGCGCCGACGCCGATGGCGAAGAACCCCGCGAGGTCACCGACGCGTGCGCCCGGGTGATCGCGCAGGTAATGGAGGAACTCGAACTGCGAGGCCGTGATCCCGTTGCGGCTGCGCAGCTGATCGTTGAGCGCGTTGTACAGGCGCGTTTCGCACCGGACCAGATCGCTGAAGAGTACCGCCATGAGCAAGGCACAGCGCGCGACGGTCGCCGAAGCCCTGGGGCAGGGGCCACAGGACTTCGACCCACTGCCCGTCGAGCAGATGCGCAGCGACTTCGCCGAGTTGATGGCACAGTTCCCCGTCCCGAAGGTACGCACGTCCGACACCGTGCTCGGCGAGCGGCCCGCGGTACTGGTCGAACCGGAGGGCGAGACGCGCCCGGGCACCATCCTGTACTTCCACGGCGGCTCGTTCTCCCTCGGATCACCGCGGACCGCGATGGGACTGACGGCCAGCCTGGTCACGCGTACGGGTTTGCGCGCGCTGTCGCTCGATTACCGGCTCGCGCCGGAGCACCCGTTCCCCGCGGCGATCGAGGACTGCCTCGCCGCGTACCGGGCACTGCTCGACGACGGCCTCCGCCCGGAATCCGTCGCCTTCGCCGGCGACTCGGCCGGTGGCGGCCTGACCGTGACGACCGCGCTCGCGGCCAAGAGGGCCGGGATGCCCGTGCCCGGCGCCATCGTCGCGTTCTCCCCCGGCCTCGATCACACCCGTTCCGGCGCCAGCATGGCCGGCAAAGCCGGAATCGACCCCTTCTTCACTCCCGAGGGCATGGCCCACTCCGGCGACCTGTATCTCGCCGGACAGGATCCGAACCAGGAACTGCTCGCGCCGGCCGTCCTGGCCGACCTGACCGGCTTCCCGCCACTGCTGCTGCAGGTCGGCACGAACGAACTCCTGCTCGACGACTCGGTGCGGCTCGCCGAAAGGGCTCGCAACGCCGAGGTCGACATCATCCTGGACGTCACGGCCGGAGTACCGCACGTGTTCCAGTCCTTCGTCGGCCGACTCGACGAAGCCGACCACGCACTGGACCGCGCCGCCCTGTTCCTCACCCAGCACCTCGGCGCCTGAGGGAGGAATCCGGGCGTCGGCATGGGCCGCCCGGACGGGCACGCACCCGCATCGGTCCGGCCCACCGTCGCCGTCCGTCGGCCGTCGTAGCACGGCTCGACGGGGCGGAGCCCTCCCCTGGCCACTGCCCGCGGCGCGGGGCGAGCGCGCGCTTCAGTACCGGAATGGACGGGTGCCCGTCAGGGACCATGCGCGCGCGAACCGGTTGGAGCGCACGGTCAGGAGGTCGACGCCGCCGACAGAGGCACCGTCGGCCCTGGTTTCGGCCGTCCAGAGAAACGCTGCGTACCCCCGTGCGGGGTCGACGACGGGCTGGCGGTGGATCGTGATGGCGGGCGGGCCTTTGGTCTCGGCCTGTCGCCCGATCAAGTCGGCCAACTCGGAGGGGCCGTGCGCGTCATCACCCGGTCCGGAGCCCGAGAACAGGTAGAAGTCGTCCGTCACCACGTCCGCGGCCAGGTCGAGCCGGCCGTTGCGAAGCCGGACCCATTGGTGGCACAGGGCCTCGATCGTGGCGACGTCGGTCCTACCCGCCGCCTCGGGTCCTGGATCTGATCGCTCACAGCGCCGCTCCGCAACGAAGGTCCAGTTCTCCCGTATGCGGTCGCCCTTGAGAATGTTGACGTCGATGCCGGTCAGCACCTGTCCATCCGCCTTTCGCACATCCCAGAGGTAGGCGAACCGGTCACCGGCGTCGGCGAGTACCCGCGGGCTGAAGACGTTCACGTGCCGCGCCCGGTAACTGGTGACGAACCGTTCCTGCTGCTCCGGGCCGACCACCGCGTCCAGGCCGGCCCCGTGATCCGACCACTGCACGCAATCGTCGGACATCAGGCCGTACGCGAGGGAGGGATCCTCGTTCCACATGCGGCACCACGTGATCATGCGCTTGTTGTTGTCCATGGCGAACAGCATCGCGGGCCCTCGCGACACCGTCCTGTCGGTGTTTCAGGTCACAGCGTGAGGGGTTCGGCATCCCATCGCTTCAGCTCGGCCCTCCACTGCGGCTCCCGGGAGGTCACTCGCTCGTCCGACCGTTCCAACGAGGTGATCCGGTCGAGCTGGAAGCCTCGGACTGCCGACCGCAGTCGGCACCACGCCGCCAGATACCAGCCGTTCGGTCCCCACAAGAGCCCCAACGGCTCGACATCGCGCGTCGTCGCCGCCCCGGCCCGGTCCGCGTACCCGAGGTGCAGGACATGCCCGGAGACCACTGCCTCGACGATGGTCTCGCTCAACTTGGCGCCCTGGCCCGGCGCGTGGTCCCCGACCCGGTACACCAGCCGCGCGAGTGCCTCCTCCCGCCGGCGCACGTCGGCGGGCAGCACTGCCAGCACCTTCTGACCGGCGCGGTGCGCGGCTGCCGCGAACGGCGTGGACGCCGCGGTGCGAAGAGCGACGCTGACGGCGAGGGCCTCGGCGGCGCTGAGTGTCACGGGCGGCAGCGTACGGTCCCGGTCAAGGCTGTGACCGCCGGCCCGACCCGCCTCAGTGCGGATCGGCAGACCGGACTGCCTCAGCGCTTCCAGATCCCGCTCCACGGTGCGCACGCTGACCTCGAACCGCCGTGCCAGCCACGGAGCACTGCGCGGTCGGGGCGCCACAGCTCGAAGCTCCTCGACCAGCGCATACAGACGATCGGTGCGGTTCATCGACCCAGCCTAACCACCACCTGGCCGGCCAGGGCGGATCCGCAGCTCAGCCCTCGGAATGGTCCACCTGCGCCTGTCGGGCGAGGGCGTGGAAGAGCGCCGGGCTGGGAAGTTCGCTCGCCCTGGTGTGAAGCGACTCCTTCCCCGTCGTGTCCCGGACGGCGAGCCTCGATCCCGGTGATTCCACGACGGTGTCCAGTTCGCCCCATCCGACGCCGTGGCCGCCGCGGTGGATCCCGGCGGCGTCGAGGGAGAGCGGGCCGAATTCGAGGGTGTGGCCGGAGCGCAACTGCGCCAGGGCTCCGGGCAGCAGCTCGGCGGTGATCCGTTCGGCCGCCACCGCCATGAGGTCGCCGCCGGCTTCGAGTCCGCTCAGCATCACCTCGAAGTCGGCGTCCGAGGCGCGTCGGAACACGGCCTTCGTCCCGGGTGACCGGGTCGGCTCCATCCCGTCCGCGGTAAGCTTCATCGGCGGCTCGTAGGCAAGAACCCAGTACTCCGTGACCTCGCTCCAGAGCATGTGCCGCTGCTTGCCACGGGCCCGCCCGCGGAGGCCCTTCTCGTACAACTCGACCTCGTCGTAGGGCTCCTGGTCGATGGTCCGCAAGCTGTGGCGCCGGATCCACTCGAAGGCCGCCCCGCCGAGGACCAGCGGCATGAACGCGATCGGCAGCGGCCTACCCACGAGGAGCATGCCCGCGGTGATCACTGCGAAGCCGGCCGTCACCACGCCCACGGTGACGTTGACCGACGTGCGCCGCCGGGTGGTGGACGGTCCGCCCCGCCCTCCCGGCAGGAAGACCCTCACGCGCTCCCCCAGCTCCTCGGGTATTGCCTGATCGGCCATCTCTTCCCCCTCCGCCTCGTGCCAGTCGGCTGTCAGCCGAATCGCGCGGCCCGCATTGCCTGACATTGTCGGGCCACACGAGTGCGCCGCGTGGTCGATCGTTGACATTCCGTACAAGGACGGCCTCTCGGCTCCAGACTTCGTGACATTGATGCGCCCGTTCAGTGATCGCCGCGCCGGGAGGGCGTCGTGTCCCGGGGATCCGGCCGCGGGCGCATGAAATGGAGCCGGTGAAGCATGCGCGGGAGATGGAAGCTGTCATTTACGACCAGGACTCGGGCCGGGCGGAGCATGTGGAGTGCGAGCCGGCGGACGATGCCTGCCGGTCCGTCCTCAAGCAGCTGCCGGACACGGGCGACGGCGCGTTCACCTGGGTTCGGCTGGCAGACCCCTCCGAAGGCCAACTGGTGGGGCTGGCCGCGGAACTGGGCCTTCATCCGCTGGCCGTCGAGGACGCGCTCCACGGGCGCCAGCGTCCGAAACGCGAGCGCTTCGGGAACGTCCTGGCCGTCGCGTTGAAGACCCTGCGGTACGTGGAAGACGACGCAGCGGTCGAGACCGGCGACATCATGATCTTCGTCGGGCCCCGCAGCGTTCTCACCGTGAGCCACGGAGCGATCGATCCCTGCGCCGAGGCCGCCCGCCGGCTGGACGCCGATCCGCAGATGCTGGGCCATGGCCCCTGGGGAGTGCTGCACGCGGTGCTGGACGTCGCCGTCGATGCGTACAGCGACGCCGCCCGAAGGGTGCGCGCCACGCTCAACCGGCTTGAGGACCAGGTGTTCTCGACGTCCCGCGTCGACCACACCGAGAGCATCTACTCCCTGAAGCGGGAAGTGCGCGAGTTCCGTGACGCCGTGCAGCCGCTCGTCCCGGTGGTCCAAGGACTCCTGTCGGGCGGCCCGGGTGAGACGGACCACCAGTCGAAGATCGCGCCGTACGTCCGTGACGTCGCCGATCACCTGCACCGCACAGACATCGAGGTGCGGACCCTGGACGAACTGCTGGACTCGGTCCTCGGCGCACAGCAGGCCCGCGTCGGCACCTGGCAGAACGACGACATGCGACGCATCTCCGCGTGGGCAGCGGTCTTCGCCGTCCCCACGATGGTCGCCGGCGTCTACGGCATGAACTTCGAGCACATGCCGGAACTCGGCTGGAGCTACGGCTACCCGCTCGCCGTCGGCCTCATGGTGCTCGCGGCAGGCGCCCTCTACCGTGCTTTCCGCCGCAACGGCTGGCTGTAGCAGCCGGCACCGACGGCTGCCCCGGCCATCGCCGGACGAGCTCGGCAAGACCGTCGAGGCCCTCGCCGCGAAGGCCGACGTCACGGCGCAGGCCGAAGAGAGGGCCGCCGCCCTCAAGGACCAGGCCGAGGAGAAGGCAGACCGGGCGGCGACGGCCGCACGCGCCAACCGCACCCCGCTTCTGCTGGTCGCAGCCGCCGTGGTCGTCCTCCGGCTGGTCCGCCTCAGCCGGGGGCGCCGCAGGTGAAGACGTGGTGTCCCGGGCCGGCGGGGCCCCTCCGTCAGGGGTCGGCCGATGCGGACGGTGACCTCGGGGAGGGGTATGCCGGAGAGGTTCAGCCGGAGCCCGGTCAGGGTCAGGTACGTCTGCGAGTCGGTCAAGGCGGAGGTGGTGGACGGCGCCCGGGTCTTTCCACGGGTACTCACCAGCAGGTAGCCGCTCCGGTCGGGCGGCCCTGCGCCGGGTCGAGGCCCGCCGCGAACAGGAGCTCCGGGCGTCGCCGGCGTGCTCGGTGCTCGGTGCTCGGTGCTCCGGGAGCCCACCCCGACCGCACCACCGGTGGCCCACCGCTGATATGTCGTGCACCGGTGTGCGATGCTGCCGGGCACGAGGGAGGGACGTGGCGTGGGGCGGTTGCGTACGGCGGGCGGGCGACGGCTGCAGGGCGCGAACGGCGCCGCGCAGGGCGCGTTGGCCGTGCTGGTGGTGGGCGGATTGGCTCTGGGAGCGCTGCTGCTGCGGCCCGAAACGGGCCTCTTCGCCAAGGGCCGGGGGCCGCTCGGAGGCAATCCCGTCCTCGTTCTGGGCCTCGCCTCGCTGTCACTCCTGGGAGGCGCGGCGCTGCGCGGGAAGTACCGGGAGCAGGTCGGCGCCGCCCGCGAGCTCAACCCGGTGGAACAGCGGGTGGCTGACGGCGTGAGCCGCGTCCTGCTGGCCGCGTCGCTGGTCGTCCCGCTGCTGGTCCTGGTCCTGCACCGGTTCGGTTCGTCCGGAAGCGACCACGAGGCCGGCCGGGTGGGCGGCCCCGAACCGATACCGCTCCCCAGCCCGCGACAGGACCCGACCCCCGCCCCGCCACCCACACAGCGTGCCGGTCCCGCCGACCACGGCATGCACTTCGGGCTGATGCGCATTCTGCTCGGTCTCGGCATCGCCCTTCTCGTCGTGGTCGTCGTCATCGCCGGGCTGTACCTGTGGCGGCATCTGACCCGGCCGCCGACACCTGACTCTCCGGCGACGTACGCGACGCTCGACGACGCGCAGGAACGCCTGGCCCACGCCGTGGACTCCGGGCGCCGTGCCCTGCTGGACCGGACCGACGCCCGCGCAGCCGTCATCGCCTGCTACGCCGCCATGGAGGAGTCGCTCGCCGACTCCGGCGTGATCCGGCGCGTCTCGGACAGCCCACAGGATCTTCTGGAGCGGGCGGCTGCCGGCGGCCTGGCCGCGGGGACGGCCGCCATCGCGCTCACCGCCCTGTTCCGCGAGGCCCGTTACTCCACGCACTCGATGGACGACGGCCACCGCGACCGGGCCGCGGCCGCGCTCGCCGAGATCGCCGGCGGCCTGCGCTCGCGGACGTCCGGCCCCGAAGCCGAGACGGGTACCTCGTGAGGGCGTCGGCCCGGATCCGGGCCTTCGTCAACTCCCTTGTGCCGGAGCCCGGATCGGTGCGGCACTCGCTGGCCGCGTTGGGCACCGGCGCGGTCGCTGCCGAGGCGCTGCTCGTCCTGGCCGACGGCGCCGCCGCGGCCGCCACCGGCTTCGCCCTCGTCACCGCAGTCGCGCTGGCCCTGGGGCGCCACGCCGCGGGCGGCGCCGCCCAGGACAACGGCTACCGCAAGCCGGTGCGCTTGCTGGACGGCCGGGCCCCGGCCCTCGGCGGGTGGCGGCCCATCGTGGCCAAGGCGCTCGCGGACGACGGCGAAGCGCACCTCGACACCGTCATGCGGCCGCAGTTGCAGCGGCTGTTCGCCGCCCGGCTGGCCGAACGGCACGGCGTGGCGCTGTACCGGAACCCGCAGCGGGCCCGGGCACTGATCGGGGCCGAGCTGTGGCCGTGGATCGATCCCGAGGCGACCGCTCCGCAGCCCGCTCTCCCCGAGCCCGTCCTGCGCTCCCTGCTCGACCGTCTCGAAGCCCTGTGACCGATGGCACCGCGGCCGCCCCTCAGCCCGCGTCCGGGCCCCCGCTTGCCGGCCCCGCAGCCGTCATCCCGTCCCCGCCCCGTGAGGATCCGACCGTGAGCAGCCAGCAACCCATAGCGGACCACGACACCCTGACGCCCCGACAGGCCGGCGAAAGGGCTGCGGCCATCCTCGACGAGATCCGCAGGGCCGTGGTCGGCAAGGCGGAACCGCTGGCGCTGGTGATGCTCGGCATCCTCGCCGGCGGCCACGTCCTCATCGAGGACCTGCCGGGGCTCGGGAAGACGCTGCTGGCACGCTCCTTCGCCACCGCTCTCGGGCTGGACTTCCGCCGCATCCAGTTCACCCCCGACCTGCTGCCCTCCGACGTCACCGGCGCTCCGTTCTACGACCAGCGGACCGCCGACTTGGTCTTCCGGCCCGGACCGGTCTTCACCCACCTGCTGCTTGCCGACGAGATCAACCGCACCCCGCCCAAGACCCAGGCCGCGCTGCTGGAGGCGATGGCCGAGTCCCAGGTGTCCATCGACGGAAGTACCCGGTCTCTGCCGAGGCCCTTCGTGGTCGTCGCCACTGCCAACCCCATCGAGTACGAGGGCACGTACACCCTGCCCGAGGCCCAGCTCGACCGGTTCCTGCTGCGGGTTCGCATGGGCTATCTGGCCGCGTCCGAGGAGGCCGGCATGCTGCGCGCGCGTCTCGACCGGGCGGCGCCCGAGGCCGTGCTGCGCACGCTCAGCGGTCCGGGCGAGGTGCTGGCCATGCGGGCCGCCGTCGAAGGCGTGCAGGTGGACGACGACCTGCTGGAGTACGTCGTCGCGCTGGTCCGCGCCACCCGGGCCCACCCGCACATCCAGGTCGGCTCCTCTCCGCGCGGCGGCCTGGCCCTGGTCCAGCTCGCCCGCGCCCGTGCCGTCCTGGACCTGCGGGACTACGTGACCCCGGAGGACGTCAAGTCCGTGGCGGTGCCTGCCCTTGCGCACCGCCTCACCCTCAAGCCGGAGCTGTGGGTCCGGCAGATCGACGGCGACGACGTGATGCGCGAGATCGTGCAGTCCGTGCCCGCCCCGCAGACCTTGCCGCACACACCGATCGCGTCATGACGGACCCCATGCCGGACTCCACGGCGGACGCCATGACGGAGCCCGTGCCGGACGCCGGAGCCACCGCCGCCGTTCAACGGGCCCTGAACGGCCGCCAGAACGTGACCGCCCAGCCCCCGCCGCCGCCTCCGCCCGGTTGGCGCGCCGGTGAACGCGCGCTGCGACTCGGTACGTTGGCCGTCGTCGCGCTGGCCGCCGCGCTGGTCACCGGACGCCCCTGGGTACTCGCACTCGCCGCGGCGCCCCTGGTGCTGCTCGCCTTCGCCCTGCCGAACGGGCCGCGCCCGCAGAAGGTCACGGCCTCGGCCGAGGTGGAGCCGCGGCGGTGCTTCGTAGGCGAGCGGGTGACAGTGCGGATCACGGTGTCCTACGACGGTGGGACCGGCCGCCTGGACCCCGGCGTCACCCTCGGCCACGGGGTCCGCCTCGACCACCTCGCGGTCGGCCCGCACCACGTCGATCTCGTACTGACCGCGCAGCGCTGGGGGCGCTGGACGCTCGGCACGGTCGACGTCGACGTCTACGACCGCGGTGGGCTGGCCCGGCGCACCGTCCGGGCCGAACTCGGTGAGATCGCCGTCTTCCCGCTGCCCGGACACACCAGCCTCACCCCCATCCCGGTCCGGCTGCCGCAACGGCTGGGCGAACACACCGCCCAGCAGCGCGGCGAAGGCGTCGAGGTCACCGGCGTGCATCCGCACGTGCGCGGCGAACGGCAGCGTCGGATCCACTGGCCGGCCACCACCCGTCGCGGCACCCTGCAGGTCCACCAGTTCGCCGCGGAGCGCACCGCCGACACCGTAGTCCTGCTCGACGTGCTCGCCGACGTGGTCGACCCGGTCACCGGCGCGTCCTCGCTCGACGAGACCTTCCGGGCCGCTGCCGGACTGGTCCGCGCCTACCTGCGCACCCACGACCGGGTCGGCGTCGTGTCGGTCGGTGGTGCGACCCGCTGGCTGCAACCGGGCAGCGGCCAGGGGTACTTCTACCGCATCGTCGAGAGCGTGCTGGAGGTCCGCAAGGACCTTGCGTACCGTACGGAGGGACTCGGCCTGCTCCCACCGCCCGCGTTGCCCGAAGGAGCGCTGGTGTACGTCATCACACCGCTGACCGATCAGCGGATCTTCGACATCCTGCACCAGGTGCGCGGGCGGGCCAACCCGATGGTCGTGGTCGAGATGCCCACCGGCGAGCCGGTCCTGGAGCCTGGCGACACCGAGGGCGAACTCGCGCTGCGGCTGTGGCGGGCCGACCGCGGGGCCATGCGCTTCGCCTTGGTGGAACGCGGCATCGCGGTCGTCACCCACCGGCAGGGCGAGAGCCTCGACCTCGCCCTCGCTCCGCTGCTGCACACCCGCATCCACGGCGGGACCCGATGACCGGCGTCCCCACCCACACCTCCCGGCCCGGCCCGCGCCCGGCCGACAGCCGAGCCGCCCTGCTCATAGCACGTCTCACCTCCCGCATCACCGACCGCGTGCTCGGAACGGCCCTTGCCGTCGCCGCCTGCAATCCGCCGGCCGCGCTGCACGCGCCACTGTCGGTCGGGGTGCTGCTCCTGCTCGCCGGGGCGGCGGCCGCCGCGTGGTGGGCCTCTCCGATGGTCGACGCGCGCCCCGTCCTGACCTCCATGAGCCTGCGGACGGCCGCGGCCCGCCGCAGGACGACCGTGCTGCCCGCCGCGGCGATCGCGGTCGCCGCGGTCACCGGCCCCGCGCTCTGGCTGACGGTTTGCATCGCCGCCCTGCTGCTCGCCTACCTGCTCGTCACCGATGCGTGGACGGCCGGTGTCACCGCCCCGCCCGGCCGCCCGCGGGCGACGCCCGCACTGGCGGCCTCCGCTGCAACCGCGCTGGTGCTGCTCGCCGCCCACGCGCCGGTCGCGGGCACCGCATGGGCACGCCTGCCCGCCTCACTCGCCGTCGCCGCGACCACGGTCTGCCTGGTGCTGGCGCTGCGCACCCGTCGCAGACCGCCCGGCTGACCGCCCAGACGGTCAACTGTTCCTCGGTGAGACGCAGAGTCCGGGCCGCAGGAGTTCTGCACACAGACCACGGGTGCGATCGTCAGGGCTTCGGCCACCTGTTCCGGGCGGACGGCCGAGAGCCCGAGGTGCCGGATCAGGCCCGCCCGGCCCTGTCGTCAGCGGGCTGCGGCACCCTCCGGATCCGGGGTGGGCGGCGGGTTGTGGCAGGTCACGTCCTTCGAGGGCAGCCGTCCCGTCGACAGGTACGCGTTGACCGGTATGTTGGCACAGGCCGTGGGGTTGGAGAGGTACACACCATGCCCCTCACCCTCCAGCGCCAGAACCATCCGCGACCCCTTGAGTGCCTGGTGCAGCCCCTGGCCGGTGGCGAGCGGGGTCATCGGATCCCACTCGTTCTGCACGGTCAGGACATCGGCCCGGGTCTTCATGGGCGTGGCGGGCTCCAGCGGCCGCTGCCAGAAGGCGCACGGCTTGATGTTCGAAGCGAAGTCCCCGTACAGCGGGTGCTTCACCTTGTCCCGCGCCGCATCCCGCGCGTACTGCTCCGGATCGCGGGGCCAGTTGTCCGTGTCCCCGCACACCACGGACCAGTACACGGCGGCAGCGTTGCTGCCGGGAGCGGCGTCCGGACCTTCCGACGCCGCCGCGGCGTCGATGCCCGGGCCGGCTGCCCGGACGCCGCCGATCGGTGACTGCGCGCCGGGCACCTTCCTGTCGGCCCCCTGCCCGCTCGCGCCCGGAGCGGTGCCGCCCGCCGGCTGCGGTGCCTTGTCGGCCGATGCCTTGAGGGACTTGATGACGGCCGAGGCACCGTGGGGGTCGAAGAAGAGCGACGGGTCGGCCCTGATGTCGTCACCCGTCACCCTCTCGCCGTAGTGGATGAACGGGTCCCGGTCGGCCCGCGCCACCAGCGCCCAGAAGGTGGCCGAGACCGCCTCGGGCGTCGCGCCGAGGCCGAAGGTGTCCGAGCGCTCCGCCGCCCACCGCGTCCACCGCTCGAAGGCGGGCTCGGCTTCCGTCCCCCACGCCTGGATCATGCCGCGCCAGACGCGCCCCGGGTCCACGCCGCTGTCCAGGACGAACCGGTCGGTGCGCTCCGGGAACATCTGGGAGTACACCGCGCCGAGGTACGTCCCGTACGAGTAGCCCAGGTACGAAACCGTCCGCTCCCCCAGTGCGGCGCGGATGACGTCCATGTCGCGCGCCGTGTTGCGGGTGGTGATGTACGGAATCACATCGCCCGACTTCTCACGGCACTTGTCGGCGATTCCGCGCGCCCAGGAAACGTCCGAGGCGAAGGTCTCGGGCCGGTACGCCCCGCCGACGCCTTCCTCCACTCTGCTCAGATCACCACAGCCGATCGGGCTGCTCTTGCCGACGCCGCGCGGGTCGAAGCCGACGAGGTCGTAGCGGTCGCGGACGTCCTTGGGCATCTCGGCATTCGTCCGTACCGGCCGGAAGAGACCCGAGGCCCCGGGGCCGCCGGGGTTGAGGAGCAGGACGCCGCGCCGCTTGGCGGGGTTCTCGCTTTTCATCCGGGATATGGCGAGGTCGAGGGTGCGTCCTTCGGGATGCTGGTAGTCGAGCGGCACCTTGAGGGTGGCGCACTCGTACGCCGCCGGCCGATCGGGGCTGCAGCGGTGCCACTCCGGCGTCTGTCGCAGGTACCCGGGGGTCGGGGCGGCGGAGGCCGATGGCGCCGCCAGCCCGGGAAGGGCGGTGGCGAGGAGTCCGGCGGTGGCGAGCAGCGGTGCGAGACGTTTCATGCGCGTGGTTCCGTTCCTTCGTGGGGTGAAATCGCTTGTGCCTCCACTGTGTTGGACGAGCAGGTCAGACCGGATCCCTCCCAAGAGCCGACCTTGCGTCCCCCACGCGTACCACCCGGAATCCGGACACGTGGCCAAGACTCACCCCCAAGATCCACGCACCCGCCGGGACTTCCGGGCCGGACCCTCCCGTCCACTCGTAGTCCCCTCCCCCTCAGGGATGACAGCAGACGACGACCAGCGACAAAGGCGTTCCCCATGGGCCCGGACAAGAGGGCGGACCGGCATCTTTTTCGTCTCATTGACGATATGGCCGGCCATCGATTATCGTCGTGTTGACGAAATGAAGGGGGTTCGCCATGGCCGACATCATTCGGCGCTTCGGCTGGCGTCATCTGCGCTCCGCGCCCACCGCCCACATCCGCCACCACAGGCGCGGCCGGCTCGTCCATGACGGCCGGGGGCTCAGCTTCTGGTACCGGTCGTTGTCGGCCGCGCTGTCCGAAGTGCCGGTCGACGACCGGGAGCTGGCCATGGCCTTCCACGCCCGTACGGCCGACTTCCAGGACGTCACCGTGCAGGCCACCGTCACGTACCGGATCAGCGGTCCGGCCGAGGCGGCGGACCGGCTCGACTTCTCCGTCGACCCGGACACCGGGAGCTGGCGCGGCGCACCCCTGGAGCAGATCGCCACGCTCCTCACCGAGACGGCGCAGCAGCACGCGCTGGACGTACTGGCCCGGACCCCGCTGGCCGTCGCCCTGGTGGATGGCGTCACCTCCGTGCGGCAGCGGGTCGCAGACGGCCTCGCCGCCGAACCCAGGCTCCCGGACACCGGCATCGACGTGGTCGCCGTACGCGTCGTGGCGATCCGCCCCGAGGCCGAGGTGGAGCGCGCCCTGCGCACCCCTGCCCGGGAGCAGATCCAGCAGGAGGCGGACCGGGCCACCTACGAACGGCGGGCCGTCGCCGTCGAGCGCGAACGCGCCATCGCAGAGAACGAGCTGGCCAGCCAGATCGAACTGGCCAGGCGCGAGGAGCAGTTGGTCGAGCAGCGCGGCATCAACACCCGCCGCGAGGCCGAGGAGAAGGCCGCGGCGGACGGCGTGCGGACCGAGGCCGAGGCGGCGCGCAAGGTCCGCCTGGCCCACGCGGACGCCGAGGCGGAGCGCGAGACGGGTGCGGCGCGCGCCGAGGCCCAGGCCGCCTGGCTGCGGGTGCACGGCGATGCCGACCCGAGCACGCTGCACGCCATGGCGGCGACCCGGCTGGCGGAGAACCTCCCGCGGATCGAGAGCATCACGCTCTCCCCCGACGTCCTCACCGGACTCCTCACCCGGCTCGGGCGTCCGGAAGGCGGAGCGGGCTCGTGAGCCTGGCCCCGCGGGCGGTGCTCGTACACCGCAGGACCGAGTACGAGGAACTGCTCGCGCGGCACGGGACGCACGGGCAGGCCGCCTTCTTCCTCTCCAGCCGGGGCCGATCGATCGACGAGGTGGTCCACCGCCACCACCGCACGGGCCAGGCGCTGCGGGAGGTGGCGGCAGCGGTGCCGCTCACCTGGCGCAGCTCCCGGGTGGAGCGGGCGGACCTGGACCGCTTCCTGTTCGCCCCGCAGGACGTGGTGGTCGTGGTCGGCCAGGACGGCTTGGTCGCCAACACCGCGAAGTACCTGCGCGGGCAGCCTGTGGTGGGCATCGACACCGACCCCGGGCGCAACCCGGGGATCCTGGTCCGTCACCGGTGCGCCGACACGGCCGCCCTGCTGCGCGCCGCGACCGCCGTGGGCGGCCGGACCGAGGAACTCACCATGGTCGAGGCCGTCGCCGACGACACCCAGCGCCTCCTCGCGCTGAACGAGATCTACCTGGGCCCTCCCGGCCACCAGACGGCCCGCTACCGCCTGGGCCCGGACGGAGAGAACGGCCCGGGTGAGGCCCAGGCCTCCTCCGGAGTACTGGTGGGCACCGGCACGGGCGCCACCGGCTGGCTGCGCTCCCTGTGGCTGGAGCGCCGCAGCACCACCGGGCTGCCCGCACCGTGCGAGGCGCGGCTCCTGTGGTTCGTGCGCGAAGCCTGGCCTTCACCCGCGACCGGAACGACCAGGGTCGCCGGTGAACTCGGGCGGGGGCAGGAACTGCGCCTGACCGTGGAGTCGGACCGAATGATCGTCTTCGGAGACGGAATGGAGGCCGACGCCCTGGAACTGACCTGGGGCCAGAGCGTACGGCTGGGCATCGCGGAATCCTCGCTGCGCCTGGTCACGTGACGAACCGCACTGGCGTCCCGGGTCGCCCGGCTCCGTGGCACGCTCCGCGCGCCCGGCGGTACTCACCCGATTGGCCGAGCGCCTTCCGGCAAGGACGTCTTCGCCCCGGCCGGGCGACGCCGAGCCTCTCCCACCTCCTCGCAGCACGCGGGGAGCGGGGGCTTCCCACGCCGTACGGGCCACCAAGAACCGGGCGGCTGCACGGAAGAATCGGGCGACTCCAAGACGTGCACACCACCTCACTGCGCCGCAGCCGCGACTGCCTTGACCTGCGCCTTTGTCTAGGCCTTCGCCGACGCCGGTCGTTTCGGCCGCCGAGCGACCCTGCGTGACGCGGTTGCGCCGGCCGTCCGGAAGGGGCGTGCTGGTTCGATACGGCAACCCCCGCCCGAGGCAGGAGGATCCCGGATGCGTCTCCTTCGTACGGCCGCCGCGGCGGCCCTGTGCACCCTCGCGGTCCTCCCCGCCGGGGTGGCCGATGCCGTGCCGAAGGCACACGAGACGGGCTCGGACTCCGACCGGAGCGTCACTCTCCGCGTCGGGCAGTCGACGGACGTCACCGTCGACGAGAACCCCTCCACCGGCTATCTCTGGCAGATCACGGCCCTCCCCGCTTCACTGCGGCTGAAGTCCTCCACCTACAAGCCCTCGTCCTCATCTCCCATGCCTGGCAGCGGAGGCACGCACACCTTCCGCTTCACCGCCGCCCAACGCGGCACCGGCGATCTGAAATTCGCTCTCCGGCGCCTGCGGGAGTCCGCCACGGCGCCCGCGCAGACGCTGACCGTCAAGGTCACCGTGCGCTGACACCCGCAGGGCGTGGCCCCGGGATCGACGGAGCATGGGCACGTCGGACCGGGGCCGCTCGGAGCGTACGAATCGGAGTCGGGCGAACGCGCACGACGCGGCGAAAGCAGGCAGGCGGTGACAGCGGAGGAAACGGACCCGGCGGCACCGCGGGCGCTTGGGCCCGTTCTCGCATGGGTGCTCCAGCGCTCCCACAACGCGTCCGCCGCACAGATGGCCGGTCTGATCAGTGAGGGTGCCCGCAGGCTCGGACTCGTACGCACGCGTCTGTACCTCTCGGACGTCCAGCAGCTCAAACTCGTCCCGCTGCCGCAGCACGACCTCCCGGCCACGGATGAGCGCGGCATCGAGATCGAGGGGTCGCTCGCCGGGCTGGCGTACCGCACCGAGCGCGTACAGGTGGCACCGAGCGAGGACTCCGCCTGGTTTCCGATGGTGGACGGCGTCGAGCGGATCGGCGTCATGCAGGCGGTCGGCCCCGGGGCGGCGACCGGCCTGCTGGCGGCCTGCCAGGCCCTGGCGAGCCTGGCCGCCCTGCTGGTGGTCTCCAAGTCCTCGCACCACGATCTGCTCGTCAAGATCGAGCGTGCCCGCCCGATGACGTTGCAGGCGGAGCTGCTGTGGGCGTTCCTGCCGCCGCGGACCATCGGCACCGCCAGTGCGACCTCGTCGGCGGTGCTGGAACCCGCGTACAACATCGGGGGCGATGCCTTCGACCACAACTTCATCGACGGGGTCCTGCATCTGACCCTCGTCGACGCGATGGGACACGACCTGGCCTCCGGAGGGGCCAGCGCCGCCGCACTGGCCGCGTGTCGTTTCGTCCGGCGTTCGGGCGGCACGCTCGCGGACATCGTCGCCACCGTCGACCGCACGCTGGTGGACTGGATTCCCGACCGGCTCATGACGGCGGTCGTCGCCGAGCTCGACACCCACCGCGGCGAGTTCACGTGGATCAACTGCGCCCACCCTGCGCCGCTCCTGCTCCGCGATGGCCGCGTCGTGCACCACGCTCTCGAACGCCCCTCCCACCTCCCCCTCGGCTTCGGCTTTCACAGCTCGAAGCCGCCCGTCCAGGAGCACGTCCGCCTCCAACCCGGCGACCGCGTGCTGGTCTACAGCGACGGCGTCACCGAAGCCCGCTCCCCCGACGGGGACCTCTTCGGCGAAAGGCGTCTCGCGGACGCGGTCATCCGCTCCATCGCTTCGGGCGAGAGCGCCCCGGAAGCACTGCGCCGTCTCGTCCAGAGCCTCCTCTCCCGCCAGCAGCACCGGCTACGCGACGACGCGACCATCATGTTGACGGAATGGCACCCCTCTTCGGACCGGGGTGCGCGGTGAGAAACGCTGCGACCGTGTTCTGCGGCCTCCTCGAACCGAAACCGAAAACCGAACCCCAGCCCGGGTGCCGGTCGGCCGGGCCGGGCCGGCGGCCGCGGTCTTGCCGACGATGTCGCCGCTGCGGCTGACCGGGACAGGCGCAAGCGCAGGGTCGGGAG
>NZ_JBFAZJ010000049.1:0-39726 GCF_040681715.1 Streptomyces sp. NPDC051582
CGCGGAGTGGGCTCGCGGTGCACGTCGCGGGCGCGGATCTCCGGCATCGCACCGGCCGCGATCGCGAACTTCCGCACGGGCCCGGTGAGCAGATACGTCACCGCGACGGTGATGCCGAGTGTCAGCAGGTAGTCACGCACGGGCCGCTCCGGGAATCGCCAGTTTTCGGGCCACCCTGGCTCGATGCGGTGCCCCAATTGACTGACGGTAGGGAGCGGTCCTTGGTTGGTCGATTTCCCGCCATGATTTCCAGCTGGCAGACCTTCCCTCCTTGCCGCAGGGAGCCTTCCAACAGTGGGCAGTTGATGCATTTTGAGCAGCTGTCACGCTCCTTCCGGTAGATTTGGAGGATGATGATTCTACGGAGCAAGCCCGGTTCGCAGGACGATCGCGAGGAGTCGGCAGCACGTTCCGGGCAGATCACGATTTTCTTCATTCTCCTGGCGGGGTCGGCGGTTACTTGTCTTACGTCGCTCCGGCAGCTTCTTGCCGGCAGCGGGAAATACACGGGTCCGCTGACGTTCTATGCCGGAGCCGGTCTGGCCGTATTCGCGGCCAGTCTTGTGCTCTTGCGGCGGTCCATGAAGACCCGACGGCGCTGACGCGCGCCAATGTTCTTTTGCGTAGTCGAGTTCCAGCGCTCCTCACCATTGATGACGCAGGTGCTTTTCCTGCGTTCGGCAGGCGCACGGCCGAATCCAACCGAGTAGGTCCGGCACATCAGTTGGAGCATTCGCTCCATTCGTCGTAGCCGCCGCGGTCGCGGCGGCAATCCGCCCCTGCCCCGGCCCGAATCCCCATGGCACCCACGACCGCCCGAACGCCGTCTACAGGAGGCCCGCGGCGCCGGCGATCCAGGTGCCGGCCGTGACGAGGGGTTGATAGGTGATGAAGTTCCCGGCGGTGAGGGCGACGGGTATGGCGATCAGGGTCGTGGCGCTCATGTAGGTCGGGGCGTTGGGTCCGCCCAGCATTTTGACCGGCCAGATGGTGACGGCGATGGCGGCGCCGGCGATTGCGGCGAGGACGCACAGCCCGATCAGGCAGTACAGGATGAGTGCGAGGGTGCTGGCTCCCGGCTGACTGAACAGTGCTACGCGGTTACCCGCTCCGGCGATGAGCGCGGCTGCGACGGTGAGGGCGGGTGCCAGGCAGAACAGGAGCACGTACGCCGTGACGGCCGAGGCGTCGGCCGCGGTGGTCGGCCGTGTCCTCTCACCCGGCGCGGAGGAGGCCCCGGCCGTGGTCGTGAGGTGCCGGCGCACCAGCGGCAGGGCGCCCGCGATGGCCGCTGCGAGCGCTGCTGCCGCGCCGGCGGTGAGTACGGTGGCGTACGCGTCGGCCTGATGGGCCTCGGTTCCGCCCGTGCGGGAGCCCACGGCGTAGGCATGGGTGATCAGGGTGGTGGAGAGGACCGTCGTCAGTGCTCCGCTGTACTTGGTGTGGGCGTCGAACGTCCGCTGTCTGCCCGGGCTGAGTCCGGTGGGCGGGCAGCGCAGGACGGCGGTCCCGGCACCTACGAGGGCCAGTGCCCCCATCAGGGCCGGGATGGGGAAGGCGGCCGGGTCGGACAGGCCGTTGGCCAGCCACAGCAGACCGCCGGCCGTTGCCAGGAGGCCGATGATCCGGGACGGCGCCCGCAGACGGGTGGGCAGGGCGCGCGGGAAGACGACGAGCGCGACCGGCGGGACGGCGAGCAGGAGCAGGGCGGCCGCCGTCCATGGCCCGTGGCGGAAGACCTGTTGCAGCGCGAGGGCGCTGTAGAGCCACGCCGTGCACTGCACCGCCCCGCCCACCCATGCCCAGATCGCCGGCACCCACAGAGCCGAGTCACGGCCCTCCACGCTCTCGCGGTTCTTCAGGCGCCGGGCACAGCCGCACAGCGCAAGGACGCCGACGGCCAGGACGAGGAGGGCGGACGGCCAGGAAGCACCGGCGGCGGTCTCGATGATCCAGACCAAGGCGGCGTTCGCGGTGGCCGTGAGCACCATCAGCCAGGTATCGGGCCGCGGCGCGCGTGACGTACCGCGGCCGGACACGAGAGGCAGGGTGAGGAGGAGCAGCAGCGCCGCGGCTCCCGGAACCTGGAACGCGATGCGCCAAATCCAGGTGGACAGGACGAAACCCGAAGCCGCGACGGCGATCGCGCTGCCCGCCGCCACCGCCCACATGCACCGCGACTCCGGCCAGGCGAAGCCTCTGCTGCCGCTGAGGACGTAGCCGGCGGCGGCCACGCACAACCCCTCTCCGAGGCCCTGGAGTACACAGCCCGTCAGCAGCTGGACCACGGGCCAGTCGATGACGCTCTGCGGGGTCCAGTCGAGGCTGTTCTCGTATGCCGGGGTCCACGAGGCGATGAGCGACCCGGCCGACAAGAACAGCAGCCCCGGCAGGAGGACCCGCCTGGGGCCGTACCGGAGCGCCGCGCTGTGCCCCCACCATCCCGTGACGGCCGCCGCCAGCAGGTTGCAGGTGATCATCGGCGCCGTGGCGCCGAGCCGCGACAGCAGGTCGTGACGGACCGCCGGAAGCGCGAGCACGACCGTGACGGACGTGTACGTACACAGGGTCAGGATCAGGACGGCCAGCACGATCCCGTCGGCGGCTTTGACGCGCTGCAGGGCCCGTTCGTCGACGCGGGAGAGACGAGGCGATCCCTGCACCGCGTCCCCGGCACCCGACGAGCCCCCGGCGAGGTCGCCTGAATCCTGGCCGGAACCCCGGCCTGGACCACGGCCGGTGCCCCCGCCGGTGCCCCGCCTGTGCCGCCCGCCGTCCTCGTGGCCTTCCGTCTGCCCGCCACCCGCAGACCCGGCCTGCAGAGCAGCATCGTCCCAGCTCAGAGCATTCGGCGGAGTTGTCCCGGAGAACGGCGGCGGGGACGGTTCCGTCACCGGAGGGTCCGCGACCAGCGTGCCGGCCGCACCCGCTTCGGCGATCCGCTCCTGGCTGGCGGCGACGGCATCGCGGCCTTGCTCCAGCAGTACTTGTGCCTTCAAGACCGCGGCATCGGCCTGAGCCATGCTCGCCTCGTCCGGCGTCAGGTTCACATTCAGCGCGACACTGAACGCGACCGGATCGGAGAGGGCCGGCGTCGTGTCGCCTTCGGCCGGCCGAGCTTCCTCGGCAGCCTCGGCGGCCGCCCTCAGCCGCTCGATCTCCGCTTCCTTCTCGACGATCATCAAAGACGCCGCGTTGGCGGTCCGGTCCGCACTCTCCTTGTCCTCCATGGCGGTATCCAGCAGGGCCCGCGTCCCCCTCTCCCGCTCCAGCGCCCGGTCGAGCTGGGTCTGAAGGCTGCGCACTTCGGCCTCCCACGCGGGCTGCCGCTCGGCTTGAGAACGCAGCTGGTCGCGCTGACGGGTCAGGCTGGAGACCGCGTTCTGCATCTGCAGCAGCAGGCCGAGCATCGACACGGCCACCACCTCGGCCGTCTCCCGCGCTGCGCTGCTCTCCTTGTATGCCGTCTGCAGGCTTTCGAGGGAGGTCCGCAGGGCGATCATCTTCTCGCCGGTCGTGACGAGCTCTCGGAAGGACAGCCTCGGCTCCTGCGAGGCCCTGCGGAACAGATCGCCGATCTCTTCGCGGCGCTGGGCGTCGACGCGCGCGTCACCGTCGGGGCCCGAGCAGACGTCGATGATGGCGTGGGCGACGTCCAGGGTGAGCTTCTTGCCGTCCAGCAGGTCGTAGAACTGGCGCTGCGTGGGGACGTCCACGCCCTTGGGGAAGTTCTCCGGGCCGAGCTTGTCGTGGACGTCCTTCACCGAGAGTCCGGCGTCGTCCATGTACTGGTGGAGCAGTTCCGCGACCGCGTTGATCTCGGGAACGGGTCCCTTCGCGCCGGACCACGGGCGTCCCTCACGTCGCGCGCCCCCCATGCACCCCTCCAATACGCCGGAATTCTGCATTCCGTTTCGGGAAAGCCCCTCGTACTCCCGGACAACCAGATCGTCGCGTGCTCCGGCCCCCTCGTCAGCGCAATCGTTATCTCACCACCGCATCAGGCGAGTTGGTAGTACGGGGCCCGCCGACGGCGTCGCAACCAGGACGGCGGGCCCCAGACCTCAGGGAGGCCCGATGACCCACCGTAGGACCGGGGACCAGATTCCGTCCCGCCCCAGGACGCGCATCCTGCTGATGTGCGCCGCGATCTCGGGAGCCGCCCGCGCCGTGGCCACCTGGCTCCTCGACCAGGTGATGACCGACCGCTGACCCCGCACGCCGCGATCCTCTCCGGGCCGGGGAGGATCGCGGCACGACCGTGCCCGGACCCGCTCATTCCACAGTCCGATCCCGCGAGCGGGACCGCGGGCTGTGGGAGAGGGCCGGCGACGAGTATCCGGAACCCGCTCTCCGTCCGAACCCGCTGACGGGCCGACCGCCCTCATGGGCGCGAGGCCCGTCGCCCTGTCACGGGTTCCCGTCGGAGAGCGGCGGTCCTGGACGGTTCGGTGCGTCGACCGAAGCCAGCGCGGTGCGCGCCAGCCCGCGCAGCCAGGCGTGCGCGCTGTCGGTGTCGTAGCGCTGATGCCATGACAGGTACACCGGCGCCGAAGGCAGTTCGAGGGGCAGGGGGAGTACGACCAGGCCGAGGTCGTTGACCGCGGAGCGCGTGGTGGCTTCGGGGACGCTGATCACCAGCTCGGAGTCGCGCGCGAACGCGAACGCGGCCGCTTCGGTGGGTGCGGTCGCCACCACCTGGCGGCTCAGGGCCAACCGGGCGAGGGCTTCGTCGAGGGCGTTGTTGAGGTTCCCGCGTCGCGAGACGGTGACGTGCTCGGCCGCGGCGTACCGCTGCGCGGTGAGGGGCCTGCCGCGGGTGAGGGGGTGCCCCCGCCTCACGACGATGACCAGGCCGGTCTCGCCCGCGTTCTCGCTACGGACGTCCGGTGCGCTCGGGCGGTTGGCGTTCGCCTCCAGGTCGACCTCGCCGCGCCGCAACCCGGCGGTGTCGACGCTCGATTCCGCGATGAAGCGCAACCGCACGCCAGGCGCCTGGCCGCGCACGGCCGCGAGCAGCGCGGGTCCGCTCAGGGCGACCAGGGACTCGTGCCAGCGAAGCGTGAAAGTGCGCTCCAACGTCTCCAGATCGAGTTCCCGGCTCGGCGCAAGTACCCCCTCGACCTGGTGCAGCAGTTCGTGCACCTGCGCCCGGACGGCGATCGCGTACGGCGTCGGGGTCATCGTGCGTCCGGTGCGCACCAGGATCTGGTCCCCGGTCGTGCGCCGAATGCGGCCCAGGCTCCGGCTCATCGCGGGGGCGGTGACGTGCAGGCGCGCGGCCGCCCCGGCCACGCTCCCCTCCTCCAGCAGTGCGTCGAGCGCGGTGAGCAGGTTCAAGTCCAATTGCATGCCAGTAACTCTAGACGTGCTTTACATGCAGTTGTAGTTAACTGCGGAACTTCATACCGTTGAGGCGCAAGCACACGAAGGAACGGGCGGCCAGCCCTGGTTCCACCCCACCACCCCCTCCCCAGACAGGAGCACCACCATGTCCGAAACCCTCCGGACCACGACCTCCACCACCAAGGCCTCCACCCCCACCTCCACCCCCACCGACGCCGACCTCCTCGCCCAGACCGAGATCGCGGTCCGTGCGGCCGGCTCGGCGCTGCGCGAGCGCTTCGGCGAGGTGGTCCGCTACGAGACCCGCGAGGAGCTGATGCGCGCCCTGGCCGCCAACGACGACACGGCCCTCGACATCCTTCGCCCCCGCCTCACGGAACTGCGCCCGGAGGCAGGCTGGGTGGAGGACGAACTCGACGGTGGAGCGCTGCCGTCCGGCGAGTGGTGGGTCGTGGACCCGGCCGAAGGCAACGTCAACCACCTCCACGCCCTGCCCGAGTGGGCGGTCACCGCCACCCTCGTGCGCGAGAACCAGCCGGTCCTCACCGTGGTGCACCTGCCGCTGACCGGCGAGACCTACACCGCGCTCACCGGAGCGGGCGCGCACCTCGACGGCAAGCCCCTGCACGTCTCGCAGACCGCGAACCTCGACCTGAGCATCGTCGCGACCAGCCAGGCCCGGCCGGACGAGGACGAGGAGGTCGTACGCCGCGTCGGCGCTTCGATCACCGCGATGCTCTTCGACGCGCTCGTCGTCCGCACCTCCGTGCCCGCGACCCTGCACCTGACGAACGTGGCCGCCGGCCGGACCGACGTCTTCTGGCAGTTCGCCGGAGCCCGCGCGGACCTGCTCCCCGGAGCGCTCCTCGTCACCGAGGCCGGCGGCCGCATCTCCGACGCCGAAGGCCGCCCCTGGACCCCGCAGAGCGACAGCTTCCTGGCCGCCGCACCCGGCGTCCACGCCCAAGCCGCATCGACACTCTCCCGCTGACCACCCGTACACAACGCAGAGCGAAGAAACTCAAGAGGAGACGAATCACCATGACCGCGATCGCAGTTCTCGGGAACGGCCGCGTCGGCGGCAACCTGGCCGCCGCCCTCACCCGAGCCGGGCACGAGGTCACCGTTGCGGACCGCACGCCGGGCGCCGCCGCCCACGCCGCCCGCACAGCCCGGATCCTCATCAACGCCACCCCGGGCGCCGGCTCCCTGGAACGTCTCGCCGCCCTGCGCGAGGAACTGCGGGGCAAGATCCTCGTCGACGTCTCCAACGCCACCACCGACGGCCCCGACGGCCTCCCCGAAGACCTGCTCTACCCGGGCTCCAGCCTCGCCGAGCGGCTCCAGGAGGCGCTCCCCGAAACCCGCGTCGTCAAGACCCTCAACACCATGCTCTTCCCGGTGATGACCGCGCCGGCCACCCTCGCCCAGCCGCCGACCGCGTTCCTCTCCGGCGAGGACCCGCACGCCAAGCAGACCGTCCTCGAACTGCTCACCGACCTCGGCTGGCACAAGGAGTGGATCACCGACCTCGGCGGGATCCGGACCGCCCGCGCGACCGAGGCCGCCATCCTGTTCGTACCGCACGTCATCCGCTCCAGCGGATTCACGCCCTTCGCCCTCTCCATCACCCGCTGACCCCGCACCACACGGGCGGGAGGCCCGGCGGCCGGGGTCGCCCGGTGTGCGGTGAGGGCGGTCAGTGCCCGCCGGTGTCCGAGCGGCGGCCTCCGTACGAGGCGGCCAGGGCCTCGGCGACGGCGGTCGCGTCCGCGTCGGCCACATCCGCGGGGTACTCGGGCAGCAGGTCGTCCCATACGGGCAGCCACGACCCGTACAACTGGGCCTGTCCCTCGGGCCGGGCGAAGAACCACACGTGCAGGTGAGCGGCCCCGTCCCCGATCCGGTGGACATGGGCCCGGGATACGTGGGGCAGCGCCTGCACGTGGCGGACGATGTGAGTCGTGAGCACGCCCAGCTCGGCGGCCAGCTCGTCGGGCAGATCGGCCATGTCGTAGTGGTCGCGCGGGTACAGCATCAACACGAGCGGCACACCGACCCCCGGTATCCGGGCCAGCCGCCAACGGTCGTCGAGCCAGATCCCTTCGTCGCGGTCGCGGCACCCGTCGCAGTCGGCAGGGTCCTCACCGTGTCGCCGCGGCTCGGGCAGAACCGGCGGGCGCAGCGCGGAAACCCGCAGCCCCTCGGCCTCGAAGGGACTGACGTCCCATCCGGTCATCCTCGCCGGCGGGAGCCGGACCTCGTCGTCCGCAGCCGCACGTGCGTGGTCGTAGAACTCATCAGGTCGCAAAGCCATGATCACAAGGCTAGTGCCGCAGGTGCCGCACGAGGCGAGGAACGACCGGCGGTCGACGACACCCGGCAGGTGCTCCACCCCGGTGAACTCGGGCCAGTGGGCGGTCTCCGGGCCGTAGCGGCGGCAGTGGTCGTGGTGCGACCTCCTGCCGGTGCAGGACGCCCTGGAGGAGCTGATCGCCGGCCGGGCCGAATCCACCGCCGATTACGCGGGCTGCGCCTACTACGCGGCCCTCCAGATCATCATCGACCACAACGCCTCCGATCCCTCCACCCTGGGGAGCTACCGCAGCCCCGTCACGTACTTCTCGGCCCTGGACGACGCGCTCCGCGCGGCGGGCGTTCCCGCGGACCTGCTGCCCTGGCAGTACGTGTTCAGCGGGCCCCCTTCGGAGATCGGCTTCCGCATCCCGAGCCCGCCGGAGGGTTCCCCTGAGATCGGCTGCTGGCCCCTGGCGAAGGCCGCGCCCGAGGTGGAGGCCTGCGAAGCGGTGCTGGACCGCATCGACGCCGACCGTCAGTGCGACGGTCAGAGTGCCGAAGACTCTGCCGGTGAGGACCTGGTAACGCCTCGTGTACTGCCCTTCGTGGCGGGCCATATGCGTTTCCACGTGCGGGAAGTACGCGTCGGCCGTCGGCTCTGCAGGCGTGGACCACCATTGAGGCCGTGGCGGGCTCCCCTACCCCGGGTACGGGCGGGGTGACGGTGCGGATGTCGTAGATGTCGGCCCGGTCGAGGCGCCGTGTCCGAGGCGCCGTGTCCGTACGCTCGACCGCAAGGAGATGCCGCCGTTGTCGACGCGGGTGAAGGTGCGCGGTGCCGTGCAGAGAACGAAGGCGAACCTGGTCGCAGTGCTGACGAGTGGCTTCGACGGGCGGCCTCATGGGACCATGTTCCGGTGAACTCAGCACTCCCCGCCGGATGGACGATCGAACGCGTGCGCGCTGGTTCAGGAGACCCGAGCGCCATCCCGCTCTCCGTCGATCGGCTCGTCGTCCTCGAAGTGGCCGGGCAGGGCGGCTACGAGCCGCTCCAGCCCGATGCGATTCTCGCGTTCCACGAGTTGTGCCTCGTGAGGGACGACGGCGAGTGGTACATGGGTCAGCTCGGCGCCGACGGCTCAGTGATGTGCTGGGCCTCCTACGGATCCGACCTGGCCGAGGCCATCCGCGGCCTCTGAACGACACGGCCCAACGAGCTCATCGGGCGCTGCCCGGCCGATCAAGCCGCCGAGTGGCTGGATGCACGCCGTCTTCCACGGAGATCGCGCAGGCAGGTCGCCGGCGCCTCGAAACGCGTCGCGGCGCGGGCGGCCGCCCGTCAGGAGGCCGCCACCTCGGCAGCGGTTACTTCTTGACGTACAGGGAAGTGAAGAGCATCCAGATGTCGGTCAGCTGGCGGTACTCCTGGTGGCAGACGTAGGCGGTCCAGGCGCCGTTCGCGACGCCTTCCGCGCCCTTCGTCTCGCACGAGGCGAGCGAGCCGACGTAGGCGGTCTCGCGGACGTAGCCCGGCGGAGGGGTCCAGGCCGCCGCTGCGGACACGACGGGCCCGGATGCGGCCGGCTGCGGTACGGCGGCAGACGCGGTTGAAGCTCCCAGGACGAGGGCTGCCGCGGCCGCCAGGACGGCACCGGGAAAGGCTGCCCTGCGCAGGATTGGGTGGGACATGTCTGTCTCCTTCTGATCGGCGCGCGGTGGCGACGGCGTGGGCCACTGGCGTGGGCATTGGCGTGGGCCACTGGCCTGGGCGCTGGCGTGGGGCCGTTGGCGGCATGACATCGGCAGGGGGCCGTGTCACGGCTGGGCAGTCACTCTCGGTGGCGCCCCAGGATCAGTTGCGCCCGCCTCCGAACGGCCCCCGCTCGAAGCCGACAACCGCCGCGCTTCAGCCCTGGGCGGATTCCTTCCACCACTGTTGGCCCGATTCCGGCAACAGGTCGATGGGGTCGTAATACGGGTGCTGTCGGCCGAGAGCACCAGGTTCTCCGTCCTCCAGGGACGTGAGGTAGTTCTTCCCCCAGTAGCTGATGCCCCGGTCGCGGTCATAGGCCTCGTACTGGTCGACCCACCGCTTTCCCACGAAGGGAACATCGCACACGATGCGCGGAGTGGAGAACCCGGGGAGGTACCCCATGATCTCGTGCTGGAGGCGCTGCGCTTGGCCGACCGAAAGCCGCCAGTGTTCCGCATGGGGAATCATGTCGCACATGTAGAAGTAGTAGGGGGTGACGGAGGCGTGGTCGCACAACGCGAAACACAGGTCGAGCAGAGACCGGGCGCTGTCGTTCACCCCGCGCATGAGGACACCCTGGTTGCGCACCTCACGCAATCCCGCAGCAAGGAGTGCTCGCGCAGTGCGAGCAACGTACGGTGTCACCTGCTGCGCCGCGTTCGCGTGGGTGTGCAGGGCGATCTGGACGCCCCGTGACACAGCCTTCGCCGCCAGTCGATGGATACCCTCCAGAACCGGGGCGGAAGCCCAGTACTGCGGCAGGCCGATGAGTGCCTTGCTGGCGAGGCGGATGTCCCTGATGCTTTCGATGTCCAAGAGCTCGTCGACGAATGCCTCCAGGCGGGGCCACGGCATGTTGGCCAGATCGCCGCCGGATACCACCACGTCCCTGATTCCCGGTGAGCGCCGCAGATGTTGCAGGATCGCTTCTGCCCGGTCGGCGGGCTTGAGCCTCATGCGCGACTTCTCCACCTGGGGCGTCGACGTGCCGACGAGGTCCATCCGGGTGCAGTGCCCGCAGTACTGGGGGCAGGTGGTCAGGAGTTCCGCGAGCACCTTGGTGGGATACCGGTGAGTGAGACCCTCGACAACCCACATGTCCTGTTCGTGCAGGGAGTCGCGGCTCGCTCTCGGGTGGGACGACCAGACCGGGCGCCGGTCGGAGAACACCGGCAGCATGTACCGGCGGACGGCGTCGGTGTAGAACTCGGCGGTGAGTGAGCCCGCACCGGTGGGCGCGGAGAACGGAACCATGGTGTTGAGCATGTGCGGCGGCACCAGTACGGACATCGTGGCGCGGTGCAGGCGGTCGCGTTCCCAGTCGTCATAGAAGCCGTCGTCCAGCAGGTTCCCCATCACGGCCCGTAGCTGACGCGCATTCTTGATGCAGTGCACGCGCTGCCACTGAGGGCTCGTCCACTGTTCGGCGCTGACCTCGCGCCAGCCGGGGAAGCGCTGCCAGTCCGGCTCGACCAGTTCGGTTCGGCGGTAGGTGTACGGCTGGAAGGCCGAGCCCGGCAGCCGTGTTCCTGCGGCCCCCGTTTCCATCATGGCGCTCTTCACAGCTTTGATTCCACTTTCCGCTCGCTCGCGAGGGCCTTCAGTCTTTGCTTGTCAGGCTTGCCGGCGCCCGTCCTCGGCAGGCTGTCCGCGAAGCCGAGCTGTATGGGGACGTAGACCTCCCCCCATGCCTCGCGCACCATCTCCAGGAGCTTCTGCGGGTCGATGGTCTCGCCGGGGACGGGCACGACCACCGCGTGGACATGCTCGATCGCATCGTCGCCGAGCACGCCGAAGACAGCGCTGTCAGCGACCAGATGATGGGAGTTCAGCAGATCCTCTAGGTCGGAGGGGTATATGTGGTCGCTCGCCACGTTGATCATGTCCCTGGCCCGGTCGGTGACGGTCAGGTATCCGTTGCTGTCCAGAAACCCGATGTCACCGGTGTGCAGCCAACCGTCCTTGAGTACCGCGTCCGACTCGGCGGGCTGCTTCCAGTACCCGCGCATGACGGTCTTGGAGCGCACGCAGATTTCGCCGTGTTCGAGCGGCGGGAGTTCGCGTCCGTCCTCGTCCCGGATCGCGACCGTGACCCATGGCAGCGGCCTGCCGGCGGAGCTCAGCACCCCCGGCCGCGAGGGGTCATGGTCCTGGGACGTGAGGACACTGATCCCTCCCGCCTCGTTCTGTCCGTAGGACTGCACGAGGACCGGCCCAAAACGCCGGACCACGTCGGCGAGACGGCCGGCAGATGCCCGGCAGCCCGCGTACATGATGCTGCGCATGCTGGAGGTGTCGGTCGTGGCGGAGTCCGGATGGTCCACGAGTTGGTAGGGCATGGGCGGCACCAGGAAGACGTGCGTGATCCGCTCGCGCTCAATGGCGGCAAGCACCTCGCCGGCATCGAAGCCGTCGTGAAGCACGACGGTCCCCTCGCTCATGAGGATGATGTCGGCCATCACGCCGCCGGTGTACATCAGGGGGGTGCACATCAGCAGGCGGGGTTCTTGCGCCCCGCCTGCGGGCGGAGCGGTGTAGTTGCCGCTGATCTCCTCATAGGTGACGGCGACGCCCTTGGGCCGGCCGGTGGTGCCACCGGTGTAGTTGAACACGCAGATGTCCTGCGGGCGTGCGCGGCTGGGGAACGGATCTGCCGCCTCCTGCGCGGCAAGCTCCAAGAGGTCCGTCCACGTGCCTGACGGACCAAGCGAGAGGACCTGTGTCACCGGCGCCAGGCCGGTCAGTTCTTCGGCTCGATCGCCGTACCCGGGATCGACGATCAGCGTGTGGGTCTCGATGTCCTGGACGATGGCCGCCTGCGTCTCGGCCGTCAGGCTGTTGTTGAGATGGTGAACTCGGCAGCCGACCAGGCCTGCGGCGAATCGGACGGCGAGGGCTTCGGGCCGGGTCCCGCTGAGAATGGTCACCGTCTGCCGGCGGTCCACCCCCCGGCGGCGCAGGGCTCGGGCGATGCGGAACACCATGACGCGGAGCTCGTGCGCGGCCATGCGCCGTCCCCGGTGGACGAGTACTTCTCGGCCGGGCGAGGTTTCGAGCCCTGCGAGAATCTTCTCGACGTGCGTACGGAAGTCCGGACCGGCCGCAAGATGGCCGGCCAGGATCTCTTCGCTGGTTTCGCTCAGGAGGGCGCGCCTGGCGGGGTCCAGGACGTCCTGATGGGGCGGCGCCGCATTCATTCCGTCGTAGTAGCCGCCGGTCGCCGCTGCGTCTGCGGTCGCGCAGGCCAGTCGCAGGACGGCTTCGGCGCCCTGCTCGATGGTCGACTCCGAGGGAATGCCCAGCTCCTGGACCATGGGCGTAGGCATGAAGTTGGCCGGGTGGACGCAGTTCACCGCGATGTGTTCACCCGCGAGTTCCGCGGCGAGGTCCATGGTGAAGGATGCCAGCGCGAGCTTGGACCGCCCGTACGCCACCCACCCGTGGTAAAGGCGGTCCATCGTGAGATCGCCGAAGTCGATCTCAAGCTGTGCGGCGGATCCGACGTTCACCACGCGGGGCGAACGGGCATTCCTCAGCCCCGGCAGCAGAAGGCGTGTGAGGAGTACCGGCGCGAGGTAGTTCACGGCGAAGCGCAGTTCGTGCGCGTCGTCGCTGAGCTGCCTTTGGGCGCCTTCCGGCCCCGGGCCCACACCCGCGTTGTTGATCAGTACGTCGATACGCGGCTGCTCGGCGAGGATCTGTTCGGCGAGGGCCCGTACCTCGTCGAGACGCGCGAGGTCCGCGACGTAGGGGTGGGCTGCGGCCCCGGCGGCTCGCAGGCCCCGGACACAGGAGTCCACGCGTCCTGCGTCGCGCCCGTGTACCAGGATCGTGTCGCCCTGATCTGCGAGCTGCTCCGCGAGGTGCCGGCCCAGGCCCGATGTGGCGCCGGTGATCAGTACAATGCGTGGTCCGGCTGTCATCTGCTCCTCCTGCGGGGGCTGGGGCTGGGGCTGAGGCTGGGAGTCGGCTGCTTCCGCATGGGCCGAGGGCGGTGGGGTCCTCTCATCGCCCGTCGCCGTTCATCCATGGCGCGTGCGGCACGATGTTGGCCTGGGCGAGTGCACTGCAGACCGCCGCCTCGGCGGTGGGGCCGGCGGGATGCAAGGCGTGGTCCACGAGCCCCTCGGCCACGGCATGGGCCCGGTGTTGGCCGAAGCTCTTGCGGGCCATGCCGGGACGGCTGTCGGACGGTTCCTCGGCCGTCGACACGCCGGGGGCAAGCTCCCGGGTGAACACCGACGTCGTACGGCCGAGTCCGGTGAGGACGGCGGCAACCCCTGCGGCGTCGAAGGGAGCAGCGTCATCGTCGTCGAGGTAGACGACGATCGCGTCCCTGCGCGGGTAGTACAGCGGATTCGAGCTGATCTTGGCCCGGTAGCGGGCCGCCCCGTCCTCAAGCAATGCCAGTAGCTGCCCCCATGCCCGCGGGGCAGCGGCCGCGTCCTCGATGTGAAGGTAGTAGCGGCGCAGACGAGTGGTTCGGGGGCGCCCGCGGGAACCGTCCACCAGAAAGAATCCCGGGGAAAGTGCAGGGCGACGAGAGGGATAGCGCAGCAGGGCCCGGTCCCGGTCAGCGCGTACTGTCACGTGTGCGTCGGTAGGCGCCAGCGCGTCCACGAACGTGCGCACCCCGTCGATGGTCGCGATGCGTCGTGCGTCGGCCGCGTTCGTTGCGCCCTCCGTCACGGATGCTTCCACCATGGTGTCACGGTGGGGTACGGCGTCCGACAGGAGCCTCTCGTACTGCCTGTCGCGCAGGGTGCGGAGGGCTGGTTCATCCCTCAAGGTCATTCCCGCGTGCAGTACTGAGTAGATCTTGTCGGCCAGGGCGTGACGGAGCTCGGGCAGGGTGCTCGCCGTGACGGTGGTGTCCAGGACGCGGGCGGTCAGGGCATCCGGGTCCACCTGGAGCTCCACGAGGGCGGAGCGCAGACGCTCGGACAGCATGGGGGATGATGTGGGGCTCGACATGGCTGTCAGTCCTCCAGTCCGAGTGTCTTGGTGACAGCGGCCGGATCGACCAGCACCGTCCTGGCGGTCCCCAGCGCTGCGCGGTCCAGAGGGGCCAGACTCGGGCGCCGAGCAGCCGCTGCCATCACGCGGTCGATGAGGTGCCAGCCCGCGAAGGCGGCGCTGCGCTCGCGCAGCGCCGCCTCGAACGGCCGGCCGGTGGAGCGGTATCCGGTGCAGAACTGTTCGATCAAGGGGCGCCGTCGGACTAGTTCGCGCACCCCCCGGGCGACGAGCTCGCGTCCCGAATCCGCGATATCCGCCGGGTCCGAAGAGTCCTCGGTTCCGGCCCCCGGGAGCTTGCGCAGCGCGCGATACAGCCATTCGCCGACGAACGCGCCGAGGTCTCGGGCCGGGTCACCCCAGCGCAGCTCTTCCCAGTCGATCAGGTGGGGGACGCCGTCGGCGAAGAGGAGCTGATCGAGGCGGAAGTCGCCGTGGATCGCTCGACGGTCGGCGGACCGGTCCTCGCTGTCCCTCAGGCGTCGGAGCGCCGCGGAAAGCGCGTCATCCTGCTGCAGGATGCGCCACAGTTCCAGCTCGGCGAAGCTGGAGTTGCGGTGGACCTCCAAGGGCAGCGCGTCGAGGTACGAGACGGGAGGCAGGACAGGCAGGCTCGTGTCCAGAGTTGTCGCGGAGGCCGGGTTGATTCCGTGGAGAGCGCCGATCATCTCGCCGACACGGAATGCGTCCTTCTCCTCGAACGCGTCGTCGTCCGCCCGTTCGGCACCTGTGCGGGCCCCCGGCAGGAGTTCGAAGACGACGAGCGCGTCCTCCTGACTGCAGCCGAGGTAGCGCGGGGCCTTCAGTGCCGCCGCCGGGGAACCGGCAAGGAGCTCTTCGAAGGCGAGGATGTTCTTGAGGCGCCGGGAGACATCTGCGTCAGGTCCCTCAAGACGCTTGACGAAGACGTTGGCCCCGCTGGTCGTTCGGCCGGCCCAGTTCTCGTTGCGACCGTTGTGTGCCACCACGTTCGCGCCGTCGAGGGTGCCGAGGCCCAGTCCGGCCAGGAGGTTCGCGACCGCCGGCACGGAGTTCACATCGGTGACCTTCGTACGGTAGCGGTGATCGGACGTCACCGTGATACCCCCATGTCGGATCGCTGGAGCGGGGAGGGGGCCGGGAGCCCGTGAGGCACGTCGTCGATGCGTTCGAACCGACGGACCGTGGTCCCGGGAACATCGGCCAGGGATACGGCAAGTGCTGTCGCATTGCCGATCACGACCGTGTCGAATCCCTTGGGGTCGAAGTGATGGAGCGCCGCCCCGACGACGTCCCCGGCGCCGACCGCTGCGAGGGCCAGTGGGTAGTCGTCCATCCACTCGGGGCCCACGCCCTCGGAGAGCAGGTTGGCAAGCAGAGTCGCGTGTGCGGAGGGGGAGACCAGGGCGGTCGCGATGCGTCCGGCCAGCAGTCTTTTCGCCACCGCGATCTCCTCGTCCGTGGGCGGGCTGGAGATCATGGCGGCCAGTTCGGCCCTTGTGTCGCGAAGGGCGAGGGCGGCGGTCGCTTCGTTCGCCGCCAGGCGGACCACGGTCGTGGGGCTCCCCGCAACCATCTCGGTCGCCGACCCCGCCATGTACGCGTATCCCTTCCGCTCCCGGATGTTCATGGCGAGGCGAGAGGCGACCCCCGCTCCGAAGACTGCGTTCGCGATGTCCAGGGCGGGACGCCGTGCGTGCGTCCGGTGCAGCCCTGGGCTCATCATCAGCAGCTCGGCCTGTGCGGACTGCGGCCGGTGGACGAGTACGACCTCGTCGGCGGCGGCGGAAGGAAGAGCCGGGAGGTCCTGCGGGGCTTCGTCCCTGCGCCATCCGGAGAAGGCCTCTTCCATGAGGGCGGCAACCGATGAGCCCTGGACTTCGCCGACGAGGACGAGGATCGCTCCGTGCGGGGTGAGAGACGAGGACTGCAGGCTGCGGACCGCCCCGGGCTCGACACCCCTCAGAGCCGCGGGGGACGGCAGTTCGTGCGGCATGGTGTTCTCCGTACGGCACCTGCGCAGCAGGGTGGTGAGCGCCATCCACCGCGGTTCGCCGCGCCGGATGGCGACCTGCGCTGCAAGACGGTCGCGGGCCTCGGCTATGGACGCGTCGCTGAACCGGGGCTCCGCCAGGTGCCGGCCGATCTCCCGCAGGACGGAAGGCAGAGAAGCCGCGGGGGCGTAGCCGAAGACTCCGATCCATTCGGCGTTCCGGGCGGAGTCGATGTCGGCGACGGCCCAGGCCTGTGCGTGTTCACCTGTCTGTCCGCCCGCCGCGTGCAGGAGCACATCGCTGAGGATGTGGGTCGCGGCGGCATGCGCTTCCCCTGCGGTGGGGCACGGGATGTACATGCGGATCTCGACCAGAGGGGCAGTGCTGTCGGGGACCACGACACAACGCAATCCGTTGGACATGGTCATGTCCACTGCCGGCCGGGGCCGGGCGAAACCATCCATTTCGGGGTAGCCAGCTCTCTTCGCTACGTCGTCGGCTCTGCTGCTTGGCGCGGGACGGCCTGGCTGGTGACCAGGCGGAGCACCGCCCGCTGATCGGTGAGCAGCGCGCGGGCCGCGTCGGTCACCGCCTCGGCCCCGATCGTCAGGATTCGACCGGGCAGTTCATCCACGAGCGCCGGGGCGTTGTGGAGAAGCTCGTACGTCCCCATGGCCCGGGTGCGCGCCAGCAGGTCGGCGTTGCGTCGGGCGGACCTCGCGGCAACCCGGGCCCCCGCCGTGGGCACGAGATCGTCAAGTGCATGCGTCTCGGCGAGCCCGGCCAGTTCGCCGTCGATTTCGGCGAGCACCGATTCGGGGTCGGTGTGCGGATGGTGGGTCACAGCCAGGGCGAGGGTGTCCGGGGCACGTGTGTCCAGTGCATTGAACAGTCCGCAGCCCGCCGACACGTGGACGGCGGTGCCCTTCTCACGGACCAATCGCGTGTGCAGCCGGGACGATGAGCCTCCGGTGAGGATCTCGCACAGGACCATGTGCGCGAGGTAGGCGTCCAACTCCGTCCCGGGGTCCGGAAGCTGATAGCCAAGGGCAAGGGCCGGGAGCGAGGCATGTACGTCCTCTCGCCGGCCGTGACGAGTGGTTCGCGGGAGTTCCTCGCGCAGCATGGCCGGGGCCGGCTTGGGGCGGTGAGGAAGAGCGCCGAAGACCTCTTCGATGTAGGCCGCAGTGCGATCAGGGTCGAAGGCCCCGCAGACGGTGAGGACCGCGTTGGCGGGCACGTAGTGCGCGCGGTAGAAGTCCACGGCGTCGGCGACGCTCGCGGAGTCGAGGTCTTCGAATGCGCCGTATCCGTCGTGGGTATTCGGGTACGTGTTGTAGAGGAGCGCGGGCAGGGGTATCCAGGGAAAACCGCCATAAGCCCGGTTGAGGATGTTGAGCCTTATCTCTTCCTTGACGACGGCTCGCTGATTGCAGAGGTTCTCCTCGGTGATGAGGAGTGCGTGCATGCGGTCCATCTCCATGGAGAGAACCTGCTCCAAGCCATCTGAAGGAAGGACTTGATAGTAGTCCGTGTAATCCTGGTGCGTGGATCCGTTGACGGAACCACCGAGGCCCTGAACGTACGTCCAGTGGGCCATTTTGGCGTGGTTCTCGCTGCCCTGGAACATGAGGTGTTCAAAGAGGTGCGCGAATCCGCTCCGATTCTCCACCTCGGACCGGAAGCCCACGTCGTAGTGGACGCTGATGGCCACGACAGCGGCGGAGGGGCGGGGTTCCAGCAGCACCCTCAACCCATTGGGGAGGGAAAACCGTTGCAGTTCAGACATTCAGGTTCCTTTGTGGCGCTGCACGAGGTGGAATGTGCACACGCCGTGGGGCTGCGGCTGAGCCGCAGCCCCACGCTATCCTTGGATCTGAAACGCTGGCGCCGACTCGATTTTTGACGGGATCAGTTGGCGCCAGCGTGTCAGCTTCACAGGGACTGTGCAGCTAGGAGCTGCTTCAGCAACCCTCGACCCAGGTGGCCGCGGAGACCGTGATGGTGAAGACGGCCGGCGAGGTGGCAGGCGCCTCGTCCTGGGCGCTGGCGGCCAGCTCCTCGGTGTTGGTGTAGACGGTGTAACCCTCGATGAGCTTCTCGGCGTCCATGGGACACCCCTTTCTTATGCGGGTTCCGATTCCGAGTGACCCCGGAACCGCTTGCTGAAACATTTCTATCACCGTCCGGGCGGCTGCCCAAAGCTTTTTTGAAGAAATGAATCGAAGATTTTTCCGTATCGAATTCGGGCATGCCGAATTGCCGGGCGGCGTAAACCGCCCGGCAAATGGAATCTGTTATTCAGGCCACTGGGTCCGGCTGTTAATGCCAGTCAATGGCGTCTTTCCCGTTTCCGTCGAGCAGCTCCGCGACAAGTTCCAGAGCGACTGAGAACCACCAGTCGTCCCAGCCCGCGAATTCGCAGTAGTCCCTGACATGGGCGAGCACGGTCAGTGTGGCGACCATTCCAGCGAGTGGTGACAGATCATCTGTGTATCCGTCCAAGAAGGCACGGCCCAGTCGGGACCACTGGGCGGCGGCCTCCTGGCCGCCCTTGCGCGTGATGATGCCGCGCAATTCGGTGAGTTCGCCGAGCACCCGGCCGGTGTCGAGAGCTGCCGGCCCGACCTGCACGTCTTCCCCGATGAGCAGCACGCACGGCAGATCACCGAGGCCGGGGACGAGCACTCCGGTCCCCGGGTTGCCGTGCAGAAGCACTCTCCCGGCTCTGTCGTCGAGTGCGGCATCGCACCAATCCCGCAACTTCCCCCAGCGCCCCTGTCCGAGCTGGTCGCGGGTCAGGGCCGCAAGTCGGCGCAAGGGCTCCGAAGCCGTGGTGTCACCACCTGCGAGCCAGTGCGCGAGCCGGTGCACTCCCGAACGGTCGGGCCTCCGGTCCGCCGCGAGAAGAGCGACATCCGCAGGAGGTGCGGCGTGCAGATGCCGCAGCAGGGCTCCCAGTTCCCGTAGGAGTTCACGGGCCCTCGGGTATGACTGACTGGGATGCTGCTGCATCAGCAGCTTCCCCAACGACCACGGGCCGGGGGCCGGATACACGAGCGCGTGCCCGTCTTGCCGGGGCAGGGACAGGCGCAATGCGGTGACGGGCAGGCCGCGCAGCAGGCATTCCACCGGACGGTTCGGCACCTGCATCTGGACCGACCGTGCGGGGCCGGCGGACCGCACCCACAGGTAGGCGCCGTCGTCGGCGTCACTCTGCCCAGCCTTGCGCCGGTACACGGACGTTCTGGTGAAACGGGTTCCGAGCTCATCGACGAGTTCCCCGTAAAGGTGTGCGCTCACGTGGCTCGGCGTCCCGCGGATCCACTGTTCCCGAGCGATCGTTCCATCAAGGTCAGAAGCCCGGGCAGCTCTGGGGGCACGAATGCATCGTCACGGCCCGTTGTGGAACTGGGCCCCCTCTGGGGATGCAGGATGCTGATGTTCGGACGCTCCTCCAGTTCCTTGAGGTGACGGCGCACCACGGGGTTGTGGATTCCCCCCGGGGGCAAGGAAGGGGCAAGCCCGATGGGAGCCTGCGTGCATTGCAACGCAAGCATGGCCGGGGTGTCACCCAAGCCGATGGCGAAGCGGCTGACGAAGTTCATGGTGGCGGGATACACCGCAACCGCCTCGGCCCACTCCGCCCATGCAACGTGCCGGGCCGTGGTCTGCGGTGTGTCCGGCCAGACATCGAGGGCCGTCTCGGTTGAGCTGAGCGCCGACAGCGCTTCGCGTGTCACGAACCGCTCTGCGCTGCGCGTGACGACGACGCGGCATTCCGTTTCCGGGAGCTCCATCCGCAGCCACTTGACCCAGTAGGGCAGGAAGGTCACACCGATGGCGCCGGTCCCCACCAGGAGGAGCCTGCGCGGGGTGAACCTGAAGGCCGCAGGTGTGGTGGGTTCAGACATGCTCGTGCTCGAGTTCCCCGAGGACTGCGCGCAGGTCGACGAGAGCGGCCTCGATGCCGTGTCGCACCAGAACGCCGGAGGGACTGAGCACGACCTCGTCGACACCCGAGCGGAAGTACTCCCGAATCCGCTCCGCGATCTCACCGGCGGAACCCGTGACGAAGACCTGGTTCTCGACCAGCGCGTCGGCGCCGGCGTTCACGTCCGCGGGATCGGCATGCACTCCGGCCCCGCGGAGCATCGACGTGTAGTGCTCCGAGCTGAGATGCATCCTGTTGGCGGCCAGGACCAGATGTCGCACGTCGCGATCGGAGCGGTCGACCGCGAAGTGCACCAGTGACACCACGCGCGGCATGCTGCGGTCCTGGCTCCGGGCGCCCTCGCGCAAGTTGGGGAGAAGCGTGTCGCGGAGGTAGGGCAGAGGGGTGAGCCAGGTGATGGCGGCATCCGCCACTTCGCCGGCGAGCCGGGCCATACCCGGCCGCAGGACGCCCAGGCCCACGTGCACCGGAGGATTCCCGAAAGGCAGCGCCGGCAGGGCGCCGTGCAGGACGTGGTACCGGCCGTCTCGACGGACCGTCTCCCCGGTCAGTGCCTCTCGCACGGCCAGCACGTACTCACGACTCGCGGTGAGCGGGCTTTGGTAGGTGGAGCCGCGGAGCGAACGGACGAAATTGGCTCCGCCGGGACCGAACCCCGCGATGACCGACTCCCCGGTGAGGGCAGCGACCGAACGCGCCGAGGCCGCAGCCTCGTACGGATGGCGCAATGCCATGACGCTCACAGCGGTACCAACGGGTATACGGAGCCCTTGACCCGCGAGATGCGAGAAGACCTGATTCGTGTCGAGTGTGAGGGACTGTCCCATCCACAGGCGGGTAAGGCTGGTGTCGCGGACGAGTTCGGCAAAACCGGTGACGTCGGCCGGTCGGGCCGGCATCACCGGGAAGAAGACCGAAACATCTCCAGCCGGGGGCAGCGCCCCCTGGCGGGCCGGGGATGCGTTCATCTCTCTACCTGCTGACCCACGAAGTTCACCTGCTGAATCAGCCCGTCCCGTATGCGATATATGGCGACAACGGTCGCCGCGTCGCCGTCCACGACGACCCGCTCTTGGTCGATTACCAATTCGCCCTGAACAATGCGGCCCAACACCGTGGCCCGGGCGGGCTTGGTCGCGAACTGCTGGGCGTACATCCCGCGCAGTGCCTCCTGCCCGGTAACGGCGGGGACTCCGTCGATCAAGAGTTCGGCTTGGTCGGCGTAGCAGTCCATGAAATCGTCGAGCGACTGGCTGTTGTAAGCATCGATCTGACGCTCGACCAGTTGGGCTTCCACGGTATCCACCGGTAGGGAAACCAATTCCTTCATTTCGCCACTCACGGAAATTTCCTTACGGTTTAGCGATTGCTCGTATTGCTCGTATTGCTGCGTCGGGATCGTCCGCCGCAAAATAAATCTTCTTCGCCGCTACAACGCCGGGCTTCCCGAGATCCAGAATCAGGGGTTGATCAAATTCCATGTACATATTCACGCTGGCGCCGACGGAGCAGGCAACGGCGTCACCCTCATCCGCGATGGAGCGAAGCCCTCGGCCGGTGACCGTGCGAATCCCCCTACCGACAGAGCTGATGGCCTGGACCGGGATTTCCACTGCACCGAGAAACCCCGTCCTCAGCGTGATTCGCTCGTAGTCGAGGAGGTGCGGATGGCGATGCATTGCGGCAACCGCACCGAACCCGATCAGAATGATCGAGACTTCCAACAGCGCATGCGCCGGCCGCAGAACGGGAGGCACCATCCTTGAGACGAGGAAAGCCAGGACACCCTCCATGACACACAGAATGATGATCATCTGGCGAGTGTCGGAAGAGTGTCGAAGCGACGTCGCCTGGTCGACCCCGGAAAGAGGCCGGCGGGCAAGCCAATCGCGGAGGGCTCCGCCCTGTACTTTTGCCATCCCGAGCTTGGACGGCTTCGGAATCGCTTTCGCTGCAGGCGGAGTGACGGACACTTCAGATCCTCCCTCGTGCACACCCGGAGAATCCGACTCTGCGGGCATCGTATGGAATGTTTCGAATTCGGCCTGATCGTGGTTACGGCCTACAGGGGACGTCACTTGCGGGCCTCCCAGCGGAACCGCGTACGGGCGGCCCACACAGCAGCGGCCGTCCACGCGCCGGCGCCCACCAGGTCAGGCAGCGCCGCAGACCAGACAGCCTCTCCGTCGAGAGCGCCGAGCCACCCCACGCGAACGAGATCCATAACCGACGTCAACGGCAGGTACGCACACCACTCAGCCAGCCAGGAAGGCATGGCTGCCGAAGGGATCGCCAGACCCGATCCGGCAACGGAGACCAGAAGCAACGGCATCGTGGTCAGTTGCGCCATCTCCACGCTGCGAGTGACGTTCGCTGTGCAGGCGGCCAGCGCCGCCACCAGCAGCGTTCCCACCAGGATCCCGATCGTCAGCAGTGCCGGGTCGGCCGGTGCCACCAACCCCAGCACGCTGATGCCGAGACCAATGACGAGGACGCACTGCGCCCATGCCACAGCCGCAGCAGGCAGAGCGGTACCGGCGAGGATCTCGCCATCAGTCAGGGACCCGGTGCGCAGCCGCTTGAGAACCATGCCTTCCCGCCGTGCCACGAACGCGCCCACCAGATTGGAGTACACGACGAACAGCAGGACCATGCCGATCGTGCCGGTCACCAGGATGGGCCTGGCGTCGACTCGCACCTGGCCCTCGCCCGTGAAGGTCGAGGGGACGAAGGAGTACATGATCAACAGTGATCCGAAGGGTAGAACGAGGGCCGAGAAAAGCGCACTCTTGTTCCGCACCAGCATGGTCAACTCTGCGCGCCCCAAGGCAAGGAGCCGATTCCCCCGGGATGAAATCACCGAGGACAGGTTCGTGCTCATGATCCCACCTTCGCGGATCGTGACTGCCCGATGGGAGTCATGGCAAGAAAGGCGTCTTCAAGTGTCGCGGACCTCGCATCGAGGCCTTGCAGAACGACCTCGTGCTCGTTGGCCCACACCAGCAGAGTTGTGAGGACGGGCTGCAGGTACTGGGTATGCAGCACGATCGTCCGTCCGAGAACCTCACGCCTCGTCACGCCGGGCATGGCGGGCAGCGCCTCCGAACAGCCCGGGGGAAGTTCGAACGAAACCCGGGAAGGGTGGTCCGCAATCACATCAGCGGTGGTCCCCTCGGCGACAACGACGCCACCTTGCAGGATGGCCACGCGGTCGGCGATGCCTTCCGCTTCTTCGAGGTAGTGCGTCGTCAGCAGAACCGTGGTCCCTTCTTGCCGCAACTGCTGGACGATCTCCCAGGTGTCCCGACGTCCCTCGGGGTCCATCCCGGTCGTCGGCTCGTCCAGAAACAGGACCTCGGGCCGCCCCATCACCGCGAGCGCCAGATCCAGGCGGCGGTGCTCCCCGCCGGACAACTGCTTCACGGGCACCGAGAGGCGGCTTTGCAGCCCCACGAGGCTCAGTACCTCGGACACCGTTCGGCCAGGGCGAGCACACCGGGCCCAGAAACGCGCTACTTCTGCGACCGTGAGATCTGCGGGGAATCCGCCAGTCTGAAGCATGACGCCGGTTAATGGGCGCACACGTGTGCGCTCCCGGAAGGGGTCGTACCCAAGTACGCGTACCGTGCCGCCGTCCGCGGGCGCCAGTCCCTCCAGCAATTCGACGATGGAGGTCTTCCCGGCACCATTGGTCCCCAGGAGCGCGAAAACTTCGCCCCGGTGGACCTGCAGCGTCACACCACGTACTGCCCTGTACTCGTTCCTCCCCCCGGCCCCGTACGTTCTCTGCACGTCACGCGCGTCGATCACCAAACTGTTGTCTTCGTTCATGATTCCAGTCTCGTGTCGTTCGCGAGCAGCCGACAGTGCGATATGTCATCAGTGGTCGATGCCATTTGGCATGCGCTCCGCGGAAGACTGTCGAGAGGGTGTCCCGCGTGCTCCGTCCAAGTTCAGCCACCCTTTCCTCCAGCGGGAGTTGATCAAAACCCGCAGTCTGGCCTCTGTCAAACTCATTCATCGTGAAACCACTTCGAATCGGCCTTCCTTCGCACAGTTTTGGCCAGACCGCGATCCGAGGGCCGTCGGTTTTCAGTCATTGTCGACACGGGCCCAATATTCCGCTTTCGGTCACAGCCGTAGCCACTGCCAGACCCGGCGGGGGCGTGAGCGTCTGCGCCCTCGTGTGCCTGGCGGAAGAGCCTTCCACCTGCCCGTTCCCGCCTCGGCCCGCAACGCGGTTCCGCTGGCGGGAAGAACCCAGCCACATGCCTGATCGGCATGCGCTTGGCTGGATCTGCGCCGGTGCGCCGGCCACCGAGGATGCTTGCGGTGCGGTCGAGGAAGCTGTGGCCAATCTGGCTTCGGGGCGTGCGTGTGAGGTGTCGGGCGAGGGCGACGGTCTCGGGGTAGGTGACGAGATCGCGCCCGGTGCGGGCCCAGGATGTGCCGCCAGTGTGCGGCGGGTTGGTCGCTGCGAGGCGGGTCAGGCGGTGTGGACCTCGAACAGCAGGTCCGGCAGGTCGATCCTCGGGAGCATCGCCTCCGTGGTGGCCTTGAGCCAGGTCAGCGACTCCGGCTCGCCGACCGCGCCGAGCTTGTCCACCGACAGGCGGGCGCGTCCGCCGCCCTCGGGGACGACGATCTCCACCTTCGCGTCGGCGCCGGCCTCCTCCAGTCGGTCGGCCATCTGCCGCCATGCCGCGTCCAGCCCCTTCACGAGCTGGGCCGGGTGCTCGCCGGCGTCCTCGGTCAGGGACAGGCCCGCGAGCACGTCCGGGCGCATCGCCTCCCACCGCGGACCGTCCAGCAGCCGGGCGCGCGGGTCCGCCACCGGTTCGACGGGGCGGCACACGTCGCGCCGGTTCAGGGCGCGGTGGAGCTGCTCCAGGACGCACACCAGGTACGCGTCGCGGTCGACCGCGCCCTGCGGGAGCTTGGCGCCTGTGAACACCGCGCGCTTCCACATGGCCGGCACCCGTTCGGCATCCACCTCGCGGGGCAACAGTGGCCGGTCCTTGACCCGGCGCCGCGAGAGCGCGGGCAGGCGGCGTACGGCCTTGAGGATGCGCCGCCCGGCCGGGGCGGCGCCCAGCGCGTCCGATTCGCCGAGCAGGGACAGGAACGGGCGCACCGTGTTGTAGCGCAGGGCGAGCATCTCGCGCGCATCGCGGCTTCGGCCGAGCCGTCACCTCGGGCACCAGGGCCTCGACGGTCGCCACCGCGCCGGCCACCGCCGTACGCGGCACGGCTTCCTCGACCGCCGCCCACAGCGCGGCGACGTCCAGGTCCGCCTCGTGCCCGGCGACCAGGTCCAGCTCCTCGGTGAGGATCTTCGACGCCTTCGCCAGGATCCGGGCCGCCTTCTCCAGCTGCCGCACCACCGCCGTCAGCAGCGCGGTCCGCCTCGGCTCCGGCGCCCGCTCGATCGTCCGCGCCTTGCTCAGCTGCCCGTACCGGGCCAGCACGGACAGCCGGTTCACCGGCACCCGCGACAGGTTCACCCGGCCCAGCGCGAACGCGGAGATCTCCTCCACCCGCTCCATCGCCCGCACCATCGCCGTGCCCGTCGACTTCACCGGCGGCGTGCGCAGCCGCTCCAGCTCCGAGACCCGCCTGCCCTCCGGCACCACCAGCAGCTCCGCCAGGGCCGGCGCGAGCACGGGATCGGCCCGGTACGTCGCCCTGGCCACCGCGTCGTATGGACGCCGCTCGGCCGTCGTACGGGCCTCCGACACCTGCCGGGCCGGCACCGAGACCCCGGGCAGCAGCACCCGGTTCTTCGGCCGCCACGTCACTGCGTGGTTGAACAGCGCCACCGGCCCTCGGCGTGCGTCCACGCCCGTCCGTACAGGAAGCTGCGGAACTCCCGGCCCCACTTCCGGTCGGTGAACGTTCCGTACGCCTCGGCCTGCTCATCAGTCAGAAACCCAACCGGCACGATCGGACCGTAACCACCGCCGACACCCACTCGATGATCTTTCCGGGAAGCTCAGCGAGGCCGCAGAACGGTGTCCTAGCCGACCAAGACCAATCTCACCGGGATTTTCCGTACGCCAACTTCTCACACCCGGACATGGCCCTGTTGGGAGGGCTCTCACTGTGTTTGCGCGGATTGAACTGGGCAGATCCGGGCGGCAGTATCGAGAAGCAAGGTGTCGCCATGGTGGCGGACGATCAGTTGGAGGCCGACCGGCTCGCCGTCGGGCGTGGTTCCGGCGGGCAGCGTGAGTGCTGGGTGGCCGGAGAGATTGAAGGCCCAGGTGAGTGCCACGCTCATGCGCGCTCCGGGGCCGTCGTGGCCGTGTGGGGGGTGCGGGGTGGTGGGGGTGGCGATGATGTCGACCCGGTCGAAGACGGTACGCAGACTCCTTTCGTTGGCCGCCATCAGCGCCTGCGTGCCTTGATCTGGAGAACCGGCGCGCAGTGCGGTCCAGGCTGGTGCCGGATCATGCAGCTCCACTGGCAGCTCAACGAGGCTGACGACTCCGGCTTGCGTGATCCGGTGCAGGGCGCGCCAGGCGGTGTCCGCGACGGACGGGTCGGTGGCGGCGTACCCCAGCGTGGGCGTCCAGGCCACCGTCGGGGTTCCGGCCGGTGGGAGGCGCGTGATGTGGGGGGCGACGGCGTCGAGGTAGGCGGCGGCATCCTGTGGACTGCGGGTGAGTACGCCTGGGCTGTTGAGCCCGACGCGGTCCCGGGCGGGCAGCAGCCCGTTGGTGGGCTTGAAGCCGATGATGCCGCACCAGGCGGCGGGGATGCGGACCGACCCGGCCCCGTCGGATCCGGTGGCGATAGGTACGAGACCGGCGGCTACTGCGGCTGCGGACCCGGCCGATGACCCGCCGGGTGACCATGCCGCATTCAGAGGGTTGAGGGTGGGGCCACGGTCGGTGGAGCCGTAGGTCTGCCAGCCGGTGCCGGCGCGGGGGACGGAGGTCGCTCCGATAGGCACACATCCGGCGGCGACCAGGCGCTGGTTCTGGACCGAGGTCGGGCCTTCACTCGCCTTGACCCCGATCGGTACCCCGGCCAGCGGCAGGCGGGCCCCACCGGCCACCGCGGCATCCACCTCTGCCGCTGCAGCGCGGGCGGCGTCCGCCCAGACGGCCGTGAAGGCACACAGGGCGTCATCGCGTTCGGCGACCAGAGCCAAGGCGGTCTCGACGACCTCGCGGGCGGTCACCTTGCCGTGCGTGACCAGGTCAGCAATCTCGACGGCGGACAGTGCCGTATACAGGCGATCTTCGAGCATTCAGTCTCCCAGTGCCGGTGGTCGTCAGCGCGCGGGGCCACCGCGCTTATTGTTCATGTTCTGGGTATGCCGGGGGGCCGCGCCCTGGTCGGAAAACAGGGCGCGAAGTGCTTGTTCCAGGCGCGCGGCCCCCACTTCGCATCCGGGCTGCGGAGGTCCTATGGGTCAAGTAGGGGGACCTCGGAAACGACCAGGGCTGCAGGTCGGGGTCCGTGACTTGGCGAACGATGCGTTCCATGAGCACGGCCATCTCCACCGGACCCACCCCGCCCGGGACCGGGGTGATGTTCTGAGGAATGCTCGTGGCGCTCGGGTGCATGTCGCCAGCGAAGCTGCCATCGGGCTGCGGGCTGAAACCCGAGTCGACGACCACGCGGTGGTGGGGGCGGATGTGCTCGGAGGTGAGCAGGTGGGCACTGCCGGCGGTTGAGACGACGATTCGCCGCGAACTGGCTGAGCCGTGACATCGTCTACGACCAGAGCGCGTACGCCTCCGACCCGGACGGCGACCACGCCTACCGCACCGACTGCTCCGGCTTCGTCTCCATGGTGTGGCACGCCGGTACCAGCTACACGCCCACGCCCCAGAGCCTGCCGGGCACCGCCGCCACCATCTCCAAGTCCGAGCTCCAGCCCGGTGACCGCGCTGAACACCCTGGACGGGCACGTGGTGCTCTTCGAGAAGTGGGTCGACAAGGCCGCGGGCAAGTTCTCGTACATCCACGAGGCGAACACCAACGACGACATGATGTGCGGCCCGGCCTCACCCGCGGATCACTCCGGCGCCTCGCAGGCCGCGGTCCGGAGCCGGGTCAGGAGCCGCGGGGGTGACCGGCAGGGATCCGCCGCAGGGCGGTGCGGGCGCGGACCGTTGGCGGCTCGACTCACTCGCCGGCCGCAGCCGCGCACTGCTCTTCCAGGTCGGTGCGCGCGATCCGGTGTCTCACTGGACCGCCTGGGAGGAAGGTGAGGTACCGGCCGGCCGTCCCCTGCCAGATCTGGGGCAGGGCACGGGCATGCTTCAGACTGTGCGTGGTGTGCGCGACTTCTCGACGCTGCGAGCAACTTCGCCACACGGGGTGGCGGCCCGGTATTCGGAGGGAGTCATCCCGTATGCGTCGCGGAACGACCGGCTGAACACGGTGCCACTGGAGAAGCCCCAGCGGGCCGCGATCGTCTGTACGGGGTGACTGCTCGACTCCGGGCGACCGAGGTCAGTGCGCGCACGTTCCAGCCGGCCCTGGCGGATGTAGGCCGCCACACCGACGGGATGGTCGGTGAAGAGGGAGTAGAGGGAGCGCAGGGAGATGTTGCACCGGTCGGCGACGGCTTGGGGCGTCAGGTCCGGGTCGCCCAGGTTGTTCTCGATGAAACGGGTGACGCGTTGAAACATCTCCTGAGCGCGCGCCTCGGCCGGCGCTGCGTCAGGGGTGCCGAGTTGCTGCGCCAGACAAGCGGTCGCCAGGTCGAGGGCGATGGACCCCATGCCGGCTAGCTCCGAGGGCTGACAGCTCGGGCCCTTGGCGAGCAGAGTGCTCAGAAAGCCGCCGAGGATCGCACCCGTTCCCCTGTCGCCGCGGATGCGCTGCCCGAGGAGGCCTTCCACCTTGTCGTGCCGCAGCGGCAGGATCGAGCGGGGGACCTGGAGAATGCCCACCGTGGACTGCTCCTCGACACTTGCCCCTTCGCTCGGACGCGAGGTGTCCGTCAGGACCAGGTCCCCTGCGGCAATCGACTCGTGACCTCGCTGGGTGATCCGGAAAGAGCCTCGGGTGACCAACGCAAGCTGAAACTGCTCGGGATCGCCCTTGCGCACATGAGCCGACGTGCGGCGCGACACCACTGGGGAGAAAGTCAGCGCCGACAGTCGCACGGAACCCAGCTCCAGGTCGGCCATGTCCGCGTGAAAGCCGGAAGGGTGACTGGCGCTGAGGCTGACGGGCATGACGTGGTTCGACACCGCGTCACAAAACCACTCAAACATATCGGCAGACGGCGTACCGTCAGTTTCGGGATCCGCTGATCTCACTTACCCCCCGTTTCCTTACAGTGCAACAGTCGCTATCCGCCATGGCTGAATAGGGACCCTGGGAGACTACTGCGTCCCAGCCGGGTCCATCGCGCCGCTGCGCCCACGCCCTACGCCGTGCTCGCCGTCACGGTTGGCGCGGGCGCGATGCGTACCAATGGGACTGGTGGTGCTGGTGTCAGACCCCGCCCTCGATGAGCGGCCAACCCGAGGGAACCTGGGAAGACCGTTTGGCCATCGAAGGCCCTCCCGGCATGAATCCTCTTTCTATAACGCTGCGGGCCGGGGTGGCGTACGGGCAGAAGTGATGGACAGGTGTGGGCGTCGGTCCGTTGTCCGGCGTCCGGGGTGGTGTGGCTGCTGGCGGTGAAGATGCGGTCGAGGTGGTGGCGGAGTACGGAGATGGCTGGCTCTGGTGTCCGCTGGTTGACGAGGATGCTGGTGCCCATGGTCGCGGTCATGGCGAGCAGGCTGATGGCCTCGGTGCGTGCGTCGGCGCTGGCCTCGGCGGCCACGTCGCGCATTCCGACGGCGTGCAGCCCTCGCCGCCCGGCGACTTGGATGAGAGCTTCGGCGATCTGGGTGCGCCGTTCCTCGTGGTCCACGCGTTTGGGCATCAGTGCTTTCTCCGGTCGTGGGTGGGGTGGGTGGTTCGGGCTCGCAGTCCGGTTCGGGCCGAACATCTTCATGGTACCGTCGTATCAACAGCATGGTACGTTCGTATCACGAAGACCTGGGCTTCCTGGAGGTGCCCCGTGCCCGAGAACACGACCCGAGTACGCCGCGACATCGGCCACTACGTGAGCGACGAGCTGCGCGACCGCTACTTCGCCACCTGTGACGTCCTCTATGCGAAGGGAGCACCCGTCCGCTCCGAGGCAGACGTCGAGACGAGCTTCGGCACCACCCACGTCTACCGGTACGGCCCCGCCGACCCGCCAGCCGAGTCACGCACGCCCGTGGTCCTGATCCACGGCTCGGGAGGCTGCTCCGCCCAGTGGTACCCCAACACCCTTGCCCTCAGCGCCGAACGCCCTGTCTACGCCCTCGACACTCCCGGCGACCCCGGCCGCAGCGTCCAGCGCGAGCCCATGTGGCAGCCCGAGCGCGCGGCTCAGTGGATGGATGAGGCCCTCGACGCGCTGGGCCTCGACAAGGTCCACCTGGTCGGCTCCTCCTACGGCGGCTGGCTGGTCATCAACCAGGTCCACCGCAGGCCCGAACGCCTCGCCTCGGTCACCGCCCTCGACCCGGGCGGTCTGGAGAAGGTCGGCCTGCGCTTCTTCGTCTGGATCTTCGCCAGCCTCTTCGCCACCTACGCCCCCAAGGCGTGGCGCCCCCGTCTCGCCAAGTGGCTGGAACAGCCGGTGATCGTCGTTCCCGAGCTCCGCGCGATGATCCAGGCCAGCGTGAAGGCCTTTCGGATCCGCCGCCCGGCGCCGTTGCCGCTGTCGGACGCGGAACTGGGCTCCATCCGGACGCCGTTCTACCTGATCATGGGCAAGCGCAGCCTACTCGTGCACCCGAAGCGGCAGCTGGAGCGCGTACCGCGCCTGATCCCCGGCGCCCGCGCCGAGATCGTCGCCGCGACCGGCCACGGCCCGCAGATCGACCACCCCGACCTGGTCAACGCCCGGATGCTGAGCTTCATGGAGGACATCGACTCCCCCGACCCGGCGGCGGCACGCGGCACCGCGAACGCGTAGCCGCGAGGCCGAGACGCGAACTGTCCAACAGCGCATGCCCCAAGCTCGACGGGCACCGGTTGCTCGTGTTCACTCTGGACGGTCCGGGTGGGCGCGTGCAGCTCCAGACCCGCCGCGGCGCCCCGGTCCACGATGCGTTCTCCGGCCTCGTTACGGCGGCAGCGCAGCTGCCTGTCGGCCTGGTCCTCGATGGCGAAGTCCTCGCCTGGGACGGGGAGGCCGGCGCCCCGTCCTCCGAGGGCCTGCAACGCCGCGCCGCCGCCCGCGCCCGCACGCCCCCGCGGCCCGCCTGCCGGCCCATCTACCTAGCCTTCGACGTCTTGATGGCCGACGGCATCGAACTGCTCACGCTCCCGTATGAGGAGTGCAGGCGCCGCCTTGAGGTCCTGTTCGTCTCCCGCGCACTCACCCCGCCATGGACGCTGTGTCCGATGACCACCGACGCGGCGACGGCGGGGGAGTGGCTGGAGTCCTGGACCGACGTACTCGGCCTCGAAGGCGTGGTGGCCAAGCCGATGGGCGCGCCGTATCAGAGGAGCCGCCGGAGCTGGACCAAGATCAAAAGGAGAGACACCGGCGAAGCCATCGTCGGCGCGATCACCGGCACCCTCACCCGCCCCCAGCTCCTCGTCCTCGGCCGCCACGACGACACAGACCGGCTGCGCACCGTCGGCCGCACCACCACGCTGCGCCCGGAGCAGGCCCGCCAGATCGCCGAGCATCTGGCCCCGGCCGACCCGGACACCCTTGTGGAGTTGAACCCGCCGGAAAAGGGTACCGAGTGCAGGAGAGGTCAGGGGTGGAGACGGGCTCGTGCCTCCCGGGCCCTGCGGCGTTTGACGGCGCGTCGTTCCTCTTCGGTGAGGCCTCCGCACACGCCCATGTCCATGCCCCCTTCGAGAGCCCACTCCAAGCAGCGCTCCAGGACCGGGCATCGGCGGCACACCGTCTTGGCTTCCTCGGCTTGGAGCAGGGCTGGGCCACTGGTCCCGATGGGGAAGAACAGGTCCGGATCTTCCTCGCGGCAAGCCGCTCGGTGACGCCAGTCCATCGTCATGCCTCCGTTCACGTAGTCGGTCGCTCCTCCCGCACCTGACCGGGATCCGCGGCTCTATGCGGCCGGCGAGCTGAAACGGGAGCGGCGTCGCCATGCCCTCGTCCGACACCGCGGTGAGCAGTGCTGGCTGTCGGATCGCTTGGTGCCGTGCGCCAGGCCTTCGTCCTGCACGTCGTGCCGCAGTACCACCGGCTCTTGCGCGATCCGTCAGGAAGGGCTGCGCGCACTCGCTGCACCGCGGGGTCTTCCTGCTCACCACGTCACCAGCGTGCCCCTTCCCGCCCACTCGTGACCATCACCGCGGCGATCCGCTCGGTGGCTTTGTTCACGAGATTGAAGAACTCGACCAGGTCGCGGGCGAGGTAGGGGGGACCGGCGTTCGAGCGTGTAGGCGGAGGCGGAGGCGAGCTCGTCGCTGGTGATCTCCAGCGGCCTCCAGATCCGCCGCATCGAGCTGCGCGAGGCCACCGCGGCGGGCTCGGACGCGGAGTACCGCGAGGAGGGCTTCCGGCGAACCCCACCGCCGCCTGACCCTCGTCCACCGGGATCTTCTGGGAAGGCCAGGTCAGTTCGGGTCCTCGGTGGCCCGGAGGCGGCGCAGGGCCAGGATCAGATTGCCGCTGCCGAACGTCGCGAGCGCGGCGACGCCCCACAGGGCCGCCGCGACACCGGCCCGGTCCAGCACGGCGCCCGCGGCCAGGAAGCCCAGCGGCCCGGCCAGGGTGCTGATCGTGACCACGGCCTGCAACACCTTGGGCCCGAAGCCGTCCGGCAGCCGGGCGGAGAGCAGGCCCATCAGCGGCGCGTTCGCCAGGGGCGCAGCGGCCGATGACAGGCCGACGGCGACGACGAGCGCGCTGGCCGGCACGGGCACCAGGAGCGTCCACAGGGGCAGAGCGACGCAGACCAGGGCCGTACAGGCGAGCCGTACGGGGGCGACCCGTGCCGCCAGCACATAGGCGGCCACCGAGCCCACCAGGCCACCGGCGCCGTAGGCGGCGATCAGCAGGCCGGCGACCCTGGCGTCCCCCTCGAACCGGGCGAACGCCAGCACCGGCATGGTGATCATCTGGGTTCGCAGCATCAGCCCGAACACCACGGTGGACAGCATCGCCCGGCTCAGGAACCAGTCGCCGCACAGATGCCGCACCCCCGCCCACAGGCCGCGGGGCCCGGCCGCGGCCCCTCCGGACCCGCCACCGCCTGCCGGGACGCGGCGCAGCAGCAGCAATCCGGAGAAGGTGAACGAGGCCGCGTCCAGCCATATCACCGATGTGGTCCCCACCAGCGGGATCAGCGCGCCCGCGAGCGCTGGTCCAACGAACGCCGAGCCGTTCGTCACACCTGCCAGCGCGCTGTTGGCGCGGGCCAGAGAGCGGGCGTGCGGGCTCAATAGTTCCATCGCCAGCACCCGTTGTGCCGCGTGGTACGGAACGGCCAGCGCCCCGAGCGCCACGACGATCGCCATGAGGACGGCCAGATTGAGCGCGCCCAGGTTCTGCAGCAGCGGGATCAGCGCCACCACCGGAGCGCGGGCGAGATCGGAGATGACCATGGTCCGGCGGGCGCCCAGGCGCTGGATGACCTCTCCGCCCGCGAAGCCGAGCAGCGCCATGGGCAGCACCTGGCCAGCGAAGACCAGGCCCGCCCGGGTGGCCGAGCCGGTGGTCTCCAGCACCAGCCAGGGCAGCGCGAGCATGGTCATCTGGGTGCCCAACGCCGTCACCGCGCCCGCGACATAGACCGCCGTCAGCGCACGGCTCGGCCTGCCACCCGGTGTGCCGTTCGGCGCTCCGGCGGGTGGGACGGGGGCTGTGCCGGGCTGGGTCGCCGCGATCGTCATCGGGTCGCCTCTTTCTCCTCGGTGGGTCCGGGCCATGTGGTCGCCCCCGCACCCTGTCGCCCGCCCACCGTCCGGTGCCAGGGAAGGACCGGCAGTGGTCACTGTCGGTGCCGCTGCGCTTTCTTCCCTGCCGCGCAGCCCGCCCGTCCGGCAGTGTGATGGACGTCGGAGCCCATCACAGCCAAGGCCACCGGCGGCGGAAGCGGACACCAACGAAGGGAGGGACGGCGATGAGCGGCGGTATCGGACCGGCGGTGCACGTCCCGTCCTTCGCCGCCGGCGACGGGCGGCGAGCGGTCGAGACCCGGTATGTGGACGGTCTCCCGCAGATCGTGGCCTGGGATCTGACGACAGGTCAGCGCCGCCAGGCGACCACCGCACCGCTGGGTGTGGAGACCGCCGCCATCGAGCCGGACGGCCACGGCCTGTGGTGGTTCGACGCCGCTCCCGGCGGTCAAGGCCGCTGGCTGCGCGGGCCGTTCGAGGGCGGCCACCCGCGCCCGGCGCTCGACGGCGTACCCGCCGGGCGGATGCACGGCCTGGCCTTCGACCCCCGCAGCGGCCTCGCCGCCGTCGGCGTCGGGGTCGCGGACCGCTCGCGGTACTACCTCGGCCGACCGGGCGAGCGCGCCCGCCTGGTGGCCGAGGAGCCCGGCTATGCGGCAGTGGTGGGCCTGGCCCCCGGCGGCCGGCTGCTGGCCACCGCGGGGTACCCGGCCGGACCGGCCGCGGTCCGGCTGTGGTCACCGGCCTCCGGCGTCCTCGTGGACGCCATCCCCGGCGCAGCGGGGGACGGCGACGGGGGCGCGGTGTGGGCGCTGGGCTTCCGCCCGGACGACCTCACCACCGCACGGCCGGAACTGCTGCTCGTCCTCGAACGCGCGGGCCGCTACACCCTGGCCTTCTGGCGGCAGGGCGAGGGGATCCGTACGCACGGTCCCGGCTCCGCCCTCGACTTCGATACGGAGATCACCGCCTGCTGGTACGGGCCCGGCCGCACGGCGCTGGTCCAGCAGGACCGGGCGGGACGCAGTCGCCTGCTCCGCGCCGACCTCGACCGCGGTACGACGACGGTGCTTCCCACGCCCGAGGGCACGATCATCGACTTCTCCTGCGCACCCGACCGCACGGTCCACTGCCTGTGGAGCCGCGACGGCGAACCGCCCCGGCCACTGATCTGCCACCCGGAAAGCCCGAAAAGTGCGGAGCACCCGGAACCCCCGGAACGTCCCGACAACTCCGGCCACTCCGGCCGCTCCACGACGGCGTCACGCGGCACGGCGCCCGGCGGAACGACCGGATCCGGGCGTCGTGAGCTGTGGACACGTCGGCCGTACGGGCAGATCCACAGCTTTGTGGCCACCCCGCCCGGCCGCAGGGCGGGCCACCGCCCCTGGCCGACGGTCTTCCTCGTTCACGGCGGGCCCCACACCCACGACCGGGACGCCTATGACGGCCGGACCGAGGCCCTGGTCCGGGCCGGATTCGCCGTGGTGCGCACCAACTACCGCGGCTCGACGGGCTACGGCCCCCGCTGGCGGGACGACTTCGGCCACCGGGTCGGCCTCGCCCAGCTCGAAGACCTCGCCGCGGTGCGCGGCCACCTCATCGACGCGGGAGTCGCGGAGCCCGGCCGTACCGGCCTGTGCGGCTACTCCTGGGGCGGCTACCTGACGCTGCTGGCGATGGGCGTCCAGCCCCGGCTGTGGGACGTGGGGCTGGCCGTCGCCCCGGTGGCCGACTACACGGCGGCGTACCGAGCGACGACGCCGGCGCTGCGGGAGGTCGACGACCGCCTCTTCGGCGGCACCCCCGAGCAGGTGCCACACCGCTATCGCGCGGCCTGCCCGATGACCTATGTGGGCCGCGTACGCGGCCCGCTCTTCCTCGCCGCCTCGGCGGACGACGAGAAGTGCCCTCCGGAACAGATCGAACGCTACCTCGCCGCGCTGCGGCGCCACGACGTCCCGCATCGCGTCCGGTGGCTCGGCGGCGGACACGACCTGGGCCGAGACCCAGCCGGATACGCCGCCGCCTGGTCCGCCATGGTGCGCTACGCCGACGACGCGCTGCGCACCTCCCCCAGAACCGCCGACCACCGCAACAGCGGGCGGACCGGCTCGCACCACCCCGTCCACCACACCGAAGAAATTGAAGAAAGGTCAACCCCATGAAGCGTCACGGACTGCGCGTCGACCCCATCAGCGCCACCGAGCGGGAGCGCGGGCTCATCATTCATCCGGACACCCAGGCCGCCCTGGACAAGGCGGTCCCGGTCCGGCCGAACGGCCCGGCGCCGGCCTGCACCACCCGCACGAAGAAGAACACGGAGAAGAAGTAGTCGCCTGTGCAGTGAGCCCAAGCAGCGCCGTAGCGGGGTGCCAAGCCCGGCACCCCGCCCGCGGCGCCGGCCGTGCCGGTGAGGACAGGAGCACATCATGACCACAGCTACGGCAGCACCCCGGACGAACAGTCCCCGGCCGCAGAAGCACCGGCCGGACGAGCCCGAGACGACGGAACCGCGCCAGAAGCCGCCGACGTTCCTCAGCGACCCGTACCCGACCCTGGCCAGGATGCGGGAATCGGCGCCGGTCTCCGTGCTGCACGGCGACGGCGGCCTGCGGCTGTGGATCATCCCGCGCTACGCCGATGTCCGGGCCGCGCTCTCCGACCGCCGCTTCGCGCAGGATGCGCGGCGCGCCCAGGCCCTGGCCGACAGCCGGGTCGAGGGCGTCAACCTGGGCACCGAAATCACCCATATGCTCAGCAGCGATCCGCCCGACCACACCCGCCTGCGCCGCGTGGTCCAGGCGGCGTTCAGCCGCAAGCGGGTCGAGGCGATGCGGCCGATGGTCGAGCGCATCACCCTCGAACTCCTCGACGGCCTGGACACGGCAGCCGCGCGCCACACGACCCGCACCACCACCGCCCCGGTGGACCTGGTACGTGACTTCGCCTTCCCGCTGCCGATCCTCGTCGTCTGCGAACTGCTCGGCTTCCCGCCCGAGGACCGCGACCTCTACCGGAAGTGGTCGACCGCCATCGTCACCCAGGAGGGCGACCACGCGGCGTTCCTGCGAGCCGTCCAGGAGATGGGCTCGTACGTCCTGGCCATCGCCGACCGCCGTATCCGCCGCAATGAGCGTCCCGCCGATCTGCTCACGGAGCTGCTGGCGGCCCGCGAGCGCGGGGAGCTGACGGACGACGAGATCGTGGGCATGGTCGCCCTGCTGCTGATCGGCGGGCATGAGACCACCGTGAACCTGCTGAGCACCTCCTGCCTCGCGCTGCTGCGCGAGCCCGGCCAGGCCGCCTGGCTGCGCGCCGATCCCACCCGGATGCCCACGGCCGTCGAGGAGTTCCTGCGCTACGACTCCCCCATCTGCATGGCCACCACCCGCTTCACCACCGAGCCGGTGGACGTCGGCGGGGTGGTGATCCCGCAGGACGAGTTCGTGCTGCTGTCCCTCGGCGCGGCCAACCGCGACCCGGCGCGCTTCCAGGACCCCGACCGCCTCATCCTCGACCGCCAGGACGCCGGCCATCTCGCCTTCGGCGGTGGCATCCACCGCTGCCTAGGGGCCCTGCTCGGCAAGCTGGAGACCGAGATCGCGCTCACCGCGCTCCTCGCCCGCTTCCCCGGAACCACCCTGGCCTGCCAGGAGGGCGACCTGCGCTGGCGCAACACGATGATGCTGCGCGGCCTGGAGGCGCTACCCGTCACCCTGCGCCGCTGACCCCGCCGCCCTCACCGTCGCGGCCTGGGCCGGGTCGGTCAAGGAGAACGGGACACGGGGCGCGCAAGGTGGAACCGCGCCAGACGCACGTCAGGCGAACGGCCCGCCGACCGACGCCGCCCCGCCGATCAGGCGCTCGCCCGGGATTGGGGCCGAGGGCGGCGCCGAGGATCTCCCCGTCGTTGTCCGCGATAGCCGAACGAAGAGGTCTGTCCGTGTTCTGGGGCCGGCGGCGCCGCAGGGGGTGCATGTACCGGTATGGCTCGTGAACGGATCCGGTGGACCTCGTCGTGGACCGCGCTCGGGAAATCGTGGACGGGTACGCGCCGCTGAAGGTCACGCTGCGGTAAGTGATGTACCGCCTCGCAGCCGAGGGCGTGCTGCTGCACACGTCGCCGATGTACCCCCGGCTGTCCGCCTGGCTGGCTCAGGCCCGCCGTGAGGGTTGGTTCCCCGACCTGATCGACTCCGTCCGCCCAGTCCACGTTCTGTCGGCCAGGAGCGCGCCCTGTACGTCGCTGCGGAGAAGGACCTCCTCCGACAACAGCAGACCGGCTGGCTCAAGTTCGCGGGCACCCCCGTGCTCATCGTCCGCGGCTTCGGCTCCCAGTCCTACGCCGACGTCGTCCGTGACCGCGTCGACCGGGAGCAACGCGAAGCGCACCTTGTGGTGGTCGGCGATTTCGACTGTTCGGGCGAGGACATCGAGCGGGACGGGGTGGAGCGCGCACGGGGTGCTGGTCACCCGCGAGCAGGTCCGCGCGTACGGGCTCCCGGCGGCCGAGGGCAAACGCGACGACCCGAGGTGGCCGGCCTTCGGCCGCCGCTACGGCTTCGGCATCGAGCATCCAGTCCAGTGGGAGGTGGAGGCGCTGGAGCCGGACGAACTTCAGAGCCTGGACCTGGCCGCCGTCGACCCGTACACCGACCGTGACGTCCTCGCCCGGGAGATTGCCCGCGAGGAGCAGCAGCGCAGCGCCCTGGAGGAGTTCGCCGGCAGGTGGGGCGCGGGGGCCGGGTGGCGGTGCCTCGCTACTGCTTGAGGCGGTGGAAGCAGCGTTCGACGACGTTGCGGCGCCGGTAGACGGCCCTGTCGAAGCGGCAGGGCCGTTCCCGGTGCCGGGCCCGGCCCGCGAGCTGGTCGACACGCTCAGGCCGAACCCGAGGTCGCCCCGGCTGGCCGCCGCTGCCCAGCTCAGCTCAGCGGCCCAGCATCACAAGATCAGCGACAGAGCCCGTTCATGTGTACGCCGACACGCGCCGCCATGGCGCGGCCGAGCTGGGGAACGCACCAGGAGTCGACCGGCCCGATCAGAAGCCGGACCAGAGGCCGGTGCTGCCGAGCATGTTGGTGCCGCCGCTGACGGTTCCGGTGCCGTTGCCGGTGTAGAGCTTCATGTTGTTGTTCGCATCGATGCCGGCGATGTCCTGCTTGCCGTCGTTGTTGAAGTCGCCGGCCAGCAGGGACCGGAAGCCCTTCCACAGGCCGTTGCTGCCGAGCATGTTCGTACCGCCGCCGACGTTGCCTGCGCCGTCGCCGGTGTAGAGCTTGAGGTTGTTGTTCGCGTCGATGCCGGCGATGTCCTGCTTGCCGTCGCTGTTGAAGTCGCCGGCGGTGATGGTTTTGAAACTCTTCCACAGGCCGGTGTTGCCGAGCATGTTGGTGCCGCCGCCGACGTTGCCTGCGCCGTCGCCGGTGTAGAGCTTGAGGTTGTCGTAGGCGTCGATGCCGGCGATGTCCTGCTTGCCGTCGCTGTT
>NZ_JBFAZJ010000050.1:0-38273 GCF_040681715.1 Streptomyces sp. NPDC051582
GCCCGGCTTCGCCGTGCTAGTGCCGGCCCTTCGGGCCGGAGTCCTGCGCTTCGCTTCGGACGGTTCGGGTCTCCGCTTCGCTCCGTCCCGAACGGCCCGCTGCGCGGGCCTGGATGACCCCGTTTCACGGGGTCCGGGTCTTCGGCCCGTTGGGCGGGCCTGCTCCGCTCCCCCATCGGGTCCTTCCGGCTTCGCCTCCAGGACCAGCCCGCTCCGCGGGCGCCAGTAGCAGTGGTGCCGCTTAGGGTCCCCCTTGACGGGGTCGGCAGCGAAGCATCCAGCACTGGAAACCCAACGGCAGAAACCTCCCAGCCTGCACGGGGGCGGCCACGGCCTAACCGGCGACCGGGGCAAAAGGGCCATGCAGACGCTTGCCAGCACCGACCCCGTCACCACGCAGAAGCCGCTTTAGGGCTGGCATAGGCTGTACAGGCGCGGTGGGGGCAGGTAGCGCAGAGGTCGACGCTCCCCCCTGCAAGGGGGATGACGCCGGTTCGAATCCGGCCCGCCCCACCGCGCGCCCTCAAGATGACCCCCGGGTCCAGGCCTTCGGCCTGTTGGGCGGGTCCGGGTTTTCTCTCAGGCCCAGTACCCGCCGCAGTCGCATGCGCAGAGCTGGGTTCCACCTCCGGCGCCAAGGCCAGTTAGACCGAAAATCCCCAAGTCTCCCAGCGTCTCTTCCGTGGACACCCCGCGGCTTCAGAGGTCTGTCCCTCAAGCTTCTTGAGCTGCTCCGCCGTAGGTCCATTCCCCTCCAGAGGAACATACGACCCGTGATACACGACGCAGTCGGTAGGGACGGGCTGAAAGCCGTACCACCCGGCCGCCAGCAGGGTGGCCAATACCAGGGAAGCGATGATGTGCTTGCGCTCGGGAGGCTTCGACAGGGTGCCGATCATTCCCCGGATCCTACCGATCGCTTCCTCCGGCCGACGGGGGCGGTCAACAGTCGCCGGCGAGCAGGACACACAGCTTCGTCGGCCTGCCCACGGTCGCCTTCTCGTCTCCCAGGACCTCCACCACGTGCTCGAGGATGTCAAGCACCATCTGCACGGCCCCGTAAGGCTGGTTCGTCCAGTGCCTTCCACGCAAGGCAATCGCCACACGGGGCTCCTTCAGCTGGAAGATGCCTTCCCACAGCGAGTCCTCAAAGGCCTCCCAGCTCTGCCCGCATGCCGGCGGCTCCGTGGGCAGCACCCCGGCGAGGGACAAGATGACCGCGGCCTTCTCCACCGTGTCACCGGTGTCCACCTCGAAGACCCGCACTCCGGAACCGGCCCAAGCGCGCAGGAGTGGCTCCACCTCGGCGGCCTTCGCCTGATGGATCCCGGCCTCGAACTCCATGAAGACTCCCCCTGTCCGATCGGATTCAGCACCGGACTCTACCGGATCCGGGTACAGTCATGAGTGCGCATCTGCTTGAGATGCACTGTGCAGGATCCCGAGAATCTGGCCACTGCTTCCGGGCAGGCCTTTCCCACGGAGCAGCGAATGAGCAAGAGCGGCGACATCACGCTGCGGCCGCATCAGGAAGAGGCCGTGGAAGCGATCGTTCGAGGTCTCGATATTCCGCTGGGAAAGCGAATCCCGAAAACGGGTCTGCGGGCCACGGTCGTGGCCGCGTGCGGGACCGGGAAGACGTTCATCGCCGCCGCGGCAGCGCTCCGGCTCGCCCGCGGCGGGCGGGTCCTGGTGCTGCTGCCCACCCTCGACCTCCTCACCCAGACCGCCCGTGAATGGCGCACCGCCGGCCACGACGGGCCCGCGGTCGCGGTCTGTTCGCTGGAGGACAACGCCCAGCTCTACGGGCTCCAGGTCCGCACGACGACATCGGCGCCACAGCTCGCCCTCTGGCACGGGCGGGGCCCCGTCACCGTCTACGCCACCTACGCCTCCCTCGGCGTGATCGCCGAAGCCCACCGTGGGGAGTACGGGCTGCCCATGGACGCCTTCGACCTGGTCGTCGTCGACGAGGCGCACCGCACCAGCGGGTCGGCGGGCAAGGCCTGGGCCGACGTGCACCGCCAGGAAGTCATCCCCGCACGCCGCCGCCTCTACATGACCGCCACACCGAGGATCTGGGCGGAGCGGCCGCGGACCCGGGCCGAGATCCGGGCGGCCGCGGCGGCGCACCGCCGGGCGGAGGAGACGCGTCGGCGGAAGGCGGAGGCCAAGGGGGAGCAGTACGTGCCGCGCCACGAAGCGCTGCCTGCAGAGCTGGCGTGTTCGATGGACGACCCGAAGGTGTTCGGGCCTGTCGTGTACGAGTTGTCGCTGGCGAGCGCGGTCTCCCAAGGGCTATTGGCGCGGTATCAGGTGGTGGTGGCCGAACTGGTGGACCCTGTGGTGACTCCGGACCGGCTGTACGGCACGCAGCGGTGGGACGAGGAACTGCGGGGCGAGCGGCTGGCCGCCATGCAGACCGCCCTGCTGGAGACCATGGCCACCCATGATCTGAAGACCACCATCACGTTCCACCACCGCACCATCGAGGCGCAGGCCTTCGCCGAAGGCCTGGACCGGGTCGCCACCCGCCTCCACGCCGTCGACCCGGACCGGCACCCGGCCCAGGTGTGGACGGGGTGGCTGCGCGGGGAGCACGACGCCGAGCACCGGGCCGAAGTCCTCGCCGGCTTCGGACGGCGGGCCGGGCGCGCCGTCCTAGCCAACTGCCGCGTCCTCGGCGAGGGCGTCGACATCCGCGCCGTCGACTCCGTGGCGCTGATCGACCCCAAGGGGTCCGCCGTCGACATCGTCCAGGCCATCGGCCGGGCCCTGCGGCAGAAGCCCGGAGAAGGGAAGATGGCCACGCTGATCGTGCCCGTATTCCTGGACGCTGGCGAGGACCCAGAGGACATTCTTTCCTCGAATTCGTATGGCCCTCTTATCCGGGTATTGCAAGGTCTTCGGGCGCATGATGAGCGTTCCGTGGAAATGCTTGCATTTCCTCAGGAAGCCCAGAAACGCATCGTAGCGCCGTCGCGGCTCGTCGGTGAGGCGCCCGGGGAGGGCGAGGAGGAGCACCGGTTGCTGCTCCGGTTCGCAGCGCCCCGTGACCCCGCGCTGATCGCGAAGTGGATCAGCTACCAGGTGTTCAACACCGAACGCCAGGACTGGAGGAGGGGCGTCGAGGCCGCGTTCCGGTACCGGGAGCGCGAGGGCAACCTGGACGTGCCGTACGGCCACACGGAGGGCCCGTACCCGCTCGGGCGGTGGCTCTCCGACCAGAGCAGGACGTTCCGGGCCGGACAGATGAACGGGGAGCGGGCGGCCGAGCTGGAGGAGCTCGGGATCGTCTGGGATACCGCCGACGCCGGCTTCGCCACCAACCTCGACGCCGCACGGGCCTGGCACCGGGTCTACGGCAGCCTCGCGGCCCCGCGGGGCGCGGTCATCCCGGACGTCCCCATCGGGCAGTGGCTAACGAACGTCCGCCGGCCGGGCGGGCTGGGGAAGGACCCGGTGCGCGCCGGGCGGCGGGCGAAGGCGCTGGCCGCGATCGACAAGGACTGGAACCCGGGCGACGACGACCACGGGTGGACGGTGGACTGGCAACGGCACTACGCCTACCTCACCCAGCTCCTGGCCGAAGGCGTCCGCCTGACCGCGGTTACCGCCGGGGTGACCCGGCACGGCGAGGACGTCGGCCGGTGGCTGGCCGCGCAACGGCGGGACTGGGCCCGGCTGAACACCGAGCAGCAGGCCCGGCTCGGCAGCCTCGGGGTGACCCCGGCCCGGGTCGTACGGGCCCGTACGGTGGCCGCGACGACCGACCTGGCCGGAGGGTCCGGGCGCGGCGCGGCGGCCTTCCAGACCGGCATCCAGGCCCTCGCGCAGTACGTCGAACGGGAAGGCGGCGGCCTGCCCGGCCGCCAACATGTCGAACACCTGCCCGGGGCGGTCCACCGCACCGGGGTATGGCTCGCGAACCAGCGCCAGCGCCGCGACCGGCTGGACGCCGGGCAACTGCGGGCGCTGGCCGAACTCGGCGTCGACTGGGCCCGGTCGGCTGTGTGAGATCCCGAGACCGGCCGTCGTAGCCGGGGGGCAGCGCGTACGCCCCGCAAGCCCGGCCTGCTGGCGGTGGGCGGGGACGGCGGCTTCCGTGGGGGCCTGCTGCCCGGCGGCGGGTGTCGTGGTCGCGCGGGAGCGGAATCCTTCTCCGGCTGCACGAAGACGTTCACCGACCCGCGCCTCTGCGCGGCCATCGTCGACCGCCTCACCTTCGGCGGCAACATCATCGAGACCGGCACCGACTCCTACCGACTCGCCACCACCCGCGCCCACGCCGAACAGCAGGCCGCCGGCTGACATCGGGACGGCTGGTCAGCCGGCAAACGCTCGCCGCCCCTTCTCCAGGCGCGCCCGCTGATCATCGATCCAACCGGCCGCAGGGAAGAGAGGCACGCTGACCGTCACCTGCGACGACGGACCGTCATGGAGCGACACCCCGATCACACCCGGGCTCAGCGGCTTGATCTTGAACTGGACGGTCCGACCCGAGTTCAGCCACGACACGAACCGCCCCCCGGCGAGCTCCGCAAGAGCACCTTCCCAGTCATCGAGATCATCCGACGTGACATAGACGGGGAAACTGCCCTTGACCGTCTCGGTCTCCACGACGAACTCGCAGTCCAGACAGTCCCTGCCAGGAGCCGGCAGCTCCAACACACGCAGAAAGACAACGTGACCACTCGTCCCCGGCGGATCCGCCAGATAGATCAGCTCGCCCAACCCGTCCCCCATGACAACCTCTCTCCGTCGACCTCGCACAGAGGCATCATTCCTGACCCCCTCGGCAGACAGGACTGTCAGAGGGCTCCCTTCGAGACCGCTGATAGATTCCTGCGGTGAGCGAGCAACTACCCGGCGGCGGCATCGAACTGTCACCCGACGAGATCGAAGCCCTCCACACCAGGTGGTCTTCCTGCTGGACCCCAAGTGAGGTCGCGCAGCGGTTGGCCGGGATCGGCACGCCCTGGTACGTGGCCGCGGGCTGGGCGCTGGACCTGTTCCGCGGCAGACAGACCCGCGCACATGGGGACATCGAGATCGCGATTCCGGCCGCGAGCTTTCCCGAGGTCCGCCACCGCTTTTCCGGATACGTCTTCGACGCGGCAGGCGGCGGCCGGATCTGGGAGGACGCCACACCGGAGGTGCTGGCCGCCGTACGTCAGACATGGCTCCGCGATCCGGCCACTGGCAACTACTTGCTCGACGTGTTCCGCGAACCGCACGACGGCGACACCTGGATCTGCCGACGGGATGAGGGGATCCGGCTGCCCTATCGCAACATCATCCACCACACCCAAGACGGCATCCCGTATCTGGCGCCCGAACTGGTCCTGCTGTTCAAGGCCAAGCACGCCCGCCGAAAAGATCAAGCAGACTTCGACACGGCCGTCCCACACATGTCCCCTGTTCAGCGTGAGACCCTGGCCGAGCTACTCGAGCGCGTACACCCGGGGCATCCCTGGATTGCGGATCTATAGCGGGCTACTGGTGCGCTCGCTCAACTGTCACCGGCTCCCCGAGGCGCGGACCGGGCCGGCCGCCGACTGGTTCGTCCCAGGGCATGACGAGCGATGCCGAGCCCTGACGGGACCAGGCGACGCGACAGGTTTGGTTGTCGGCGTGGGCGCGCCAGCCGTGCATCCCGGCGTCGTAGTCGGCGTAGATCAGCGCGGTGCGTACCCGGGCCGGGCGGGCGGGTGCGACGCTGTGGTCCCATTCCAGGACGTCGACCACCGGCAGGCCCTCCACGACGGCCCAGCCGGTGGCGGCGACCTGCCTGGCCCAGGTGCGGGAGACGGACAGCTGGATCAGCGGCTCGGTGCCGTACTCGGCTTTGTAGGTGAAGAACATGCCCGGCTCACCGTCAGTGATCCGGGATTCCACCCGCGCCGCGGGCACCTCGGGGACACGCGAGGCGTCATGGCCCGCACGCTCGCGCCCGGCCCGGAATTGTGGGGGCGGAGCCGGATGCGTCGCGTAGTCCATGGTCTTGAACCAGTTCGCGAATCCCGAACGCACCGCGTCCGTCACAGCCTGGCCGATCAGTTCCCTCGCCTGCCCCACCTTCATGGCTTCCCCACCCTCCAGCCCCGGGCCCCGCAGCCCACACACTCCCGGTATGCCACACCTAGGCACGGCCCCACCCCGGATACCCGAAAACACCAGCCAACCGGGGCACCGGGCCTTGACATTGCAGCCTGTCGACTCTGGTGCCGCCCGAAGGGAAATGCAGCAAGGGCGGGTAGACGGCATAAGGGTGCGGAAGCCGGCCGCCATGAACCGTGCTCGCGCGGCTGCATGAGCGGCGTCGGCCGCGACCGGGCGCCGGAGAACAAGAGGGGCGAGCGCGCGGGCGCCGGACGCCCGGCCCCGAACTCCTTGACCGCATCGCAAGCCTTCGCAAACACGGGATCCTCCTGGCGCCAGTGACTGGCCTTGGCAGCCCCATCCAGCAGGATCTGCGCGGCCAGACTAGGAGTGCAGCCCAGAGCCGGAAGCCGCAGGTACTCGGCGCGCTGGATGAGGCCGGCGGCACCGAGTTCATCGGGGTCGGTGCCCGCCAGGAGCAGCGCGAGCGCGGTGTCGGCACGGGCGGCGGTGGACACGGTCCGCGCGTCGAGGCCGGCGGCCTGCGCGGCAGCAGCGACGTCCTGCCCGTTGCGCAGACCATCGAAGAGCGTTGCCCGTTTTGGGGCGGGCAGGGCATCGGGCATGGCCGCACGCTACGGCCAGCCCCTGCGGTCCGCCCCGCGACAGGCCGCGGACAGCGGCGGGGAGCAGATGCCCATATGGACTCCGGGGTCGGCAGGCGGCCGCAGGGTAGAAAGCATGGACTCTGAACTGAGCGTGATCGTCTATCCCCCCGACGCCCAAGGCGGCCGCCGCATCCGCGTCGACGGGAGATCCTCAGCCGCGCTACTGGACCCGGCCGCCCAGGGCGGCGTGATTCTCGCGAAGTGCCCGATTTGATCACGTGATGCCCAGGGCGGTGGTGTCGCGGGCGTGGTGGCGGAGACGGTGGGGCGACGTTGGTACGGCCGGTGGGCAGGAGTGGCGGTGGGTCGGCTGGTCACGCCAGCAGTGATGTGAGGGTGCTGCGCAGCTGGTCGATCTGCCGGTAGTGGAGCCCGGTCAGGCCGGTCTCCCGGGCCGCTGTCACATGACCGGGGGTGTCGTCGATGAACAGGCACCTGCGCAGGTCCACCCCCACACTGCGTGCAGCAACTTCGAAGACACGGCGGTCGGGCTTGGCCACCCCGATACGGGCGGTATTGATCACTGCGTCGAATGCATCTGCCAGGCCCAGAGCGGCGAGATCGGCTTCCAGCCGTGTGGTGGCGTTGGAGACCAGGACCACCGGCACGCGGCGGCGTACATCGGCCAGGAGCTCCAAGACGTCCTTGTCGACCCGGCCCGTCAGCGTGGACCATGCGTGGACGAGGCCCTGAGCCCGAGCAGGCCCGCAGGTCACGGTGAGGTCTGCAGTGACCAGCTCCCGCCACTGGTCATCGCTGATCTGGCCGGTGACAGCCTGATCCAGAAGGCCCGGACGGAACGCCGCGGACGCCAGTGTCCCCGCGGGTACTCCCAGCTCACGATCGAGCGCGGTCATCCCGTCCGGATCCCACAGACGCAGGACGCCGTCGAAGTCGCACAGGACAGCGTCGAAAGGCGAGTCGCTCATAGCCCCGATCCTGCCAGTTCGCCTCTGAGTAGAGGCGGGCAGGGCCGCGGGTGATCATAAAGTGTCGAATCCCTGATCCTCACGATGGAAGACCGTGCCTGCCAGCTCTTCCTCGCTCATCTCCGTCGGCTTAGGCGAACTCGCCTGTGTCGCCCCCTCGTCGCCCGCTGACGACCCAGGGCTCCTGATCCGTCCGGCGACCGTTCCCGATCCACGCCGTGCCCAGGGCCGGCGCCACTCGCTGGTCTTCGTCCTGGCCCTGGCTGCCTGCGGGTCCTGGCCGGGGCCGCGTCCCTGGTGGCCAGGAGTGGGCCGCCGCCCCGCCCGAACTGCTGACCCGCCTCGGCGGCACCTGCCGGGAACCGGACATCGGACTTGCCGCCCTGGCCGAGGCCACGGTGCGGCGCTTCCTGCAGCGCATCGACGGCTACGCACTGGACACGGCGATCGGCGCCTGGCTCGCGGACCGCGCCCGCTGTGCCAAGTACGGCCAGGCGGAGGCGGCCGCTCCCGCACTCGCCGTGGACGGCAAGACCGTGCGGGGGCCGGTTTAGAGATCGTCTCAACTGGCTTGATGATTAGGCTGACTGCTGTGATGGCGATGGTGGAGCGTCTGGTCCCTGATGGGTTGTGGGAGTTGTTTCAGCGGGTGGTACCTGCTCCTCCGGTACGGCCACAGGGTGGGGGCCGACGCCGATATGGGGACCGGCAGGTGCTGGCGGCCATCGTGTTCGTGGCCACGACGGGCTGCACGTGGCGCCGACTGCCCCTGGGCTTCGGCCCGTCCGGGCCGACCGCGCACCGCCGCTTCACCGAGCGGACCCGGGCCCGGGTCTGGGGCAAGCTCCACCGCCTGGTCCTGGACGAACTCGGTGCCCGGGGCAGGCTGGACTGGTCGCCCTGCGCGATCGACTCCGCGAACATGCGAGCGACAAAAGGGGGACCTGACGGGTCCGAATCCCGTAGATCGCCGCAAGAAGGGCTCAAAGATCCACTTGATCACAGAGCGGACCGGTCTGCCCCTCTCGATCGACATCTCCGCCGCGAACACCCATGACAGCCAGGGCCTTGACTGGCCTTCGCCGGGATCGCCGCCGCCCTGATCTGCTATCGCCGTCTTTCCAGGTAGACGGCCCACCGGCCCCCGATATCCCATTGCAGTGATCCGTTCCGCGGCACGATCATGACCGTCATGGAACGACCGCGGCAGACCATCGAGTGCGGAGACGTTGCCCTGCGACGCTGGCGGGGGCAGAGCGACTTCGAGCCATTGTTCACGTTGATCGAGGACTCACTGGACCACCTGCGCCCGTGGATGCCGTGGGTCGCCCTTCACAGCGAGCAGAAGACCCGCGACTTCCTCGCGAAGTCCGACGCGAAGTGGGACGCCGGTGACGCGTACAACTACGCCATCACCAGGGACGGCACGCTCATCGGCACGTGTTCCACCTACCGCGGAACCGAACCTCAGGGCTGGTACATGGGGTACTGGCTGCACCCTGCCGCCACTGGCCGCGGCATCGCCACGCGGGCAACGGCAGCCTTGATCGCTGAGGCATTCACCCTGCCAAACCTGGCATACCTGAAAATCGCGCACGACCTGGCCAACGTCTCCAGCGGCGCCATACCGCGCCGGCTGGGCTTCACCGAAGTCCGCCGTGAACAGGTAACACCGCCCGCCGCCCCGGCGGACGCTGGCATCGACGTGATCTGGCGACTGTCCCGCCCCACGCCGCCCGTGGCGACATTCCCTCCCGCTGAACTGAACCGCCCGACCCCAAGACCTGCCGCTTCGGCACCAAACGAGATCACCTCTAATGGGCGGTGGTGTCAGTGACCACGAGGAACTCGTCGCTGGTGAGGTCCATGACGACGCGGCCGTCGGTGCCCTGGGCTCGCTGGGTGGCGGCGTAGTCGTTCGGCGGGCCAGGAGCCGCGCCGATGTCCGGCGGGGAACCGTCGCAGTCGGTGCTGAACCGGCCGCTTCCGCCGCGGAGGGCTCACCGACAAGCCGCCCGGGGACAGCGGCCAGGTCACGCGCGCGGGCAGCCTTGGCCCGGCGCGGTGACTGCAGGGGGCACTGCAATGTCATCGAGGACAACAGGGACTGGCACACCGAAGGCGAGGGCCCGCCTGCGGGAAGGATCTGGGCGTCACCGATTTCGCCCTGGATCGGCAGCACAGGAATGTGACGCGGGGGCAGACCCGACGACCACGTCGTCGCCTGGATCCGTGTTCAGCTCAGCCTGACGCGCGACTGCTTGCCCACTCTGAGTAGCTGTACTCATGACCACGGCGGTCGGTTCACGCAAGATCGGCCACATGCTCTTGTCGTGGATGGTCGACACCGGCGTGGCAGTCGTCCTCGTACTGCTCGAAGTGGCCGCTCTTGTTGCGTTCTGGTTCTGGGAAGGCCTCAGACAGTGGGCGGCCCGGGACCGGGTCAAGGGTGCGGAACTGCGGCTCTGGCTGGTGCTGGCCCTGGGGCCGGTGGGTCTGGCCTCGATCAGCTACGGGGCGGTCCGGGTCGGGTGGGTGATAACCGGTCTTGCACAGGCTCTGATGTGCGCGGCTCTCACGGGAATGCTGATGGTGGGACTCGGCACTGAGTTCTCACGATGGCGCGTCCGATCCGCCGCACGTCGTGACAGCAAGCGGATCTATGGCAAGTAGCCGCTCATCGAAGCAGCGGTGCGGGCCGTCACCCTGCAGGGTGACGGCCCGCGTCCGCAGCCGGCCGGCGGCTGGTTGCCGCGTGGGCTGTCAGCGGTTGGGTCACCTGGCCAGGTGCCGCGGCATGGCGCGCGACCTTCGCTCGCTGGCGTCAGCGGTGGCGGCGCCAGGACTCGGTGTCGGCGTGGACTGGGCGTGACAGGTTGGGCCGGCTCATCGTTGAGCGGGGAGGTCAGGAAAGTGGAGGCCCCGGGACGTCGTGACCCCCGGGACCTCCTCTTGTCTCCCTGTACCGGATCGTGGTGCAACGGGTTGCAACACAGAGGCAGCCGCGCTGATCCTTCCGCGTCTCGCGCTGCACTGACGTCGGTTCCGTTCAGCACGTGCTGCAGGCACGCCGTGCTGCAACCGGGAGGTCAGGGGCCCTGGTAGAAGGGGATCGGTATGTCGTGCGCCTTCAGGGCTTCCGTGTAGCAGGCCAGCAGCTCGTCGAGGTTGAAGAGGAGAAGGGCCGCCGCCTCGCGGGCTTCAGCTGCATCGCCCTGGTCGCAGAGCTCCGCGATTTCGGCGACGTCCGTGCGGATGATCGACAGGGAGTCTCCCTGGATCAGTAAACCCGGAAGGTTTCGCTGGGGAAGGCGGACTACCGCGTCGTTCCCCGGATCCGTGAACAATTCAACCTCGATACGTTCCATCTGATCATCCAACCTCAGCCCCGTCTCCTTCTCCAGGCGTAGTCATCACGGAAGAGGGGTCAGAACCAGGTCCAAGGCTCAGTCACAAGTTGTGACCGCGCTCCGTAGATGGCCTGGGCGGACAACTTCGCTGCACAGTGTGGTGGCGGGCAAGGTCACAGCAACGCAGCGATGCCCTCTCGGTTGTCGGGCAACCCGGCTGCACGGAACCACAACACGTTCCCGCCGATGCCGCCCGTCGCCTCGTCGGTGTCCACGAATGCCTGCAGCAGGTCTCGTTGGGCGCAGGAGAGCGGGCGGGCCGGGTCGTAGTCGCCGGCAAAGGCTCTGAGCAGGATCGGCCCGCGCTCGAAGTCGACGACCGACCTGCCCCCCGCGGCCACGAGAGCGACCGCCACCGGCGCCACTTCTTCGAAGGTTTCGGCCAGGGCGAGCGCGGAGCGCAGCACGGTGAACCGGAACCACCCGTCGAGCCCGGGCAGCGGCTCGGGGAACCAACCGTCCGTCGTCTGCGGGTCTCGAACGGCGTCGAGGAGGACGGCGAGAGCGCGTACCCGATCGACTTGGGCGGGCCCGAGGGCGGCGCAGACCCGCACAGCCGGGTCGGGGTCGGTGAGCAGGTCGGAGGTGTTCATGCCCCACACGCCGAGCGCCCGCGCCACACTCGCTCGCTCCCGTCGCCCCGAAACGGTACCCAGGCGTGCCCGCAGCAGCGTGGCGGCCTGCGGCACCCGGTCGGTGAGAGCCCTGGGGCGGTGAGGAGCGGCACTGCGGCGCCGAGCGCGGCCTCTCGGACGTGAGGATCGGGAGAGGACAGGAACGGTTCGACGGCGTCGTACGGGGCGGGGCGTATCTCCCGGCAGGCGTGCAGTGCGGCGTACTCGTCCGGGTCGTGCTCGCGTCGTGTCCCGTCCTGCCAGGGCGCCCATTGCCAGTCGGTTCGGTCGCGCACGGGGTCCTCCCCATAGGCGGCCGACTCGGCAACTTGTCCCAGCCAGACGAGCAGGGCGGCCAGCAAGCTGCGCGGCGGGCCGTCGTCCCACGGGAAGTGCCCCTCGTGCTCGGCGAAGGCCATGCGAGGGTCGAGGATCGCGGCGACGAACAAGGCTGCGGGCGCGGTGACGGAGTACAGCGAGCCCTGGTGCAGCACACCCATGTCCAGCGCGGCCAACGCCTCGGACCGTACCTCGGGATCTTCGTCCACGAGGGAGCACAGCGCGGCTGGTATGTCCTCGCCGGAGCCATAGGCGTGCTGGAGAGATTCCCAATTCGTCCCCAACAGCAGATCTTGGGCGGCCGCAGGCAATCCGCCCAGGATCCGCGTCATGCGGGCACTCTCGTCATCCGTCATGCCCACACCCTGTCAGCCGCCACCGACAACGCCCGCCTCCCGGAAGAGGGAGAGACGGCTGACACCGGCCTCGGCCACCGTGGTCAAATCGGTCGAGGATCGCGCCCGCGTGCGGTGGCTCCGCCCAGCGGGGACGTCTGGCCTGAAGGCCCACTCCCTTCACAGTCCAGCCGTACGCGGCTCCCGGCACAGCGTCGTCACCGCCCGGCTCGGTCTGCCTGGGAGGCGGGACCGTCACGGCCTCGGCGCCATCATCGGGTTCGGTCCTTACCGGCCGGGCAGGGGGTATCGCGACCGGCGGACCAGCGAGTGGATCATGTCGGCCGCGAGGGTGCTGGCCAAGGCCCAGTCGATCGGCGACACCGCCATGGTCGAGCTGCTGACCTGCCCGGAATGCGGCTCGATGACGGTCGCCGACAACTCGCAGAGGTCAGACGCGGTCTACTGTTCGGATCGCTGTCGCTCACGCGCCACCCGCCGCCGGGCCGTGCGGCGGGCCCGCGCGGCAGTGTGCCGTCCAGCCGCGGCAGGACTCAGGCCCCGGCTACGACCCCGAAGGGTTCTGCACCGGCCATGACGGATGCGCCACATGGGTCACCGAGGCCGAGCGGGAAGAAGCGGAGGACCTCCTCACGGTACAGCGGCAGCGACCACGATCGTTACGACAACAGCAGTGGCAGCTCACGCGGCAATTCGTAGATCAGCTATCTGCGCGGCGGTGAATCAATGGACGGACCCGCCGGACTGACCGTGGCCCGACTCCTCTGCCCTAAGGTCACGTACTGCTGAGTTCGGGAAGAGCGGATCTGCTACGCGGGCCTGACGAACGGCCTTGCGTCAGCCCACTCCCAGAAGGCGTGGCCGGCGTTGACAGCTGTCTCCATGACGGCGAAGAGTTTGGCGGGTTCGGCGTCGGGCGGGAGGTCGACGGCGACGAGGCGTGCGCCGTTCCACTCGCTGAGAAGGTCTGCCTCGATGAGTTCGGTCTTGATCTCGTCAGTGGCCTTCTGGAGATCGGTATGCGGCAGCTCAGGGGTGAACAAGAGCCGCAACGTGCGGTGCCAGGAGTTCCTGATCACCTCGATGACGTAGTCGTCGTCGTTGAGCACCACGACATCGCCCAGGGCGATGCCGTAAGCGGAGAAAGGAATGCAGGCGACCTCGTAGCTCCCGTCGTCGACCGCCTTGAGCCAGAGCTGCTCGACCTGTCCCTCCAAATCGAAGGGAGCCAGGTCAGCGCGCGCGATGTAGTTGGTCGAGGCGCGTCCGACCGGCTGCTCGTGGACAACGAACTGCATGACGGCTCCCCCATTGACCAGCTCCGATGGGCTGCCATGATGCCGGAGCCCATCACTGCTGCCGTCGGCGGGGTACGGGCAGCGCGAGCCTTCGTACGAAGCGGCGGGTCTGCTCACGCTTGCTGCGAAGGAAGGTGAGGAGGAGGCCGAGGCCGTCGATCTCAGCACGGCAGACGGAACGCCTTCGGCCGCCACCTCCAGCAGAGCAGCGCGACAACTAAGGCAAGAACCCGCCCCCGCGCGACCGCTCCGGCGGGAGTTCAGCCAGGCCACAGAGGACGGGGACCGGCACGCCGAGAGCGACAGCCGCGCGGCGGCACCCTCCCCGGACTGCGACAAGCTCCGCCCGTACGTCCACCCCCGGCCTCTCCCCGGCAGCCGCGTACGCGGGCGGCCGCCTGGTGGAGCTCGGTGCGCGCCAGCGGCCCGCCCGCGGGAAGAACCGTAAGCACGGCCGCCTCCTCCACCGTGGCCACCAAGTGCGCCACCTCCGCTGGCCCCGACAGCAACCGGTGCACATGCACACCCAGCAGCCGGGGCGCCCATCCCTCCAGAGCGTCCCGGGCCTGCTCGCACAACCCGCCGATACCCGCGCGGGGGCCCGCGGGCGCCGCCTCGGCGCTCATCACCCCATGCTCACCCCCACCACCGACAGCACCCTCGGGAGCGGGCAAGGCCAGCGTCGCCGCTGCGCCTGGCCCCGGGCCGCGGCCGCAGGCGACGTCCCCGCCCCGGGCTCGGGGCGGGGAGGTGATGGCCGGGCGGTCAGCCAGGCTCGTTGCCCGCGGCCGGCTGAACGTTTGCCCGCAGGGCGTCGCGGGCGGGGAACAGGACGCAGCTCAGGTCTTGGGCCGGGAGGGCCAGGATCGCCTCGCACTCCCGCGCCCAAGTGGGCAACGGCCCCGTGCGCAGCAGTTCCAGCGGGCGGCCGTCAACCGCGGCGGCGATCCAGGCAAGAATCGTCTCCACGCGGCAGCCGTCGGTCCGCGGCGGCTATGAGATAGGCGGAGTGCAGGACGCGGGCGTGGGCTGCCCTCGATCGCACGCGCCCGCCCCCTGGTCGCCAATGGGGGTCAGATGTTGGCGCATTCCTCGATGACCGCGCAGGCGAGGCGGATGCCGCCCAGGTAGGTGGAGATGCCGTCATCGCCGTGCATATGGGGTGCGTCCTGGAACCACTGCTGCCACAGGCCGCCCTCCTGGAGGAATTGGTTGGCCCGGTCTCCGTGCACGACGGAGTCGGTGTACGCCAGGGCGCCCATGACCGTCGGCTGGTCATAGGCAAGGTCGGGCCGACGCAGGTAGCGATCCAGGTAAGCCGCAAGCAGGTCGGCATCCCGTGTGGTGCCGAAACTCGCCAGCGCCACGCCGTAGGCCCCACCGGCGCAGCAGACCACACTCTCCAGCAGCAGCGCTCCCAGACGCTCGCGAAAGTGGTCACGGCGCGAGACGGCGGCGAGCCATGCCGCGGTCCGCCGCTCGCGCCAGCTGCCTTCGAAGAGGATGGTGAGCTCGGCGTCGGAAACAGCCTTCGCATCTGCGGCCAGGGCATGAGCGAACGGCTCGTACTCCTCGCGTGCCATACGAAGTACCGCTCCGCCGAGCTTCAGGTAGCGGCGCGCCGGGAGGCAGTAGCGGCGGTACAGAGCCTGTATCTCAGGATCGTGGCGGATCATCACCCCATCCTCTCGCAACAGGCACCCAGCTGAAGGCGTACCGCGGAATACGCCTGCGGTGATCGCGGCACGGGCGGGACGACACCTGAAACCCGGGGTGGGTGAGCGGGGCGTGGGAAGCACGCAGGGTTATCACTCCATAGACGTTGAGCCAGAACCCGAAACAGGTGACATGGCAACGGTGCTGGAGCAGCCAGTTCGGGACCCTGGGACGAACAGTTGGAGGCTCTGTGGAAGCGGGTGGTCGCGGAGTGCGGAGAGTCACAGCGGCTCGCGGACGAGCACGAAAAATCGACGGGGAACTGGCTCCCCACGGGTCGAAGGCGGTCCGCGCGCTGTGCGGGCCGGACGATGTCGTCATCGACGTCCTGGCGGCCGCCCTGGCGACCCAGGGGGAGCAGTGGGAGCTTGAGCGGCGCTTTGCCCGGATCCTCCGCCGCCTGCCCGCGGACGTCGGCCCGCTGTGGTTCGGTCTACCGATGGCCAAGTTCAACAGTCTCAAGCCCCCCATCGACGGACGCCCTCAACTGGTCGACCTCGGCATGCCCGTCTTCACCGACGACGGGCTACCGCCTCAACCGGATACAGGGGAACCCGGGTCCCAAGGCTGATCGCCCTGCATGACCGCGACAACCCACTGGCCCGGCCCCATGCAGGGCCCTTCCGAAGGTCAGCCCTGGACAGCCCGCCGGCTGCTACCGAGAAGCCTGGTCAGCCGGGCGGCTTGCCGCTCAGCGGTTCCCGGCGGGTTGCGCGGATGTTGAGGGTCGTCGAAGGACAGGAGGAACAACCACACGAGTGCCAGAAGCCGACGGCATGCCAGCAGCCGCGCTCGTTCCGTGGCGCTCAGATCGAACTGGCTTAGGAACATCTCCACATCCAATGGCTGGTCAACCCAGCTGGCCACATGCTCCGTGATCTCTGCCAGTTCAAAGGGCCGGTCGCTGAGACCGGACTCCTCGAAATCGACGATCCGAACGCGAGAGCCGTCCCACAGGTAGTTGGCGAGGTTCCCGTCGCCTGGCCCAAAAACCTGCGGGATGTCCGGTGGGGCGGCTTGTTCCAAGCCTGAGCGAGCCAACCAGTCCAGGCCGCGATCCATGGCTTCCCCCACCTCAGCGCTGACGTGGGGGCGAGCCCGGGGTGTCCAAGCTCGGATCTTGGCGATGAGCTCATGCTGCTGGCCGGGCCGGACCGGGACCTTCGCCAGCGCATCTGCCGGCACCGCCGCATACATCTCATTTGTTGCCGCCGCCAACGCCTTGGTCTGCGGTTCGCCGAGCAGCCGACCCCGAAGCGGCTCGCCCGGCAGCCGTGACATCACAACGACCGGTTCCTCGGCTGCTAGATCAGTGCTCTGAGGAATAGGAGCCAAGCCCGGTGCATACGCGGAGAGCAAGGTCAGTGCCCGCCACTCCCGTTCGCACTCCTCGCGGCTCCCACGTCGAAACCTCTTGACGACGCTGTGGGGCTTGAGGTCGATGGCGTGAGTACTCCAGGCGGCGGAAGTCATGAAAATGATCTTCCCAGCTCCACAGACACCAAAGCTGCAGCTTGACTCTGTCGGGGACGCCTCCTCACCCCATGAACACTCCTGTCGCTCACTCATGCAGAATCCATGACGCCTTTCACCTCGACCTTCGCGGCCCCGCCCTGCGCGAGGCAAGTACGCGGATCCGCGCCGAACGGGAGCAACTGCGGGAAGCCGGCACGCACCGGGTCACCTGGTTGCGGACCCTGACCCCCGCCCTCCACACCGAACTCGCGGACCGCGGGCTGATGCAGGAGTGGAGCCCGTCCCCAGCGGGCCCAACAGGCCGGCCAGTACCTCGGTGGAACCGGCCTCCGCTCGGGTGCCGGGCTGATCGCCAGACTGTGCACCTGTCGGTGATCCGGGACGCGGCCGTCCCCCTCCCCGCCGAGCTCACCGCACTGATCACCGAACTCGTCCGCGTCCTCGACGACCTGGCCGACCAGGTACCGCTGACCGCATTGAAAGCCCTGGCCGACCTCCGGCACGTCATCGCCCAGAGCGGCCAGGATGCGGTGTACGGACTCTCCGCCCGCGACGTCCCGCTGAGGAAAATCGCGACCGCTCTCGGCACCAGCGAAGCCGCGGCCCGCAGCTACTTCACGACTACTGAGGTTGAACTCGTGGTGTCGTAGGGGCTGACCGAACCGGTGCCAGTTCCACGATGTCCGTCCTCCGCCTCCTTGACGTGGTGAGGTAAGCGTGGTGCCGTCTACCAGCGGTGCCATACCTCTTCGGGTGCAGCGTCACGCGTGACGGAGTGGTCATCTCCGGCGACGAAGAACAGGGCCCAGGACACGACGTTGTCGTCGGCGCGCTGGGCGCCGACTTCGAGTTGGAAGCCGTCGCAGAAGAGGTCGCCAGTCGGACTGAACCGCAAGCCGGTGTCGTGCTTGATTGCGTGGGCTTCCATCTCCTGCGCGAGCTGCGACGGCACACGTCCAATGAGCCGGATCCCCTCGCAGGTCACCTGAGGGCCGACGCGCCCGTCGACGAGGACATAGGCCAGCTCTCGGTCCGCATGGAAGTAGCACTCCACCGCCGCCCGGCTCGTGGGGGCGTCTTCCTTGGCGAAGCGCACGGCGTCCCACCCCGGGCTGTACTCGTCGGGCCGAGTGGTGAAGCCGTGCGCGGCCAGGGCCGCGATGACCTCCTCCTGATTCATGTCCATGCGTAGCGGCCCCAGGGTCCGCCCGGGGAGGTAGTCCCACTGATCCCGCTCCATGTCCGGAAGCACCGGCCACATACCCGTATCCATCACACGATGATCGTTCACCCGGTTTAAACCCCGTGCTTCAGGGCCGATGAGACGCCCGGCCGGGACAGTGACAGCCGGTCGTTACCTTGCGTTGTTCCTCAAGTGGGTCTGACGGTCAGGCCGGTTTCGGCGAGGCAGCCGTCTATGAGGTGGCTGCGGTACTGGATGTGCCGCAGGCCGCGTCGGATGCGCTGGACGAGGTGTTCGGGGGTGGAGAAGGCGACGTTGGAGAGCCAGCCACGTCGCAGGAGGGACCAGATCCCTTCGACGGGGTTGAGGTCCGGTGCGTAGGGAGGCAGGTAGTAGATCGTCAGCCACGCACGGGCTGCCGCCCATTCCCGCAGATCGGAGGCTTTGTGGACGTTGAGGTTGTCCCAGACGAGCACGATCGGGCCGCCGAGCTGCTGGTGGGCGGCGATCAGCAGGTCCCGATAGTCACGCCAGGAGGAGCTCTTGCGCCCGTCGCGTCGGCCGTCGTCCCGGCGGGGCCGGTAGATCAGCCGGGACCGGTGGCCGGGTTTGTAGCAGGTCAGCGCCGCTATGGATATCCGTCTGCGGGAACGGCCGCGGACCCTCACCACCGGGGTCCGGCCGCACTGGGACCAGGTCTTCGCCTGCGGCGGCGTCATGGAGAATCCGGCTTCGTCCTCGAAAACCAGCCAGGCTCCACGGGCCGCCGCTAGTCTTCCGCGCAGGGCCACACCTCCTTCACCCAACCAGCCACCGCCGTGTCGTCCCGCTCCATCGCGCGTCGGGCCGGCACCTGGCACGACCAGCCGTTACGCACCAGCAGCTTGCGCACGCCCTGGATCGTGTAAGTCAGGTGGAAACGCCAGCCGATCACCGTCTTGACCCTGGCCAGGGTCCACCGCTGGTCCTCCCAGCCATGCGCGGCCGGCCCCTTGGCAAGCTCCGCCTCCAACTGCGCGAACTGCTTCTCACTCAGCCTCGGCAGCGACGCCGGACCTTGCGACCGCAGAGCCCGCGGACCGCCCTCATCTCACGTCCGCCGCCACCGCTGCACCGAGCGGACGCTGACCCGCACGTCCTTGGCGATCAACGCACTCGCCTCGCCCTGGGCGAACCGCTCTGCCGCCTGGAGCCGTAACCCCTCGCGGAAATGCTGCCGTTCGGCGGTCAGCCCGCCCCCTTGTGGATACCGCATGCCCCGGTGATACCGCAGCAGACGACCAGCCGTCAGCCCCTACGACACCACGAGTTCAACCTCAGTAGCCGTGATGACTCGCCAGATGAACTGGCGAGTCATCACGGAGAATTTAATCTAGGCGCTCCCAGAGAAATCTCCGGTCTTGTCGGGCACTTCCGCGGTAGCGTTCACCAACCCGCTGGCCAGGGCTAGTGCATGCTCTCGAAAGAACCCGATTCTTTCATAGAATGCCTCCTCAGAGAGAATCCACGCCGAGGCGGAAATCAACGCTGAAAAAAGTACGTGAATTTCCTCCAGCCGAAACTGAAGCTCGCCTCCACGAACCCTCTCAATCATCCGCTCAGCACTAGCGCGATCTACACCGATGCACACAATCGAATCACGGTCTCCATCGGGACGATCCACATGAAACATGAGCGCCTCGCAAATCAACTGGCGCTGCAGATCCGTCAGCCGCAATTGAGCACCATCAGAAGTCACCGTCGCCGCAACTCTCGCTCTCAATGTATCATCACATACCTCCCACTATTAAAAGTGTCCTCGCTGTACTTGTACCCGTGAACGTTTCGGCCATTATCTACAATTAGCACACCCCTGTTGGAATCGTACGCGACGCGCGAATTGGTGTTGGTGTCAATGTGCGTCATTTTTCCTCGCCACGACGCGAAATAGGTGCCCAATGCGTCAGGGTCATGTCCAATACCGGGCAAATCGTGATCTGCGGCAGATTTGGAACCGTCATGCATCCTCTGCACATTGTAATCAACGCCGTCCGCTATGTACGAGCCGTGTGCCGCAGTCACTCGATCATAAGTCGTGTCGTCGAGTGCACCGACAGATGCGTCGAGTCCATTGCAATTATGGACGAGTACTGGAGTCTTGCCCGCAAGAACATAGTACGTGTGAAGTTCATCGATGTTGAGGTTGTAGGTCCGGGCGCGTTGGTCGTGCGGCTTGTTGGCTGTGACCGTGACGGTTTCGGACCGGTCGGTAAGAAGTGTGGTGCCGGGCGTGAGGTCTCCGGCGTCTATCCACCTGGTTGCGGAAGGGGACCAGAAGGGGTGTTCATAGGTGGCGGTGAGTTCTTGGATTCCCTCCTCGGTGGCGATGGAGAGGGTGTTGAAATGCTTGTCGTCTTCGGTGATGATGAGGCGCGTAACTTCGCGGTCGCCGGTTTCTCCCGTTTCAGGGTCGGTGGCTTTTACTCTGTCGCCGATTTTCACGTCTTCAATGTTTTTAGCGGTGCCGTCCGCCATAAGGACTTCGGTGCCGGCGAGGAAGCACTGTCGGCACCCCCCTCCGGTCGGCGACTTGCCGCCTCGGGGCGTTCCGACGCCGGAACCGTCCTTCCCTCCGGCGGCAAGGCCCTCAGTGACGCCGGCCATCATCATCGCTTTGAGGGTGAATCCACTGGCGGAGCAGTCGTTGATCTTGTAGCACGCCGCCTGCATTGCTTGGAAGCGTTGCAGGTTGGTGGGGCCTTGGGGTGACGTGTAGGAGCAGGAGAGAGTTCCGTACCACTTTCCGCAATTTGTCTTGATGTATTCGTTGAACTGCTCTATGAACTGGCTGGCGTGCTCCCAGTTGAGCGGGATGACGACGTTCGGGTAGACGGTCACCTGTTCGTTGCGGATGGTGAACGAGTTGCCGTGGCTGTCGTTCTCGACGATGGACTCTAGGGGTGCCGAGGTCGGGGTGGTGCTGTCTTGGCCGCCGGGACCGTGCGGGATCTCGTGCTCGGGAGCGGGGATCTCGTAGTCGTCTGCGGGCCGTTGGAGGCCGGTGGGGTCGCTGTAGGTGACCGGGGAGTTGGTCGCGTAGCTGTAGCCGTTGAGGGACTGGTGCTGTTCCGGTGCCAGCAGGGGGTCCACGCTGAGGAACTGGCCCAAGGCTGGGTCGTATTCGCGTGCGCCTATGTGGGTGAGGCTTGTGTTGGTGTCCTGGGGTTTGTCGAGGAAGCGTTTGTCGTCGGGCCAGGGGGTGGTGACGGGTCCGCGGGGGGCGCCGAAGGGGGTTGTGTATCGCTTGGAGACGGTTTGGGTGTCGTCCGCGGAGACAGTGAGGGAGGAGGTGCCGTGTGCGTCGTCGGCGACGAAGGAGAGCTTCGCGGTACCGGTTTCATTGGTCAGGACGGCGATTTTGGTGCCGACGATGCTGTAGGCGCGGGTGGCCCACTTCTGGGTGCCCTTGAGGTGGACCTCGTTGAGCCCCGCGTAGAGGACGGTCTCGCCGGCGGGGTCGCGGCGGATGAGGAGCTCGCCGTCCGCGTCGTAGACGTAACCGGTGTTGGTAGCGCCTTCCGTGGTCTGGGCCAGCTTGCCTTCGGGGTTCCAGGTGAGCGTTTGGAAGGTGGCTGCGCCGGGGGTTTCGGCGCGCTTGGTGGTGTTGCCGGTGGCGTCGTAGGTGTACTGGGGGGTGAGGCCGGTGCAGGTGGCGCCGGTGGTGGTCGAAGCAAGGGCGTGCGGGCGGGTGGGCTCGTAGCAGTAGGTTCGAGTCTGCGGGGTCCCTGTGTTGGTCTTCTCCGTGGCCCGCTGCCCGGACGCGGTGTAGGTGTAGCTATTCCAGTACGGGGCAGCGCCGTCGAGGTTGGCGGCGGTGCGCCCGGTGGTCGAACAGTCGGCGGTCTTCGGGGTCCAGGCCTCGGTCAGGCGGCGCTGGCCGTCGTAGGCGAAGCATTGGTTGTCGGCCTTGGTGAAGCCGCTGAGCGGGGCCGAATCGAAGATCGACAGGACGTTTCCGGCCTGGTCGTACTTGTAGGTGAGTTCCTGCAGCATGCCGTTGTGGGTCTGGTCGTTGACCGTCGACTTCAGCAGGCGGCGGGTGCCGTCCTCGTAGGTGTTGCCGATGAACGTCTTGCGGACCCCTGCCGCGCCGGAGCGGGTCAGTGTGATCTGCTCGACGTCACTGAGCGGGGAGTACGCCACGTTCTCGACGTAGCCGGTCAGTCCGGACAGTCCGGTGGGGAGGCCGAAGTCGTTGTAGTGGGTCTGGACGATGTCGGAGGGCAGGCCGCCGGCTGCGGCGGCGGAGACGCTGCCGATGGTGTTGTCGAGCCGGTAGTTGACCGTGCTGTCGGTGGTGGCGGTGATGGCGCCGGAGGTGACCAGCGGATCGTCGGAAGGCAGGGTCAGACGGGTCGTCGTCGGGCGGCCCAGGGTGTCGTAGGCGGTGGCGGACTTGGTGTAGGCCTTGCCGGTGAGGCCGCCTTCGTAGCGGGTGGCGTCAGTGGGCGCGCCCTTGCGGACGCTGTCGTAGGTCCAGGCGGCGAGCTTGGTGGCGTCGGTCTTCGGGGACTTCCACAGGCCGGTCTTGCGGCCGAGCTCGTCGTAGGCAAATTCCAGGACCGTGTTGCGGGCGTCTTTCGTTGTGGCGATCTGGTCCAGCACCGTGTAGGTGAGGGTGCTCTGGCCCTTGTCGGGGTCGGTGGTGGTGATGGGCCGCCCGAAGAGGTCGTAGCTGTAGGTCCACTTCGCGTTGTCGGGGCCGGTGACCGTGGCGGGTTTGCCGTCCGCGGTGGAGGTGTGGACGACGCTGGTGTAGGGGGTGCCTGGCGTGGTGCCGCCGTAGGCGGGGTCGTTGGGGGTGGTGCCGGCGTAGGTGCGGGTTTCTGTGGTCTGTCCCAGGGCGTTGGTGATGGTGCGGGTCGCGGTGCCGCCCTGGACGGCGGTGGTGGCGATGGAGTCACCGGTGTAGCTGGTGGTGGTGGACTGCTTCTGCACCCCGTAGACCAGCAGTGTGCTGGTCGTGGCGCGTGCGGCGCCGTCGAAGACGGTCTGTGTCTGGGCGGGGGTGCTGCCGTATTCGGCGCGTGTGTATACGCCGCCGGGTACCTTGCCCTTGTCCCAGATGTCGGCGTAGGACTCGTAGGCCAGACCTCGGGAGTCGTAGCGGGTGTCGGTCAGGATGCGGCCGCCGTTGGGTGACCGGGTCTGGGTCTGGAGCGGACGCAGCAGCGCGTCGGAGATCGCGTAGGAGGTGTCGTAGTCGCCGCCGCCCGTGAGGGTTGATACCGACGTCCATGGCTGCTTGCCGCGTTCGAGGAGGTAGGCGTAGGTGACGTTCGGGCTCTGGGACTGGGCGCGGTTGGGCAGGCGGGTTGCGGTGATGCGGCCCAGGGCGTCGTAGGTGTTGTACGTCGATCCCATGTTCGCGTCGATGGAGCGAACGGTGGCGCCGCGCAGGTCCGCGTAGGTATAGGTCTTGTGCTGTTGGCCGTTGGAGGCGAGCTTCGGGGCGGTGACGACGGTCACCTGGAGCGGGCCGGCGGCGGGTGGGGTGTAGGTGGTCGTGGTGGTGTTGCCGGCGGTGTCGGTGAAGGTCAGCGGGCGTCCCAGGCCTGCGGCCCCGGTGTCGTAGGTGATCTTGCCGATGGTCTGCCATCCGGCGGTGCCGGCCGGGTTGCGGTCGGCGGTGCCGCTGGCGGCGGGGTAGGCCTGGGCGCGTCCGTTCCAGGTCATCAGGCCCAGGGTGGGAGTCTGGTTCGCGTTCCAGCTGGTGGCGGCGGGGTCGTCGTAGACGGTGGCGGTGTCGGACAGGACGTCGCCGCGGGTCGCCGCGGTGGCGGGGAGGGTGAGTTTGTCGTCGGTGACGGAGCAGGCGGCCGCCACTGTGCGGGTGCGGGAGGTCAGGCTGGTGAGGCCCTTGGCGTCGTTGCGGGCGTACCAGGTGCGGGTGCAGGTTTCGTCGCCTGTTTTGGCGGTGTCACCGGCGGACGAGGTCTGGGTGGCCATGCCGTAGACGTCGTCGTAGGTGTTGTCGCTCTGCGTGGTGCGCCAGGTGTTGGATGCGCTGAGGTAGGTATGGCTTCGGGTTGCTCCGGTGCGGACGTAGTACGCCTTGGTGTTGGCGTAGGACTTTTCCTGGCCGGCGGTCTGCTTGCTCCACGGGTCGCTGACCGACACGGAGATCGCGGTGGGGCCGTCGTAGGTGATGCTCTGGCGCTGGAAGCCGTTGTACTGGGCGTCGTCGTTGATGTCGGGGATGGTCAGTCCGGTGACGGGGACGGCTGCGACGGTGGTGGTGCGGGTGTCGCTCGTGCCTTTGCGTTGGTCGCCGCGCATGCCCTGCATGTAGACGTTGACGGTCTTGGAGCGGGTTTTGCCGGTGGCTCCGGTGTAGGCGGTGACCTTGCCGTAGCCGCGCCATTCGGACCAGGTGCGCTCGTCCTCGGGGGTCAGGGGGTCGTCGTTGTGGTGCCAGCCGGGATTCGCGTACTCGTAGGCGTGTTCGACGAGGTCGTTCTGGCCGGCCGGGTCTGCGATGGTGACGGCGGTGACGTTGTACTTGTGGAACCAGTCGAGCTTGGGGTCGCCGCCGTTGATGGGCCAGTACACCGGGTAGCAGGACAGTGCGTTGTCGTCCTCCGCCGCCGGCATCTTCGAGCCCCGTACACATTCGGGGTCGGAGAGCGTCACAGTGGTGATCGCGCCGGCTTCGGAGGTGATGGTGTTGATGCGGGGCCGGTTGAGCGGGAGGATGTTGTCGCCGTCGACGTCCACTCGGTTGGGGCGCATGTGGTAGGTGAAGTCGACGGGCGGGACCGTGAGGGTTCCGCCGTTGTTGCCGGTGCGCTTGAGGGACTTCAGGACCAGGCTCTGGTCGCTGGTGTCGCCGAGGTCGCCCGGGTCCAGGTATTCCTGGGTGAGGTCGTAGGTGTCGATGGGCGCGTAGTTGTCCGGCTCTGGAGCTGTGGACCACGCGTACGTTTTCACGTTCGTCATCCGCTTGCGGGTGAAGAACGCCGGTCCCATCGCCTTGCAGTCGGTGACGCCCGTGGCGCAGATCGAATCGAAGGGGACATCGGGCCAGTTGTCCGAGGTGTCCTTCGTCAGTGAGGTGCAGTTTGCGGCGAAGCAGCGTTCTTCGTAGCCGAAGGTGATCTTGTGGGAGGTGATGCCGGTGAAGAGGGCGTCGGCGCGCTGGCCGTAGCGGATCTCAGCGAGGGTGCCGCCGCGGGTGTAGGCGGCGAGGTTGGCTTTGTCTCCATTTTTGGCATAGTTGTTGGTTTCGGCCGAGTACCAGTAGGTGGCGGCGTTGCCGTGTATGTCCTGGACCAGGTCGAGGTTCCAGCGCCATGCCTGGACCTCGGAGCGGGACGCGAAGGTGGAGCCCCTGCTGTAGCCGGGCTCACCTGGGTCGTCGCCGAAGACGGGCGCGGTCCAGGTGGAGTTGGTGCGCTCTGAGCCGGCGCCGGGGAGCTTGTTGAGTCCGAAGGTGTGGGTGGTTCCGTCGCTGGTGACCACCTTCCAGTACTCGCCGTTGGCGTCGCCGTTGTCGGCGCCGGTGCCAAGGGTGACCTGGGAGGCGTCGTCGTCCTTCAGGCGCCACGTGCCGCTGGTGTCGTCCTTGACGAGCTCGGAGGCCTTGCCGTTCAGGACGACGGTGGCGTTCTCGTACTTCCAGCACAGGTCGTGCTTGTCGGTCTGCCCGTCGTCGTCACACGAGCCGTACTTGCGCTCTATGTAGGAGGACGTGAGGTCGAAGCCCTCGCCGATCTGGGAACCCTGGTTGTTGGAGTTCGCCGTCCGGCCGTCGATGGCACCGCTGCTGTAGGAGAAGGACAGGGAGGGCTTGGGGCCGGCGGCCGGCGCGGGGACTGCCAACGGGTAGGACCAGGTGAAGGCACCGGAGGAGGAGCCGGATGCCCAGCTGGAGGACGCCGAGAGCGGGGTCGCCGCGAAGTCGCCGCCGCCCACGGGCGAGGCGCTCTGGGTGGCCATGACGGCGAAGACTGCCGGCGCCTGCGTCGCGGCGGCTTTCGACCTGGCCGCGGCCGGAGTTCCGGCGGGCAGGGTGGTGACCTCGGCCGTCACGGCCTGATTCTCGATGCTGTTCGCCGAGGGCAGCGGGGTCGTCTTGCGGCACTCCTGCTTTTCGGGAGTGGTCAGCGCACAGGCAGGCAGGCTGACGACGCCCAGGCGGGTGGACCAGCCGCCGCCGACTGCGGAGGCGAAGGAGGCGTAGTCGACGGTCAGCTGCGCGGGGCCTTTGGCGGTGTTGGCCGCGGTGAACAGGACACCGGTGATCCCGGCCTTCTCGGCTGCCTTCTGGTCCAGGATCCTGACGGTGGACTTTGCGCGGGCATCGCTGCCTTCAGCGGCGGGTGCGGGTGCGGCTGGCCCCTGAGGGGCGGCCGGAGCCAGAAGAGGGCTCTTGACCCGTGCGATCGGCTGTACGTCGATCAGTCGGGGCGACCCCGAGCGGGCGGCAGAGGTGTCCTGCTCCAGGGTGGCCGCCTTGGGCCAGTTGGACTTGGCTTCCTTGCGGGCCCGGTCGGCCTGGACCCTGTTCTCCGCCTGGTTCTTGGCGACGAGCGCACGGGCTTCCTTGGCGCCCTGGGCATTGACGGCTCGAACCTTGGCGTTCTTGTGCTCGGGGATCTTCGGTGCGCCAGGAAGGTCAGCGGCCCCCGCGATCGGCGTGAGTGCCCCGGACGCGACGAGAGCGAGTGTCAGGGCCCCTATCAGGGGCAGTCTGTGGCGGATTCCTCCGCCTGGTGAGTGGCTTGGCATGGAAAGACTCCCGGGTATGGGTATGGGTATGGAAGGGAGCCGTGGCCGCGGTGTCTCGCGGCCACGGCAAGATTGTGCTGTTCAGAGCCCGGTCAGCTGGTGGCCCCGAGGACGATGTCGGAGACCTGCCGGCTGTCCTGCAGAGCTCCGGACCAAAGGCGCATGCCGGTGATCTGGCCGGGCAGGAAGTTGCCCCAGGCGCTGCTGGTGTAGCCCTTGCCGACGGCGAGTTCGCCGCTGCCCGTCACGGCTGTGTAGGTCTTGGGCTGGCCCTGTCCGGCGGCACCCACGTAGAGGGTGATGGTGCCGCTCTGAGCGTTGTGCACTCCGGTCACCTGCGCACCGGCGTTCACAGCCGCCAAGCTCTCACTCTCCACTGAGGTACCTGTGCCGTCGGCTGTCAGGCGGCCGAAGTGCCAGGTCCCCTCGACGAAGTACACGTCCTTGGCCGGGTCCTGCTCATCGGGCTCGCTGTGGACACCGGTCTTCTCAAACCACAGCCCCCAGGAAGAACCAGAGGCGGTGCGCTGGCCGATGACTTGGGCTCTGTACCCGTTCGGCTTGGTGAGCAGAGCGGTGTTGTCGAGCCTGGCCTCGGCGGTCACGGTGAAGGAGCCGGTGTCGTCGACGACCGGGCCCGCGGCAGTGGCGCCCTGGGTCGTGCCGTTCAAAACCAGGGCGCCGTTGCTGACGGGGGTTCCGTCGGTCGAGGTGAGCGGGCGGGCGTTGCCGGAGCGGTCCGTGAAGGCCGGGCCGGGCTTGGTGAGGTCCCATTCGCCGGCCAGGTCCAGTTGCGGCTTGCCGGTCACCGTGTCGATGAGCGCAGCGTCCTGCTTGACCTCGTCGAGGCTCTTCTCGTCCTGCCAGACCTTGACCTCGTCGATCCGGCCCGGGAGTTGCTCCGTCCAGGCGGCGGACTGCTTGGCGGCGCCGATGGCCATGACTCCGGTGGAGGCGATGGGGTTGGTGATGGTCATCTGGCCCTGGAGCTGCCCGTTGACATACAGCTTCGCGAGATCGGTGGACTCGTTGTATGTGACGGCGACGTGGGTCCATACCCCGGCCTGTGCGGGGTTGAGGCCGCTCAGCTTCTTGATGGCGCCTGTTCCGCCTGTGGTGTCGTCCGTGGCCATCTGCATAGACCACGGCTGGCCGGCGGCAGCGGTGATGGCGAGACCACTGAAGTTCTTGCCGCTCTGGCCGAGCATGGAGAAGGTGCCGTCGGTGCGGTCCAGGCGGACCCAGCCGGCCACGGTGAACGAGGTACGGGTGTCGAAGACCGGCTTGGAGCTGTTCGCGTACTGGCCGCTCGTCAGCTTGAGCGCACGGTCCTCGTGTGGGGTGGGCGTCTGGACCCAGCCCCTTCGGCCGCTCGCGGGGCGCTGGGCCCCGGCGGTGAGGTACAGGTTGTTCTTGAGCGCCGGGTCGGATGTCGAGGTGTCGATGGCCTGGCCGGAGGTTTCGTCGAAGGTCCAGTAGCCGATCGGGTCGGGGCCCTCCTTGACCACGAAGTCGACGATCTTCGTCGCGCCCCAGCGGCCGACGGAGTCCTTGGCCTTCACGCTCAGCTTCATCGTCCCCGACAGGGGAGGAGTGATCGCGACGGTCGGGTTCGAGCCGGCGATCTCGGTCCAGGTGGTGTCCGTGGACAGCTTGTACTGGAATGCGGTGGCCGTGTCGCCGCTCGCCGGTGCGAACGTGAACTGGCCGGGGGTGCCGGGCTTTCCGGCCGCGACGCAGGCCGTGCTGGTGCAGGAGCTGTAGGGCGTGCCGAAGGTGATGAGCGGGGCCTTCGGGGCGCTCGGGTCCACCTTGAAGTAGCAGTCTCCGCTCGGGGTGCTGTCGCGGACCTGGCTGTCCGCGAAGGACTTGGTCCAGGTGCGGAAGCGGTAGAGGGCGCCCTCCGCGAGGGCGGCGGGCGGGTCGGTGGTGACGGGAACGTTGTCGCCTACGTAGCCTGAGCTCGGCCGTTCGATGAAGGCGGCGTCACCAGCGTTGGCCTTGACCGGGCTCCACGTGCCATTGGTCTCCTTCTTCTCGGTCTGCAGGGCGATCCTCAGAGAGGCACCCGCTTCGCCGCCCCACACGGTCTCGGTGATAGCTGTCATGGCCGGAGTCGGGTCGGAAACGATGGAGGGCTTGGCCGGGTCGCCTGAGCAGATCTCCCCCGAGCCTGTGACCAGGCCGACGTAGATGGGGGTATTGGGCTTGCTGATGTAGTCCACGGACAGGACCGCGTCGTTACGGAATCGCTTCCAGGCGGCCGTGTCCGACTCGTCCTCCGCGCGCAGCTCCAGGTTCAGCCGGTTGTAGCGGCCGCTGGCGAAGTCGCGGACGGTGGGGGTGAGGTTCTCATCCGGTTCCTCGGGAAGATTGTCGGAGAATTCGACCGGTGCGGCTGGCGAGTTCGGGTCGCACAGTGATCCGCGGCCGGCGGAAAGCCAGCGGTCGCCCATGAGGTCGGCGTAGTTGGGCTTGTTGCCCCAGTTCGTCGACGGGCCGATCTCTCCGTCCATCCGGACTAGCCACACGTTGCGCACGTCGCACTGGAAGGCCCACGGCTCGGTGACGCGGAAGCGGGCGTTCAGGACCTCTTTGCCGACGAGCTTACTCGGCGAGAACTCGAAGTACAGGCGTTGCACATAGCCGGGCCCGCAGTAGTACCCGTTCCAGGAGCCGCACTTGCCCATGCCCTTGCCCAGACCGTCGTCGCCGTTGTCCCAGTTCCAGAACGAGACGCCGTCGTTGCGGAGCGCGGTGTGCTCGGTGCCGTCATCGAGGGCGACGGAGGGGTCGATGTAGAGCGGGAAGGCCGCAGGATCACTCTGCTTGAGGATGCCCGTGTCCGGCACGACGGCCAGGGAGTCGGCATCGACATCGACGGCCATCTTCGCGACCTGCGAACCCAGAGCCGGCCCGTCCGCGGGGTGCCCGGACGGTTCCGCACCGGCCGGAGCCTTGGGCAGGGTACCGCCCGCGGACTTGGCAGCGGCCACCTTCTCCTTCCCAGACAATGTGAGCGCAGCGGCGACGCCCTTCGAGTCCCACATCAGGGCCGGGGGCGCCTTGAAGACCCGGTTCCCATTGGCATCCGTGGCTGACAGGCCACCGTCGTTGCCCGTGTTGAGCTGGACGTCCTTCGCTCCGAGGTCGAACTCGACGCGCTGCAGCTTGGGGTTCTTGGCGGCCTCGGGGGTCTTCACCACGAGAACCTCGCGGAAGCCCTTGAGCGTGGCGGTCATCCGCAGATCCACGCCTGGCAGCACCTCCGGATACAGGGCGCTGTCACCGCTCAGCACAGGCCTGGGCAGGGCCCCGTTCTGCCAGCCCCACGACATGGAGCGTCCGGCGCGGTCGATCGTGACCAGGCTGCTCTGCTCTCCCCCGCCGGAGAAGCTGACTCCGGCGACAGCCGCCTTCGGCCCCACCGAGCCGTCAGCACGGAACTCCAGCGTGGCGTCCGGCGTGACCCATCCCGATCCGCTCTTCGCCTTCACCCGCACCGGGACAGCAGAGGTGTCCAGACGGAACGATCTTCCATCTGGGTTGGCGAACGTGGTCGACGAATCGGTGCGCTCACCCACCACCTCGACAGGCTTGCCCGACTTCTTGGCCGCAGCGAGCGCCTGTTCACTCTCCGACACGGGCGATGCCGCGGCGGCAGCCGGCGCGTAGGCCGATGGAACACCCATGACAATGGTCATGCCCAGTGCGGCGGCCACGGCATGACGAAGCCGCCCGCCTTTTATTACAAACATAATCCCCCATATTCATTTGACGCGGAAAACTACCCAGCCTCCACGTCAAACAATCCACTCACTTTGAATTGAAGTGCAGCTCTTACTGCGATTTAGCCAGACGAAAGTCGCCGAGTTCAGTGGGCGAGTTGAAGAAGAAACCCCAGCGCCAGTGATAGCCGCCAGAATCCAGAACCACAGGCGGCGGTTGGACCTTCGGAGAGTTGCGACGCACCGTCAGCACACCACTATCGGACGGATCAGGAAGAGGTCACCCATACGCAAGTGACGGAATCATACAGGTTGTTGAAATGATGGCCAGCTCTGCCAGTCAGCGGCGTTCGAGACTCGACACGGATCGCGGCGGCACCGCCCTCACCCTCAAGGCCGGCCGGAACCACTGGGCGGTAATATCCCGCTACGGCACGCTCGCTGAATCGCCCTCAGAAGCCGCCAAGCGCTTTAGCTACGGCGCTTCCCGGCGTCGGATGCGGAATGGGGCAAGCTGTCCCGTCGGAGCCTCGCCGTTGTTCCTACCCGAAGGGATCCACCAGGCGATTGCTGAGGTCAAGCATGCAGCAGTCGAATGTCACACATTGCATGAATCCCGGTGGCGACTCCACCGCTGAGCTGTGTAGCGGAGCTCAGCCGGTCAGCTCGACGAGGGCGCCCAGGAGAAGTACCACGGAGGCCAGCGCACTCACTGTTCCCAGGAAACGGAAGAGGCCGGCCGACGCAGTCCGCGAAGGTTCACCAAGGTCTCCCAGGCTGTGCCTGCGCAGCTCCGCGTTAGCCTCGCCCCGGCGCGCCAGTGCGTTGGATGCACCCCGTACGTTAAATGCGAGCGCGCCACCGCCCGACAGGCCAGCCAGGCTCAGGACCAGCAGGAATACGCCGATATTCATGTGATGCCCCCCCGGGCGTAGAGATGAGCGGACCCTAGCAGACAGCAGGCCGTCCACCGCAGGCGCGGCATGTGACGTGTGTGACAGTGGGGCTGACGCCAAGTGCCCCGCATGCGGGACGTAGTCGAGCCGACCTCATCACTCCCCACCTGTATTTCGCCGCCGACGCTGCCGTTGCCGTTGCCGGACGGAACGTCGTACTGCGGCTGCGGGCCGGGCGGTTCATCTCGCGGTGCTCCGCGTAGGCTCGTTGAGAGGGACCAACGCGGCCCAGCTGTTCCCAGAAGTGCGTAAGCAGGGAACGCCGGCCTGCTCCTGGGCGACGGAGAGTGCGGCGACACCGTGGCGGAGCGCGTAGTCGAGCTCTTCCGGGAATGCCGGAATGAGCATCAGGAACTCCACGTGCCTGCCGTCGGACAGCGTGGTGTGCTGCATCTCGCCTTCGAAGGGGGCTACCGCGACATATCCCGAGAGGGCAGTGCCCTCCCACAGCGGAGCGGGCGAACGGTACATGTTGTTCGCCCCGGGCGGGTGCAGCTGCTGTTCAGCGCAGTGAGGCTGTCGGGTTCTTGCCGCTCTGGGTCTGCTTTACGCGGTCCACCACCATCTTGGTGATGTCCATGAGCCGACCCGGTACCTCGGCGCCGGGTGTCCAGGCGTACTCGACTTTCGCGACGACGGAGCCCTGTCGCACGGTGATGCCGCGGCCCGTCCATCCCCTGTCTCCGGTCGGCAGTGTGTAGGCGTCGATGGCGTCTCCCGGAGGGTTGGCGCCGAGATCGTCCTCCGCGCCTGTCCCCTTGAAGAAGCGTGCGGCGTCGGCCGCGTGATTGAAGGAGATCATCTGAACGCTGATGTTCTGCGTGTGGTAGTCGGTGGCTCCTCCGGCGGCCGTGGCGATGGCCTCGGCGCACATCTCGTCTCGCCAGCCGTTGGACTGGCAGATGACGGGATTCGACATGTCCCAGCTTTGCGTGCTGCGTTCCTCCAGCCCCCGAGGCATGTCGACCCCCCTCGGGACCGCTGCTTCCAACAGCTTCGGATACATGACCAGAGCCGCAGGGCTGCTCTTGGCAGGGGCGGGCGCTCCAGCGCCGTCCCCCTTGCCGAAGGAACCGTCAGTTGCCTCCGTGGTGCAACCGGCCGTCAGCACGCAGATGAAGGCCGCGTACGCCAGACGTCCGGCACGCGCCCCGAACACTCGATAGCCGATCACGATGCGTGGTACTCCCGTCTCCGTGGGTGTGGCTGGATGATCATATGGGCCAGTCACACTGCGGACCCGGCCCGAAAGCCGGCTGGCGCCACCGCTCGCCGTGACAGGCGGGACCACTTTCGGTGGAGCGCGGTACACGGGCCCCGGGAGGCGTCACCCTGAACCTCGGCGGGCCCGGATGAAGGACGACCGTCAGGGTCCGCGCCCGCATCGAGAAGACGGGTCAACTCGCCATGGTCACCTGGCTCGACCGCCTGATGCGCAGGAGTCCACAGATTGTCAGCGTCTACTCCCACTGCACGCGGAAGGTTCACTTCGGTTTGCTCGCTGCGCTCCATACGAATCCCCGCCCATCCCACCGCCGTCAGTACAAGCGCATTCACTCCCCAGTCATCACGAGCAGGGCACCAAGCCCAGACGCATCATGGGATGAGCGGCAGTCTCGGTGCTCCCGGCTCAGGCACGGAGCAGTGAGGCGTGGATGCGGGCGATGGCCCGCAGCACCTCGTCGCGGTTCTTGGCCTGCTGCATCCATGCGGGCAGGCGGGCCACCACGGTCATCTTCCGGCCGTGGTGGTGCCAGGGAATCCCTTCACGCAGCGGCGCCTGGACGAATCGCCTGATCAGGTCCAAGTGTTCCAGGTCGTAGGCCCATATCCACCCGTGCCGGGTCTCGATCTGCAGCCACAGACGGACGCCGAAGTACGGGTCCGTGGCCGGCTCGTCCCGGTCCCGGTGCAGGGCCACACCTCCACGGCTCCATTCCTTCGCCACCCCGCAGTTTCGGCAGACGAGACGCCTTGGTGCAGAAAGGTCCCGATCGTGCACCCCGGCCGGCTCCGGTCCTGCCACGACATGAGCGATATTCGCGCAGCCGGGACAGCACACGAGGACCGACGCGAGGAAGTCGTACTTCGTGCTGCGCGGGTCCCGGAACCGGTGGTGTGTGGAGATCGAACTCATCAGACCAGTATGCGAGCCAAACACCGAAGGCTCCTACGGATAAATTTCAAGCCGAAGGAAGCGGCCCGGGCTGGGTGCTGTCGGTGGGGTGTCGTAGCGTCGGGGCGTGATCTCCGAGCCGACAGGCCGGGCCGCGGGCCCCTACGATGCAGCTTTCCTGCCCCGGCTGCGGATGTCCTTCCGTGCTGCGCGCGAGCCGGTTACGGAACCGGTGTCGAAGTTCGGCGGGCAGCCGGTCTGGCTGGACGAACCGGCCTGGCCAGAGCATCCCCGTACGAGCGAGCCGTTGGTGTTCATCGGCCAGTTCCGAGTGCCGGGAGACGAGGTGCGCCTCGCGTACCTGTTCCTGCATGAGGAAGGCCAGGTCATGGGCGGCGACACTCCGGAGGACGGCGAGGCCGTCGTCCTGATCCAGCCGGGTGGGCGGATACCGCCCTTCGCGTCGATCGGCTCCCCCGGCACACAGGGGCGGACCCTGTGGCGTTGGGGTCCGGACTACACGGAGGTACCCGTCGAATGGCTCACAGGCCTGACTCCGATGCCGCCGGAACTCGACAGGGCAGCCAACCAGGCCGCCGCCTGCTCCAGGTGGCTGAGAGGCGAGGGTCCCGAGACCGAATCCCCCAAGAAGGAAGGGCCCAAGGACTTCTCGGGGGGCGAGGCCGTCTACCCCAACGACCAGGCATTCGGCATCGATGCCTCGTGGCGGTTCCTCTGCCAGTTCGAGGACCGAGGCGAAGCGGAGGAGGACCCGTTCTTCCTCAACTTCGGCTACGGAACCGGCTTCCTCTTCCTCAGCTCTGACCACCTCGAAGGCCGGTTCATGTGGGACTGCAGCTAAGGGCTGTCCCGTAATTGATCTTGAGTAGCCTTGGGCATGGTGGAGTGCCATGTGGCTCGGTCTCTATCCGGCGAGGGCGAGGTTGTGCATCCGTGCGATCCCGAGCATGGCGTGGTGCACGCCGTCGCCTTTGAGGCGGCAGTTGCGGAGGATCTTCCAGGTCTTCATGCGGGCGAAGACGTGCTCGACGCGGGCGCGGATCTGCTTGTGGGACTTGTTGTGGGCCTGCTTCCAGCCGGGCAGCTCCTCGCCCTTGCGGCGCCGGTGGGGCATCACCAGCCCGGTGCCCGGATAGCCGCCATCGGCGATGGTCACGGTCTTGCCGACGGCGCCCTTCGCGCCTGACTCCTCCCACGCCTTGCAGTCGTTGCGGTTGCCAGGCAGCGGCCGGCCGACCACGACGACGAGCCGGGTGTCAGCGTCGATGACGACTTGGTGGTTGGTCGAGTAGCGGTAGTTCTTCGACTGCTCGGCCACTGCGTGGTCGCGAGTGGGCACCAGAGTGCCGTCCACGATGAGCACGGTGTCCTTGGCGAACCGCTTGCGGGGCTGGAGCGCAAGCATCGGCCCGGGATGGTCGATGATCCGGTCCGCCGCTGACTTGGGCACCCCGAAGAGCGGAGCGAACTGGCGCATCGTCAAGTTCGTTCGCCAGTAGGCCGCGACGAGTAGCACACGATCTTCCAAAGGCAGGCTCCACGGTCGCCCGCGGTGTGCCTGGCCAGGCATTTCGCGGCGGACCACGGTCATCGACTTACCGAAGGAGCGCGGGCTCAGCCCGGTGAACGGGGCTATCCATGAAGGTTCCGACGCCGTGATCACACCAGCCATACCAAGATCATCTCATCGTAACCACGGTGACCGCCCCTGCATCGAGTGAGACTTGGTGGATGGAGAAGAACGCCCCGTGGTCGCTGGCAGATGCATGGGACTGGATGGAGGTATCCGCACGGTCCGCCGACGCCGCGGTGCGAAGAACCGACTCGTGGGTTCCCCCTGTCGCAGAGAAGTTGGTGCTGGCCGCCGGAGCGAGCGCGTTGGGCCAGTGGTATCCGTTCACCAGCCACAACTATCTTCGGTTCATTGACGGACCCTCGTTCTGGATGCCTGGCGCACAAGACGACGGGAACGAGCTGGCAGGGTCCATCTCCTTCGACACCGGCGGGCCGGAGAACTCTCCCGTCTTCCGGGTCTGGAGCGGCCTCCTTCTCCGGAAGCCCGACCCCGTACTCGTACTCACCACTCCGAACGTTGTCGAGGCCGTAGACGCACTGGTACGGCTGTTGACGGCTCCCGGCCTGGCGCGCCGACCATAGCGGCGCCCCGCGCAGCGATTCCGGGACAAGCCTTAGCCTGAGCCGAGGCTCTCATCGGGCTGAGATGATCTGGACCAGGGAAGGCCACGGAATGTCGCTGGAGATGCTCCCCGACCGAGCCGGGCGGGAACTCGACTTTGAACCCATGCTGGACAAGCTCCTTACGATCTTCTGCCCTGACTGGGAGCTACCGCCGATCATGGAAGGCGAGCCCCAGTACCTCCGCAACGAGGTGAAGCGATACCAGCTCGGCGAGGCCGCAGCCCAGGATCCCGCAGCGACACGGCAGCACGCCAGCCTCCTCACGCATGCCGCAATGCACGATCAGTGCCGAAGCGGCATACGACAACTCATCCAGCCCTTGGTCACAGCTTGCGGCTATCGCCAGATCCAGGCCGCGATCATCGACTACATGCGGACCGGATCCCACCCCGAAAAAGTCGGTGCCGGTATGGCCTGGTACTTCGCTCGCCCAGGTCTCCAATACGCCTCCATGGAAGACTTGAGGCGGAGAATCCCCACGGAGGAAAGCAAGGCGGTACTGAAGGCGCTGGCAGATCTCCGCAACGAGTACCGATCGGCCTGCCTCTCCGCGTTCCTGACCTGCGAAGACCCCGAGACACGCCAGGACCTTTCGCTGAACCTCAGCCTCAACCCGGCGGACTACCCGGCCGACCTCCGAAGCAGCCATGAGGAGGCAAGGCTCATCATCCAGGCAGACCCCGAACGGTATCGCTGGCTGCTGGAACGCTGCACACACAAGCCGCCGTCGGCATAGGACCGACAAGATCGATCGATGCGTCGCACTCTTGACAACGACGATTGGGAATCAGTCGCAGTTGTGACTGCGCTCGGTAGTTGGCGCCGTTCGCCACATCGAGTGCTCAGGTTCGTTTGGCGGACTGGGCGTACTCGTGCTGTCGGTCAGTGGTTCCAGTAGTCGCGTTGCGGCAATTGCACCCACAGATCGGGAGGCCCGACGACCGCCCGTGCGTCAGTCAGGCGCAGCCCGGTGAAGGCGCAGGGGTAGGCCACCGCGTTGTACTGGTAGAGGTAGGCGGCGAGGACTTCTTCCGGGGTGTCTCCTTCCTGTGCTCCGCCGCCGGGATGCAGGTCCCATCCCGTGATGGCACCGTCACGGGCGGTGCTGCCCTGGTTGCCGCTCTTGGGGTTGGCGTACAGGCCGTAGCAGACGGTGCCGCGGGAAAGTCGGGTGAGCACTCCGGGCATCTGTGGTGCGTAGCCCCACGGCTGGGTCACGACGCAGCCGCCCGGCACGGACGTCACTCCGATGATTTCCAGATCCCCGTCGAACGCGTACGGATCCTCCAGCAGTTGCTTGATGTCCTCCTCCGGCGCTGGGGTCGCTTCCAAGCGCCGTACCGCTTCGGCGGCGTCGATGCCCTTCACGCAGGCCAGGCCGGTGCCCTCGTAGTGGAAGCTGCCGAGCGCCCCGACGAGCCGCGCGGCCTCCTCGGCCGCCGTGCGCTCCGCAGTGTTCAGCTGCTGGCCGGCGGAGACGTCGAACAGGTCCGGCGTCGGCCCGGCCAGGCTCAGCCGCCCCGGGGACCAGCCGCCGATCAACTCCCGCCAGGGATCGGCCCCGGCGGCGGCAAGAGCTCGCGCGTTGTCGGGTTTCCTGGACACGACGGCCTCCCACAGAGCCGTCACGTCGCTCTCCAGGGCGTCCACGTCCTCCACCCGCCCGGCGAGCTCCGTGACCACCTCCGGCGAGCCGAACACCGCCGCCCGATGCAGGGGGCGCCCACCGCTCCATGCCTCAGGGTCGGCACCCTGCTCCAGGCGTCGACGGATATCACCCGCATCCGTCCAGTCCCAGCCCATACCGATCCAGCCTCCACCAGCCACTGTCACCACGCGCCCTCGGCTCCTCACCCGGATGGCTACCTGCAAGCCTCCGCGGCCCCCACGCTCGCATGCGCGACTGACAGTCCACCCCAGCGCAGTCGGGCCCTCTGGCGCCATGCCGCACGCCGATTGCCGACTGATCACGCCATCTGGCAAGCGGTGCCGACTACGACGCTCAGGCACAGGTGATTGTGACCGTGCATGCTACCTGGCGCCGATGGACAACTTCCATGCACAACCCGGGCGGCATGACCGAGGCCGCGACCGGTCACGCCCTGCTCAGAGCAGGCCGGCCCAAGGGTCATCGTCCGGTTCGGGCTGTTCGGGATGGGCCATGCGGCGAACGCAGCGCAGGAGTCCCGGTTCACCTGACCCGGCGGCAGTCATCCACGGCAGGGCCTCCATCGCCTGCGCGCGCTCGTCGGTGGCGAGATCATCAAAAGTGTGGCGGAGATCTGCGGGGGCGGGCTCGCTAGGACCTGTCCGGCCGATCATGTACGGAGCCAGATGGTGAGGGCTGCGGCGGTGGCGGTGCCGAGGTAGACGTAACGGCGCTTGTCGTAGCG